>CAYQBA010000028.1:5485-32700 GCA_964415605.1 uncultured Anaerolineales bacterium | reverse complement strand
GGCGCCGTCCGCCCGGCCGCGGGCGGCCCGTCCTCGGTATGGGGGTGGGCCGGGGCGGCGTTCCTGGTGGTCACGGTGCTGGCCACGCTGTCCTTCGACTTCATCGTCGAGGCCAACCCCGCGACGTCCAAGCGCCTGATCATGCTGTGGCTGATGGGCCTGACGTGGGGCATCGGGTCGCTGCTCGTGGTCACCGAGACGATCCTCGGCCTCGTGCGCGCCGGCCGGTGGGGGCGCGGGGGCGGCGGGGCGCTGGTCTACGCCGGGCTGACGCTCGGCGTAACGGGGGTGTACGCGTTCAGCCACCGCGCGCTCCTGGCCCAGGGCGGCGGCGCCGACACCAGCACGGCCATGGTGGTGATGTACTACCTCATGCTCGGCATCATGCTGGTGGCCTGGGCCTGGGTCCTCTTGCAGCGCGACCCCGAGCCGGGCGCGTTCGCCCGCCGCCGCGCCGCGTGGCTCTACCCGCTGGCCGGGCTGGCGGTGATCGGGCTGGCCTTCCGGTCGAACATCGACGAGGTCCGCGCCGACATCTTCTACAAGGAAGGCTGGAACGGCTACCACGCCGCCAGCCGGTACGACGAGGCCGTCATCGACTACGACCGGGCGCTGGCGCTCGACCCGCGCGAGGACTACTACCTGCTCTTCAAGGGCAAGGCGCTCCTCGAGAAGGCCGACGCCGAGGCCCAGCTGTTCGAGGAGCGCCATGCCGAGGCCGTCGGCGAGCCGGGCTTCTCGGAGTACTCGGTCAGCTTCCGCGGCGACGCCGCCAACCGCGACCGGCTGTTCGAGGCGGCCCTGGTGGTGCTGGAAGAGGCGCGCGCGCTGGCGCCGCGCAACACCGACCACTACGCCAACCTCGGGCGCGCGTACCAGATCTGGGGCGACCGGACGTTCGACCCCGACCGGCGAACCGAGCGGCTCGGCCAGTCGCGCGAGTGGTTCCTGCGCGCCATCGCACCGGACCTCAGCCCGAGCAACGCCGGGCTGCGCGCCGAGCTGGCCACCACCGAGTTCCTCGACGGGCGCACCGACGACGCCATGGCGCGGATCGACGAGGCGCTGGCGATCGACCCGCTGTACACGCAGCCCTACCGGCTGCGGGCGCGGATCCACCGCGAGCTCGAGGAATGGGACGCAGCAAAGGCGGACTACCGCGCGTATGTCGAGAGCCGCGAGGGGCGGGGCGACATGGCGGCCTGGAGCGAGCTGGCCTTCGTCCTGGGGCAGCTCAAGGACCTCGCCGGCGCCGAGGAGGCCAACCTCAAGGTGGTCGAGCTGACCGAGGCCCGCAACGGCCGGCCCGACCCGACCTCGCTGGCCAACCTGGCGCTCATCGCGCGCGACCTCGGCCAGCCCGACAAGGCGTGCGACTACGTCGAGCGGGGGCTGGCGGTGGCGCCGGAGGACCCGGAGCTCGGGCAGCTCAACGCGTCGCTGGGCTGTGGGATCGCGCCCGCCCCGGCCGGTGCGCCGACGACGCCTTGACGTCGCTCCTCGTCTTCGCGATCGCGCTTGGGCTGGCCTGGGTCGGCACGCCGGCCGTGCGCGGGCTGGCGTGGCGCACGGGCGTCACCGACCAGCCGTCGGTGCGCAAGGTGCACACCCGCCCGACGCCACTGCTCGGCGGGCTCGCCATCTGGGCGGCGGTGCTGGCGGCGCTGGGCGCGGTCAGCGACCGCGGCGCGCTGGTGCAGCTCGGCGGCATCCTGGCGGGCGGGACGCTGGCCAGCGCGCTCGGGATCTGGGACGACCGGCGGCCGCTGCGGCCGCGGGTCAAGCTCGCGGGCCAGGTGCTGTGCGCGGCGATCCTCATCGTGTCGGGGGTGTCGGTGCAGCTGGCCGACGGCCCGGCGCTGTGGCGCGGCGTCGGCGTGGCGGATGCCGCGCTGACGGTGCTGTGGGTGCTGGTGCTGATGAACGCGGTCAACTTCATGGACAACATGGACGGCGTGCTCGGCGGTGTCGCCGCCGCCGCGTCCGGCGCGTTCGTGCTGCTGGCGGTGCTGAACGACCAGCAGCTCGTGGCGCCGCTCGCCGCCGCCATCCTGGGCGCCAGCCTGGGCTTCCTGATCTACAACTTCAACCCGGCCACGATCTTCATGGGCGACGGCGGGAGCCTGTTCCTCGGCTTCCTCCTGGCGGCGATCGGCATCAAGCTGCGCTTCCCGGGGCAGCCGACGCACGTCTCGTGGATGGTGCCGGGGCTGGTGGTCGCGGTGCCGCTGTTCGACCTGGCGCTCGTCGTCGTATCGCGGCTGCGGCGGGGGGTCAACCCCTTCACCACGGGCGGCAAGGACCATCTCTCGCACCGGCTGGTGGGGCTGGGGGCGACGACGCGCGAGGCCGCCCTCACGATCTGGCTCCTGGCGTGCTCGGCGGGGGGCGTGGCGATCTTCGTCAGCCGGGCGGAGCGGGCGACGGCGTGGATCGTGCTGGCGGGCGTGCTGGCGCTGGCGGCCTGGGGGATCTGGCGGCTGGAGCTGCGGGGGACCGCGGCGCGCGGGGGCGGATCCGGCGGTGGGGGCGGTTGACGAGACGCGCCGTTCAACGATGGGCCTACCTCTCTCGGCTGCACGCATGCGCCGGACAATGCGACCGTGGTGGGCCGCACCGCCACCCCGGCGACTTGCCGAACCCCCGCCCATCTGGTATGCTAGCCGCGCCTGTTACGTGGTGTGGTCGACGCACGTCGTCAACCAACATTTCGATCTCAGGGAGCTCAGCTCGAACGGCGTCTGTACTAGGTCCCAGACCGGTTCACCGGCCCTTGCGGCCGGGGCGCCCGGCAGGCACCCACCTGCTTTACGCAGGTTGAGAGACTTGCACCACACGACGTAGCAGGCATCTTCTTTTCCCCCGCCAGACCGGGCCACCATGCGCAAGCTCCACCCCGCGGGCGCCGAGGACGTCGAGGTCGACGCCGGGCGCTTCCTCCGTCCGGACGGCACCGTCGAGACGTGGACCACCCATCGTGCCGAGGGCGGCCGTCGCGTCGTGCGCGTCGAAACCGGCGCCGGCGATCTCTGGCACGTCGTGGTGGCGGAGGACGGCCGGCCGGAGCGGCTCGAGGCCCGGCTGGTCGAGGGCGGGGTGGCCGGGGCGATCGATATCGCCTGCACGTGCTTCGACGACGAGGCCCTGATCTGGCGCCGCGGCGCGGAGCCGGCCAGCGAGGCCGTCGCGGTCCCACCGGGCTACCGGCTGCTGTGGCCGCCGATCGCCGGGCGCGCCGAGTGCCTGGGCGACTGGCTGGACCGCACGCCCGGCGAGGGGCCGGCGGCCGTGATGCTCCTGTGGGTCACGCGCCGCGGCGCGGCGCGCGGCGGGCTGCGCTTCCGCCCGGTCAAGTTCACGCTGCGCGCCGAGGCCCTGGCGGCCGGGGACGAAGGAGGTGCCGGCACGGGGCACCAGGGGGGTTCGCACCAGCCGGCGGCCGCTGGGGCCGTGGCGGGGGCGGTGCGCCGGGTTCACCTGACCACCCCCGGCCTGCCCGACGCGGCGGCCGACCTCGACGCGGCCGGCCGGCTCGTCTGCTGGTCCGACGGCGGCGCGGTCGCCGAACGGGCGGCGGGGGGCGGTTGAAGATGGTCGCGGTGTCGCCCCGCTGGGCGGTGCTGCCCTGGCTCGCGGCGCTGCTGGCACTGCCCGTGGTGGCGTGGCTCGACCCGCCGCGGCGGAACGCGGGCAGCGACGTCTACACGATCCCGGCGGGCACGGCCGCGCGCGTGGCGGCCGGGGACGAGGCGCCGGACGCGCTGCCGCAACGCGTGGTGACGCGGGTGGGCCACGCCCTCGAGGTCGTGAACGACGACTCGGTGGCCCACACCTTCGGCCCGTTCGTCCTGGCGCCCGGCCAGCGCTGGGTCCGGCGCTTCGCCCAGCCGGGCAAGGTGCGCGTGGCGTGCTCGGTGTTCCCGGCGGCGGACTTCGTGATCCAGGTCGACCCGGCCGAGGCTCGCGGCGGGCTGTCGGACACGGTGCGCACCGCGGCGGTCGTGGTTTGGGCGGGGCTGGTGGCGCTGGTGGCGGCGGGGCTCGGGGCGGCGGTGCTGGGTACGGTGGCGGGGTTGGGCGCGGCGACGGGGCCGGGGTCGGCCGCGGCGTCGAGGTTGGCTGCGGGGTCGGGCTCGGCTGCGGGCAGGCGCGCCGCGGCAGGGATGGACGCGGCCATGCCGCTGGGGATGGTCCATCGTGGCCTGGCGCTGGCGCGCACGGCATCGGCCGCCCTCCCCGGCGCCGCGGTCGTGGCGCTGGCGTCCGCGGTGCTGGCCATGTCGCGGGTGGTCCCGTGGCCGACGGCCCTCGCCAGCGGGTCCGCCCGCGCGTGGGTGCTGGACGTCGTGCTGTGGGGCGTCGCCGCGGCGGTGGTGGGCTCGCTGGAAATGCCGGGGGCCGTGGTCGGGGACCGGGATAACGCCGCGGGTCGCGATCCGGGGGCGGCCGGGCGCGGCGACGAGTCTGGCGGGATCGGCACCGCCCCCGCGGCGGGCGATCGCGCAGTCTTCGTCGCCGTGGCGCTCTTCGCGCTGGCGGTGGCGCTGATGGCGGGCTGGCTCGGGCTGTGGGCGGACGGGTGGTGGCGGGGGTGACGGGCGGACCAGCGGCGGTCACCGCGGCGTGCAAGAGGGGGGGCAGCGCCACGGGTGATCGCCGTCTGCCACAGGTGCAACGGTGCCCGTGCCCTCACTGCTTCGACGTCGTGCTCGCGCGCCGCGTCTGCCGCCGCGCGGCCAGGTCGTACGCCTCGGCGAGGAGCGCCCGCACCTGCGTCATCGTCGCGTCGCCCGGGTTGAGCACGCACACGAAGTGCTGCGCCGCGTAGTCGGGGTGCGGCATGATCGTGTCCAGGGCGGTGAAGTCGTACGCGCTCACGTCGACCTTGTCCGGGCCGAAGAGCGCCTGGAAGGTCTGCCGGCTCACGCCGATGTTCAGCCTGAAGACGCCCGGCCGGTCGAGGTTCGAGACGTGCTCGTACGGGTTGCCGGTGCTGGCGATCGTGGCGAACGCGAGCTTGCGATGCGCCCCGCAGTAGAAGAACGTGTAGCCGAAGTTGACGTCGGTTTCGACGCCCGCGAACGTATCCGTGATGTACCGAGCCAGCGTGGGTTCGTCCATCGTCCTCTCTCGGGGGTGCCCCCGACCGCCTGGCAAGCGGGCCGCCGCCGTCGAGGCGTCGCACCGGCGTCATCGGGGAGACAGGCCGCCGCGGCCGATCGCGGCGAAGGTCGCCGGCGGCAGGCTGGGCCTGTATGGTCAAGCGCGCGATGCTATGATACACGCGTCCTGCGCAGGCGTGCGAGCATGTCGACGGGGCGCGTGAACGACGCCTCGGCAGGTGCGATGACGGCAGGGGTCTTGTTGTAGGGAGACACCAAGTGGTGATCGACGGGCTGGTTTCGACCCATCGCAAGGCGATCCTCCGCGTGGCGGAGCGCCACGGTGCACGCAACGTGCGCCTCTTTGGCTCGCGGTCAACGGGCCATGCCGACGCCGGCAGTGATGTCGACCTCCTCGTCGGCCTCGATTCTGGGCGCAGTCTGTTGGATTTGATTGCCGTTCGTCAGGACTTGCAGACGCTGTTGGGTTGCGACGTCGATGTGGTGACCGAGCGCGCGATCAGCCCCTAACATCCGCGATCGTGTTCTCGAATCGGCTGTGCCGTTGTGAGCGGTGATGCGCTCTATCTGCAGCATACCCTCGATGCGATCAAAGAGATCGAGTGCTACACCGCCGTGGGTCGCGATGTGTTCATGAGCACTTCCCACTGGCAAGATGCCACAATCCGGCAGCTCGAGATCATCGGCGAAGCAACGAAGCGGCTGAGCGATGCTCTGCGCGCCGACCATGATGACGTGCCGTGGCGGCGAATCGCTGGGCTCCGGGATGTGTTGATTCATGACGACATGGGCGTCGACGACGTCGATGCGGTCTGGGAGGTCACCGAGACGAACCTGCCAGACTTGAGGAAACGGGTGCAGGCGATTCTGCAAGCCCAGGATGCGCTCGACCCGCCGTAGGCGTGGGCGAGCCGGCTCCCCGCTTGACCCCCGCCTCCGGCCCGCACTAGAATCCGCCCGCCATGCGCGTGCTGTTCCTCCTGACGTACTACCACCCCCACTGGACCGGCCTCACCGCGTACGCCCGCCGCATCGCCGAGGGCCTGGCGCGGCGCGGCCACACCGTGCATGCCCTGACCACCCAGCACGAGCCCGACCTGCCGTTGACCGAGGTCGTGCATGGCGTGCTCGTGCACCGCGTGCCGCCGCGCATGATGCTCAGCCGCTCGGCCATCGCGCCCGGCCTCTTGCCGGCGCTGGGCGGGCTCCTGCCCGACTTCGACGTGATGAGCATCCACATCCCCTTCCCCGAGGTGCTGCCGGCCACCGCCCTGGCGCGGGCGCGCGGCGTGAGCGTGTTTATCACCCACAACGGCGACCTCGTGCTGCCCGCCGGGCCGTCCAAGCGCCCGCTCGAGGCCCTCTACTACAACACCACCTATTGGGCGGGGCGCCTGGCCAACGGCGTCATCCCGCAAACCCAGGACTATGCCCAGAGCAGCCGCCTGCTGCGCCCGCTGTGGCCCAAGCTGAGCTTCATCTACGCCCCGGTCGACCTGCCGCCGCCCGACCCCGGCGCCATCGCCGCCTGGCGTCGCGAGCTCGGGCTGGAGGGCAAGCGGCTGGTGGGCTTCGCCGGCCGGTTCGTCGAGGAGAAGGGCTTCGACTTCCTGCTCGACGCCGTGCCCCAGATCGTGGCCGAGCTACCCGACGCGCACTTCGTGTTCGCCGGCGAGAGCGAGATCCCCTACGAGCGGTTCTTCGACGCCCACCGCGCCAAGCTCGAGGCCCACGCGGACCGCTTCACGCTGCTCGGGCTGATCACCGACCCGCAGCGGATGGCCAACTTTTACGGGATGATCGACCTCTTCGCCCTGCCGAGCCGGTCGGACTGCTTCCCGTCCACCCAGATCGAAGCCGTGCGCGCCGGCACCCCGCTGGTCACGGCCGACATCCCGGGGGCGCGCGAGATCGTGCGGGTCACCGGCATGGGCCAGATCGTGGCCGCGCGCGATCCCGTCGCCCTCGCGCGCGGCATCGTCGACGTCGCGAGCCACCTCGACGACTACCGTGCCAAGCACGCGCTGGCGCTCGAGATCTTCGACCCCGAGAAGTGCTTCCGCGCCTACGAGGCGTTGTTCGAGCAGTCGATCCGGCCCGGCCGCGCGTGAAGGCGCCCATGCCGTCGCCCGCATGGAGGTCGCGACGGTCGGTCGCCGCCGCACCGGCGGGCATCGCCTGGCGGCGGAATCGCGCCTCGGGAGCAACGAACGGGAGCCCGCGCGCGTTTTAATCAGCACATGAGGCCGCTCGCGGCGCCCCGCGAGCGCGCGACCGATTCCCATCGTTTGACCGCATCGCCCGAAGAGGCCCGCCATGTCGCTGCAAGTCGTCGAGCCCCGCATCCGCGGCTTCATCTGCACCACCGCGCACCCGGCCGGCTGCGCGGGCCACGTCGCGCGGCAGATCGCCGCGGCCCGCCGCGACCCCGCCACGTGGGCCGGCGGGAACCTCTTGGTCCTCGGCAGCTCGACCGGCTACGGGCTGGCCAGCCGCATCGCCGGGGCGTTCGGGCACGGCATGCACTCCCTCGGCGTGTGCTTCGAGCGGCCCGGCTCCGAGCGCCGGACGGCGTCGGCCGGCTGGTACAACACGGCGGCGTTCGACGCCGCGGCGCGGCAGGCCGGGCTGTCCGCGGCGTCGATCAACGGCGACGCGTTCTCGACCGAGGTGCTCGAGGCGACGCTCGAGCGCGTCCGCCGCGACCTCGGGCCGCTCGACGTCGTGGTCTACAGCCTGGCGGCGCCGCGGCGCACCGACCCCGAGACGGGGCGGGTGTACAACTCCGTGCTCAAGGCCGTGGGCCAGCCGAGCGCCATCAAGACCGTCGACCTGAACACCGGCATGGTCGGCGACGTCACGCTCGAGCCGGCCACGCCGGAGGAGATCAGCGACACCGTGGCCGTGATGGGCGGGGCCGATCTGCGGCGCTGGGTCGAGGCGCTCCTCAAGGCGGGCCTCCTGGCGCGCGGCGCGCGGGTGGTGAGCTACTCGTACATCGGCCCGGAGGCGACGTGGCCGATCTACCGGCACGGCACCATCGGGCACGCCAAGGCCGACCTCGAGGTCACCAGCGCGGCGCTCCACGCGCAGCTGGCGCGCGCGGTCGACGGGCGGTGCCACGTGTCGATCAACAAGTCCATCGTCACCCAGGCGTCGGCGGCCATCCCGGCCGTCCCGCTGTACATGAGCGTGCTCTTCAAGCTGATGAAGGCCGCCGGCACGCACGAGGGCCCCATCGAGCAGATGGTGCGGCTGTTCGACGATCACATTGGCCCTGGCCGCACGCCGGTGGTCGACGACGAAGGTCGCATCCGGCTGGACGACCGCGAGATGCGGGCCGACATCCAGGCCGAGGCGATGCGGCTGTGCGCGCTGATCGACACAAGCAACCTCCGCGAGCTCAGCGACTACGACGGGTTCCAACGCTACTTCCGGCAGCTGTTCGGGTTCGACATCCCGGGCGTGGACTACGCCCAGCCGGTGGAGACCGACGTGCCGGCCTTCGACGCGGCCTGACGCCGATGCCGCCCGCGCCGCCCGCGAACGCCGACCCCGCCGCCGACCTCCTCACGCCGCCCCCCGCGGCGAACCGCAGCGCTGACCCCGCCGCGGCGCCGTCGCCCGAGTCCCTGCGGGCCGAGTTCCTGCTCGACCCGTCGGTCGTCTTCCTCAACCACGGCTCGTTCGGCGCCTGTCCGCGGCCGGTGTTCGAGGCCTACCAGGCCTGGCAGCGCGAGCTCGAGCTGCAGCCGGTCGAGTTCCTCGGCCGGCGATTCACCGGCTTGATGCGCGCGGCGCGCGCCGCGCTGGCCTCGTACGTCGGGGCGGGGGCCGACGACGTGGTCTACGTGCCCAACGCCACGACCGGCGTCAACATCGTGGCCCGCAGCCTGGCGCCGGGGTTGGCGGTCGGGGACGAGGTGCTGACGATCGACCACGAGTACGGCGCGTGCGACCGCGCGTGGCGCGCGGCGCTCGCCGGAACCGGGGCGCACTACCGGCGCGTCGCCATCGACCTGCCGGTCACGACGCACGCCGCCGTCGCCGAGCGGATCTGGTCGGCCGTCACGCCGCGCACGCGCGTCCTGTACCTCAGCCACATCACGTCGCCGACGGCGCTGACGCTGCCGATCGCGCCGCTGGTCGAGCACGCCCGCGCGCGGGGGATCACGACGGTGATCGACGGCGCGCACGGCCCCGGGCAGGTGCCGCTGGACCTGGCGGCGCTGGGGGCGGACTTCTACGCCGGCAACTGCCACAAGTGGCTGTGCGCCCCCAAGGGCGCGGGCTTTCTCTACGCCCGGCCGGAGGCGCGCGGCCGGGTGTCCCCGGCGGTGGTCAGCTGGGGCGTCGAGAGTCCGCTGGCCACGGGCGACGCGTTCATCGACGAGCTCGAGTTCGTCGGCACGCGGGACTACGCGGCGGCCCTGGCGGTGCCGGCGGCGATCGCGTACCAGGCCGAGCGCGGCTGGCCGGCGGTCCGCGCCCGCTGCCACAACCTGGTGCGCGCGGCCCGCGCGCGGCTGCTGGCGATCCCGGGCATGCGGGCGATCCATCCCGACGACGACGCCTGGTACACCCAGATGGAGGCGGTCGAGCTGCCGCCCGGCACCGATGTCGTGGCGCTTAAGGACCGGCTGTACGACGCGCACCGCATCGAGATCCCGACGATCCCCTGGAACGACCGCCCGCTCCTGCGCGTGTCGATCCAGGGCTACAACACGGCGGCGGACGTGGACGCGCTCGTCGCGGCGGTGGAAGCGGAGCTCGCCGGGGGGTGAACGACCGCGTGGGGTCGCGCTCGGTTGGGAGGCGGCGCCACGTCGGATCGCCTTCCCACCGTCAGTCTCCCCCGCCCGTCTCCCCCGGCGCGGCTATCCCCAACCGGCCACACAGGTCGCCCACCGGCATCTGGTAGCAGTGCTCGATGAAGTGCTCCCGGAAGCCCAGGTCGGTGTTGATGCCGATCATCGCGGCATTGCTGCCGGCGTTGGACGTCTCGATGTAGCGCGCGCCCGGCACCTCGCGGAGCAGCTTCTCGAGCATCGCCAGCTTGAGCAGCTTGCCGAGGCCCCGCCCCTGGGCGCGGCGGACGACGCCGGTGCCCCACTGGTTGACGAGCGCCGGGTCGTCGGGCTTGAAGTTGACGGTGGAGTAGCCCAGGCAGTCGCCGGTGGCCGGATCCAGCGCCACCAAGCTCCACAAGACGCGCCCGCGCAGCCGCTGCCGGCGCACCTGGTCGACGATCCGCTCGGCGTCGAAGTGCTCCGGCGCCTGCTCGAGGTCCTCCGTGGGCATCAGCGTCTCGATCTCGTTCATGGCGTCGAGGTAGCGCCCGAGGTCGAAGCCGGTCTCGGGGCCCGGAAAGTCGTCCATGGTGAAGAAGACCAGGCGGGTGTCACCGGCCAACGTGCGCCGCTCCGCTAGCGCCGCGCCGGCCTGGCCGGCGGTCCACGCCGCCAGGTCCAGGCGCGACTTGCGCTCCACGATGCTGGCCGCCACGCCCCAGTCGCGCTCGATGCGGTCGACCAGCGGCCGCGCCGCCGGCGCCGACGCGCGGAGGCAGAAGCCGACCGACGCCACCGGCGACTCGGCCGCGCGGTGGGCCAGGAGCCGCGCGACGATGGCGCGCCCGACCCCGGCCCGCCGGTGCGGCGGTGCGACGTAGGCGTGGAGCCACAGGTTGCCGGGATTGTGGGCGGGGTCCACCGCCGCCGCCCCGAAGCCGATGGGTCGGCCGTCGCAGCGCACGAGAAGGTTCACCTGTTGCCACGGCACGCCCCAGCCGAGCTCGTAGTAGCCCCGGACGTCGGCGAGATCGCGGGGCGGGTCGTCGCTGCCCAGCTCGTGGTCGAGCGCCAGCGTGAGCACCGCCATGGCGTCGAGGTCGTCGCGCGGCGTGGCGCCGACGGGGGAGATGTCGAACGTGTCGTGACCCATTTCGTGGGGAGCTCCTGCGGTTGAACTCGGTCCGGCCGCGTGCCGGTCGCGGCTGATTCTAGCGGTGAATTGCGGTGCGTCGGTGGCCGGGCTAAGATTCCGCGCGCGTCCCCACGTCAAGGTGCCACCCATGACGCTTCAGGGAGCGAAATCCAATGACCTTCACCATTCACGACATGGCCGACATGACCCGGCTGCTTGGGGAACACCCCGAGTGGCGGGCAGAGTTGCGGCGCCTGGTGCTCTCGGACGAGCTGTTGGCGCTGCCCGACCTGATCGCGGACCAAGCGGCCAGCATGCGCCAGCTCACCGTGCGGATGGACCAGTTCGCCGACCGAGTCGACCACCTCACCGCGGCCGTCGAGAAGCTGGCCTTGAGCCAGTCGCGTGCGGCCGACGACCTGGGCGAAATGAAGGGTGTGCTCCTCGAGATGGCGTATCGCGATCGGGCACCGGCGTACTTTGGCCCGCTGCTTCGCAGGCCGCAGGTTGTCGGCGCCGGCGACATCTTGGACGACCTCGAGGCAGCGCTCGATGAGGCGCAGCTGGGCGATGTGCTCCTGGCCGACCTGTTCGTACGCGGCATGATTCGGGGCCAGCCGGAAGCGCGCGAGGTCTACCTCGTCATCGAGGTGTCGAACATCGTCGACCGCTCCGACGTCGAACGCGCGAGCCGCCGGGCGGCGCTGCTCCGGCGCGCGGGGCTTCGGGCCATGGGCGTTGCAGCCGGGAAGCGCATGACCGACGGCGCCAAGGCGGCGGCGATCGAGACACACGTCGCCCTGTTCGAGCGCCAGAAGCCTTGGAACTGGGAGGGTGCGCTCGACGGGTTGGCGGCGTGAGTGGCGACCGACGGCAACGAGGCCCGATCAGCGAGCAGCACACCGATCGAGCATCACACCGTCCCGGCCCACAGCCACTGGCCTGACACAGCTTGCTCCGTCAGCCTGCTCGCCGTCGAACGGATGTGAGCCTCGGCGAGCGCGGCCTGAACACGGCATCGAGCGTCGGTGGACGGGTCATCCGGCTCGATTGGGCAGTGATCGGGGCATGCGCGCGCGCAGTGATGCTGATTGAAACAGTCGCGACAGCTTGGGGGAAGGGCCGTGAGCACGCCGCGCAGCACCCCGATGCGCGCCTCGTCGATCGCCCAATCGGCGCCATCTGCGGTCAACCCGCCGATCCATGTGCCGTCGCGCTGAGCCGCCTCCGCGGACGTCGACCGAAAACAGGCGGTCGCCGCCCCGCCCGGCACGATCTGCAGCACGTCGCGCAGCACGTTGCAGAAAGGGCCGTGGATCGTCCACGGTCGCGCGCCGGCGCCCAGCCATGCGATGCCGAAGCGGGCGGCAATGGCCTGCGCGGCCTGGTAGCCGGCGACATAGGCATCGACGTCGAGCGTTCGAAACGCGCCGGAATCGGCGGCGCGCCCCGCCCGATAGACCAGCTCGACGTGGATTTCCTGCGGGCACAACACACGGCAGATGTAGTCGGCGATCTCGGGCTGTCGCTGCACGCTGTCCGGCGTCACCGTCACGCGCACATGCAAGGGCGTGCCGGCCGCGCGCACGATGGCGGCCGTGCGTTCCACCTGCGCCGCGGAACCCTGGCTGCCCCACGTCGGCCGCTGCGCGTTCTGGACGTCCGGAGGCCCATCGCACGAGACGCCGACGAGGTCGAAGCGGCGCGCCATCCACGCCGCCGATCTCGCCGGCATCACGCCGTTCGTCGCGATGTAGCGGAACATCGGCCGACCGTGGCGTGCGGCAACGGCCTCGACCGTGCCCAAGGCCGCTTCGGTCAGGGTGCCGTCGAGCATCGGCTCGCCGCCACCATGGAACACCGCCGTGAAGGGGAGGTCCGCTTCCCGGCAGTTGGCTCCGACCCGTTCGGCTCCGGCTCGGATCGCGGTCAAGTCGAGCCGGGCCGCCTGGCGTGGGGTTGCCTCGGAGAAGCAATAGCTGCACTTCAAGTTACACGCGTTGTGCAGGTAAATGGTCAGGCAAACGGGCTTGAACGCGCGATCCCGAGCCGCGCCCGAGGCGTCCCGCGCATGGCTGGCGCGCGCGCGCAGATGCCGGGCCGCCATGACCATTGCCGAGGCCGTGAACGAGGGCTGGATCTCCCACCCATGGCCATTGGCCCGTGGATCGCCAGGTTCCGGCGCCTCCGCGGGGGACGGCGCACCATCCGGCGCGTCGTCGCCGATCGCGGCCTCGAATTCGGCCGCCCGGTCGGCCCGCACCACCACCACATACCCTGGCGCATAGAACAAGACGGAGCCAGCGGATGCCATCCGGAAGATCGGCAGCCGGGTTGTCCTGAGAGGGCGAAACGCGCTCAGGGCCATTTCGGCACACACACGCCGGCGACCACGAGGTCGAGAAACAACCCGCGCACGAGCTCATGGCTCTCCGCGTGACTCCATCCGGTCGCCGCCGCCACGTGGCGCACGATCGCCCCGATCGGCGTCAGGCCGTTGAACTGGTTGAAGGCCTCCAGCGCGGCGGGAGATTTCGGGAACAGCGGTTTCGGCGCTGCCGTCGCAGACACCTGGCCGAAAATGTGACCGTCCGTCTCGGTGATGCGACAGCCGGCCACGACGATCGGAACCAACCGCTCAAGCGCGGCGTCCGGCAACCGCCCCAGATCCGCCAGTCGCCACGCTTCCCCTCCCTGGCTGCGGCCGTAGATGATCCTCAGTTCCGTGGCCAGCGCGGTGAACAGCTCACGGCGAGTGAAGTCGAAGCGCAGCCGCTGGCGCGGGCCGATCGCCCGATCGGCCCAATGCGGCGACCACCGGTCCGGCAACCGTGGCGCGCGCGGCGCGCCAGAACCCGCGGTGGGCGAGCGGCAGGCGCGGCCGGCATCGGCCGCCGGTAGATCAGGCACGGGCGCCATCCCGCACGCCGTGGGTGAGCCGCGCCAGTCGCCGCAGCAGCGCCGGATCCTCGGCCGCAATCCAATCAGCGGGGCAGCTTGCCAGGAAACGGTTCAACCCGTCGACCGTCTGGCGCATCCACGGATGCGCCTCCAGCGGCGGCTCCGGAGCCGCCAGCAGGCTCAACCCGCCGAGGTGCTCGTGTCGCGGAAAGCACCCCGGCCGCCGGTCGCGTGCGGTATCTCGATCCATGGCGACCCGGCCGACCAGCCCGCGCGCGGCCAGCCAGTCCCGGGCACGCACAAGCGTGTCTACGTCGGGCATGCGGAGCGAACGCGGCTCGTACGACCGTCCGGGCCGCAAGGCCGCCGGGCTCGTCCGGAAGGGAATCGGGTCGAACGACGGCGTGGCGGTCGGCAGGCGGGCCGGCGACAGCCAGAACGCCGGCGCGGTGATGGCGCCGCCGCCGTCTGCGCCGACGAGCACCAGGCAGTATGCGCAGCGGTCCAGACGCGCATCTGCCTCGCGCCACCAGGCTTCGGCGGACCCCGTCAGATGGGTGTCGTGGTCAACGAACCAGATCCCCATCGCTTCCGTCAGCACGGTCCGCGCGACGTGGTCGATCACCCGGCTGTGCTCGGCCGGCGCACGATCGGAGTAGGTGATCTCGGCGACGTTCCGCGGCATCAAATCGCGGAATGCCCTCCGCTGGGCGGCGGGCTTGCCGACTTGCACCACGTACACCGGCCGGCCGTCGGCCACCGGCATGATGCGGTGCAGACAGCGCAGGCCGAGGCAGTTCGACCACCACGATATGACCACGATGGTGCTTTGCCAACCCGGCGTCTGGTCTGGCGCCACGGACCCAGCCCCCGAGCCGAACCAGGAATCGGCGTGCATCAGCCGACGGGGATCTCGCCCGGTTCGCCGGAGGCTTGCATCGGCGCCGCGGGCGTCGGCATGCGCCACACGCCCCCGGACATCTCGATCAGCCGGAGGAGCAGCTCGCGCAGGATGCGCCGGTTCATGTCGCAGCGCGGACCGTGCGCGAGGTGCCCGTCGACGCCAGGTTGGAAGCGTCGGGCATAACAGTCGCCCGCACAGCTGTGGTAGCTGAAACAGCCTTCGCACGCCGCCCGCCGCGCGTCCAGCAGGCCGTGCAGCCGATCGCGCGCCGCGTGGTTCACCCGCACCTCGGCGCCGTCGATACAGCCGATCGTCGAGATACCCGCCAGCGGATGACCGGCGTTGTCGATCTCGTAGCAGGTGCCGAGGTGGCCGTCGGCGTTGACGATGAGGGCGTCGTACGGCGCGCCGCAAAACGACGCCGCGACCGTTCCCGGGCGCGCCGCGGAGCAGGTCAGGCTGCAGCCCGCGTCGGCCGCGACGTCGAAAGCCTCGAGGAACGCATCGGCGAACGCATCGCAGTCGGCCGAGGTGGGCATGCCGTGGCCACCGCGCCCGGCGTTGAAGGCCGGCTCGACCTGCATGTGCCGGCATGCCGTCGTGGCGCACAGGAACCCGACGGCCGCCGGCAGCTGGACCCAGGGGGCCGTCGCGGTCAGACGCAGCCCGTAGGCCTTGCCGCGACCGTCGAGCGTCGCGAGGTTGCGCAGCACGATGTCCGCCGATCCGCGGCCCGACGCAAACGGGCGCTGGCGATCCTGCAGCGCCACATCGCCATCCACCGAGAGGCTGAGATGGTCGATGTTGGTGCTGATCCAGTCGCACTGCCGCCGCGACCAGACCGCGTTGGATGTCAGCGTGATCTCGGCCGGCAGGGTCTTGCCGCGCGCATGGCGCGTGCAGTGCTGGAGCACGGACCACGCGAAGGTCGGCTCGCCCCCGCCGTGGAACGCCACCTCGAAGTGGTCGTACCCCAGCTCGCTGGCGTTGACGCTCACGTGGTCGATCGCGCGGCAACCCAGATCGACCGAGAGCCGTCGGGCCGGCAGCGCGCCGGCGGCGGCGTAGCAGTAGGTGCAGCGCAGCTGGCACTGGTTGGTGAGAAGCAGCACCGCGGTGACCGGCTTGAAGGTCCGGCGGAGGGCGGGCGGCGGCGGGTCGGGTGCCAGGAAGCCGATTCGATCGAGAAAGCGCGCGGGCGCGCCGGACCCCTCGGCCGCTCGATCGGCGCCCGGCACGCCCTCACGCGCCTCCGGCGCGCCGGGCAGGCGCTCGATCGCGGTGGCTTCGGCCGCCCGGCGCGCCACGATGGCGCGGGTGAGATCGGCCATCGCCCGGTTGGCGACGAACGCCGCGCCGAGCAGCGGGCGGTACACGATGTAGCGATCGGCGACGTCGCCGTCGGCGATGGGGATGGTCTGCAACTCCATGCTGGGCTCCGCTCAGCCGCGGCTGCTAGTTGGGATACCAGTAGGACGACACGCGCGGCGCCCTGTGTCCATGGCAGCCGCATCCACTTGGCGCGGGCGCCGTGACGCAATTGCACACGCAGACCGCCCCGGCCGGGATCGGGGAGCCGCAGGGCAGGTGGAACGTGCGTCCCTCGACGTGGTACTCGATCCCGGTCTGGCCCGGCGGCACGTTGCCCTCCTCTCCGGCGGGCACCGGCGTGTCGGTCGGCACGGGGGTGCGGGTCGGCGGCGGCGCCGTTGGCGAGGGCGGTATGTCGCGCTGGATCGGGATGGCGTCGGTGGCGACGCTGCATTCGACGATGGACGCCGCCATCCACCCGCGGCGACCGTCCTTCGCGACGACCTCGAACCACGTTCCATCTTCGGTGCGGCCCGTCACCGCCAGCGCGTCGCCCTGGCGAAAGACCGCCACGATGTCGTAGTTGGTGCCCGGCCCGGCACGCAGGTTGACGCTCGACGGCTGCACGACACACTCGGGCGTCGGCGTCGATGAGGCCGTGGGGGTCGGCACGGCCGTGGGCGTGGCCGACGGGGGCGGCGTCGCCGTGGCTGCCTCGCCCCCGAAGGGGCCGTCGTCGCCGCAGCCCGCCAGCGTGGCCGCCGACGCCGCCGACGCCCCCACCATCTCGATGAACCCGCGCCGCGTGAACGCGTGCCGGCCCCCGGCCCGAGCGACGGCGAACACCTGGGGCTCGGCATCGTCCGGGAGGGTGCGCCCTCCGTCGCTCCCCGACAGATCGGTCGATCGATCCAACGCGTCGTCTTCCATGCTGCTCCTCCTCGACGGCGCTGGGGCCGTCTCCTGGGTGTCGGACATCAATCGAACCTGCCCGGTCGCGCCGGATCGGCGCCGCGCGGTGGCGCCGGCACGCGCAGCCTCCCCGGCATCGACCGGAAGCGGCGGATGGTGAAGCTGAGGCAGCCCCCCGTGCACTCGCCGCGCTCGCGGAACGCGCAGGCCTGGCACTCGCGGTACACGCCAGCCCGGCGATAGCCCGCCACTTGCCGGGCGAGCGCATCGCGAAGGGCAGAGGCATCGTCCGCCAGGGTCAGCGGCGTACCGACCCGCTCGGCCAGCGGGAAGCAGTGGATGACTCGCCCTCCGACATCGATGTCCAAGATGGGGCCGCAATGCAGGCCGATCTCGGTCCCGGATCGGCGGAGGGCGGCGACGTCGTCGTCGGTGAACATGCAGCGGACGAAGCCGCAATCCAGCTCTAGCTGAATGCCGGCGGCCCCCGCCGCGCTGGCAGCGGCGGCAACGCGCCGGCCGACGGCCGGGTAGTGTTTGGGATGCAGGAAGGCGTTGCCGCCCGACAGCATGACGTGGGCCAAGCCCAGGCGAATACGGGGGCGACAACCGTGCGCCCGGACAAGCGCGATCAGCTCGGAGAGGTCGAAGTCCACGCGCTGGATCGTGTGGCCGAGAACGACGCGCGGCCCCAGGCGCCGGATCGTGGCGAGGCGCCGCGCCGATATGCTCGCGCTGTCAGAACCGGCGCCGCCGTGTGCGTTCATGTTGACGACAACCCGGCACGCCTCGGCCGGCAGCGCCGCCAGGGCCGCGAGCGCCCGGCGCGGCATCACGCCATGGGTGAACACCACGACCTCCTTGCCGCGGTCGACGGCCCGCCGTACGAGATCGTCGAACCGCGGGTGCAGGGTCGGCTCGCCGCCGATCAGCCGAACCTCGTCGATCCCGGAGCGATCCAGGAAGTCGAGGCGGTCGTCGAACGCCTCGAGCGACAGAAACGGCAGCGCGGGCCGGTCACGCGTCGCCCGCATGTGGTCGGCGGCGAAGCAAAAGTCGCAGCTGAGGTTGCACGTGCCGCTGACGGCCAGGTTAGCCACCGGCGATCTCCTCTCGCGTCAACAGCCCGATCCCCTGCCAACGATCGACCAGGTCGCGCAACCGCGTGTCGGCGCGGGCGACGTCGATGCCGAGCAGATCGGCGGTGAGCCCCGTGAGTCGAGGATACGCGAGGCCCAGGCTGAGCCAGCCCCACACCACCGCCTCCCAGCCGGTCAGCTGGAGCACCGCTCCGCCCGCGTCATCGACGATCGTCACACGCCCGCGGTCGTGGATCCACAGCAACGTGTCGGCCCACCGGTAGTCGATCCAGCCGTGGGTGAGGCCTGCGTCGGCATCATGCACGCGCATGGGTAACCTCGCCCCGCTCAACCATCGCAGACACCGAGTCCGACAATCGGTCGGATCGCTGCCACACGGTTGCCGCTTGCGCGGTGACATCCGCGAACCATCGGTCGACCAACGTCGGTTGATCGAGCCGCTCGAGGAGCCGCGCCACCGTCACCAGGCGCGTGTAGACGCACAGCGCATCGAAGTCGCCTGGCGCCCGCGCGGTGTCGTGGTGGATGTGGCAAGCACCGGCGCAGTGGTAACGGCACAGACAATCGGCACACAGCGGCCGATTCCACACGTTGAGCGAACGGACCCGCCGCACCGCTTCGGAATCGAGCGCGAACGCGCGATCATCGCTCACGGACCCGATCCACCCGAGGCGCAGGTCCAGATCCTTGGCGCGCCAGTCGTCTTCGAGCTGATAGCACGCGTCGACGGCGCCGTCGGGCGACACGATCAACGCATCCTTGCCGATGGGGCAAAACGACACCTGCAGCGTGCCCAGCTGCGCTGTCGATAGGATCGTCTCGATGCCCCGAGCTTCGAGTATCCGCGAGGCCAGGTGAAAGCCGCGCGCGAACGACCAGGCATCGGGTGGATCGATGGCCGCCGCTCGCGCGGAATCGACGGACGACGCGGTCATCGGTTCGAAGCAGACCGCTTGTGGCGTCAGCGCCTGGGCCAGCCATGCGGCGAGCTCCGGCATTCGCTCGACCGACGCCTGGGTCACGCACACGCGAACCACGAGGTCGACCTGGCCGCCCGACAGGATCTCGGCGTTCCGGAACACCGTCGCAAACGTCCCGTGCCCCCGGACGTCGGGGCGCTGGCGGTCATGGACCTCGGGTGGCCCGTCGAGTGACAGCACGACGGTGTCGAAGTGATCGGCGATCCAGCGGCACTCGCGTTCGCCGTAGAAGCCGTTGGTCGTGGCTTCGAACCGTACCCGCAGCCCCAGCGCCTCGGCGCGCAGCCATGCGTGCCCGACGATGAAATGGACGACGTCGGCCGCGAAGAAGGGCTCGCCGCCAAAGAGCTGGATTCCGGCCTCGTGGCCACCGGCCGCCACGATCAGGTCGAAGTAGGCGTCGATGGCCCGCCGCGCCAGCGCGCGCGACATCACCGGGCCGTGCGCCTTGGGCGCCGCGAAGTCGCAATACGGGCATGCCATGTTGCAGCCACGGGTCGGGATGAGCCCAAGGAACAACGGGTCTTCGACGGGGCCGTCCCGCGCGGTGGGAGCCGCCGCGCCGGACGCGCGCAGGCGATCCAGCAGTCCCACGATGGACGGGCCGAACGTCGTCGAAGCCGGTGCCGACAGGCCGACTCGCAGCGTTTCGGCGCCGCGAGCGTCGACCAGGGCCACGAGATCGTGCAGCGGCGCGTAGATCAACCGTCGATCGAGGACCGGCACGGAGAAGACGTCGCGGGTGACCAAGGGCTTGCGTGCCGGTGCCGTCACGAGGGGCATGCCCGTCGCAGGCTGGGGCACGGCCGAGGCCAGTGGGCGAGTCGCCATCGTCCCCCTTCGCACACCCCCTGCCGGTGGCATGCGGTCACCGGTGCGGCGGTCTTGCGACCGACCTGACACGTCAGTCGCGGGGCGCAGGAACGTCACGCGGGTGGCCGACACAGACTACCATGTCGCTTGCGCCGCACGGCGCGCGAGGATGCACACGGTAGAAACGTGCCGCCACTGTAACACAGCGCCCGGCACCGATCAATCGGCCGAATCGCCTACAAGCCCGGGGCTGCGGGCGGCAGCCCGCCCAGCCGGCGCCCTACAACCCGCACCCCATGTCCGCCTCGGCCGCGGCGCGCGTCACCAGGATGTCGGCCAGGAGCGCGAAGTCCGGGTCCACCGTCACGCCTTCGGCCGTGAACGGGACGTCGGCCGTCAGCGTGGCCACGGGCGCGTTCGCCCGCCCGGCGGTGCGCGTGGCGCGGCCTTCGCCGTGGATGGCCACGGCGACCGGCACGTCGAAGGCCGGCTGGCCGAGCAGCCCGTCCTGGCAGATCCGCACCGTCACGGTCTCGCCGACCTGGCGCCACCGGACGTCGAGCGCCGGGTTGCCGCCGCGGCGCAGCCATTGGTCGAAGAAGCCGGCGAGGTCCTGCCCCGAGGCCGTTTCGAGCGCGGCCTGGAGGCCCTGGGTCGTCCCGTTGCCGTAGCGGTGCTCGGCGTAGTAGGCGCGAACGCCGGCCGTGTAGGCCGCGTCGCCGAGGGCGGCGTGCAGCATGTGCAGCACCCAGCCGCCCTTCTCGTACGTGTTGGTGCCGAACATGTCGGCCAGGAGGGGCTGTGTCACCGGGAGCTCCAGCGCGCGCGACAGCACGGTGTAGCGCAGCGCCTCCATCCGCCAGCCGAGCGGCTCCGGGCCGGTGCGGCTGGCGCGCCACAGCTCGGCGTAGTACGTCGCGAAGCCCTCGTTGAGCCAGATGTCGCTCCACGTGTACGGGCTGACGGCGTCGCCGAACCACTGGTGGGCGGCCTCGTGGGCGATGAGGCTGTGCGCGGTGCGCGGGGCGCTGGTCGCGAACGCGTTCGGCCCGATGGCCGTCATGCTCTGGTTCTCCATGCCGCCGCCGAAGTCCGGCGACGCGTAGTGCCCGTAGGTGTCGAACGGGTACGGCGCCACCAGCCGCCCGATGACGCCCAGGATGTCGGGCGTCACGCCGGCCACGCGCATGCCGTCGGCCGGGTCGTTGAGGAAGTAGTGGCGGATCGGGACGCCGCCGGGCCCGACCTGGTCGGCGGTCCGGTAGCGGCCGACGGCCGTCGTGGCCAGGTAGGTCGCCATCGGCTGGCGCATCTCGAAGACGGACGTGGTGGCGTCGCCGCGGTCGATGGTCTCGACCGACACGCCGTTGGCGGTGGCGACGAACGGCTTGGGCGCGGTGATCTCGAAGCGGAACAGCGCCTTGTCGCGGGGGTGGTCGTTGGACGGGATCCAGTTGCGGGTGCCGTCGGGCTCGGAGATGGCGTACATCGTGTCGCTGCCGTGGGGCAAAAGGCCGCCGCTGAAGACGTCGGCGCCGCCCGACACGGGCTCGCCGGCGTAGGTCAGGCGCAGGGCGACGGCGTCGCCGGCGGCCTTGGCGGCCGGCAGGTCGATCCACAGCTTGTCTTGGTCGGCCGGCCGGTCGTAGCGCGCGGCCTGCCCGTCGACCTCGACGGTGGCGATGGTGAGGCCCTTGCCGTCCCTCTGGCGCATGAAGTCGAGGCTCAGGCGATCCAGCCCGTCCTGCGTGACAAGCGCCTCGATGGTGGTGTCGGCGTCCACGCGCTTGGCGAGCGGGTCGACGCGCGCCTTGACGACGTAGCGCTGCACGTCGTAGCCGGTGTTGCCGAGGTACGGCAGGTACGGGTCGCCGATCGACGGCTCACCGGGCGCGTCGAGGGCGGCGGGCGCGTCGAAGACGCCGGGCGCGACGCGCCCGGCGCGCGCGGCGCGGGGATCGACGAGGCCGGAATCCTGGACAGCCTGCGGCGCCCGGCGCGGGCCGGCGGTCTTGCGGCCGAGGCAGTCCGCCCACCGCGCCGCGCACGCGGCGGGATCGACGCCGTGCTCGGCGTGGATGTCGGCGGCGGAGTCCTCGGCCCAAGGATCGTGGTAGACACCGCCGGCGGACGGCGGCGGGCCATCGCCGAGCCACGACGCGCCGCCGGCGTCTGCTGCGGCTTCGACCGCCAGCGCCGGCGCCGGCAGGGCGGCGCAGTCGGGCAAGGCGTCGCCGCCCATCGGGTGCACGATGACGTCGGCCAGGAGCACCTGCTCGGGATCCGGGGTGATCGCGGCCAGCGGGCCGGGGAACGACGCCTCGAAGACCTGGTCGGGCTGGGCGACCTCGATGCCGAAGGCCATGTGCCGGTCGGCGCCGTGCAGGGCCAGCGGGAGGCGGAAGATCTGCGGCGCGGCCGTGAGCTGGCACACGCGGAGCTCGACGAGGTTGCCGTCGGGCGCCTGGCGCCACGCGAGGTTGAGGCGCGGCGTGTCGGCGGCGCGGAAGGCGGCGGTGAACACGCCGGCCTGCGTGCGGTCGGCCACGGCGGCGAAGGCGGCCTGCAGCGGGTCGACGCCGGCGAAGGCGTGGTGGGGATCGGTGGCCCCGACGCTCGCGTAACGCTGCAGCATGTCCCAGTTAGCCTTGTCACCGAGGGCCAGCCGCAAGCGGTGGAACGCCCAGGGTGTCTTGTTGCTGGCGACGGCGTTGCCCGAGCCGTCGGCGGGCAGGCGGTCGAGGGGGAGGTCGCGTGGGACGCCGAAGGCGAAGCTCGACTCGAGGGCGGCCATGCGGGCCTGGACAGGCTCCGGGCCCTGATCGCGCGCGGCGTACTGGATGCCGAGGTAGTTGACCAGGCCGTTGTTCAGCCAGTCGTCGCGCCGGCTGGCGACGCCGACCAGCGACCCGAACCACTGGCTGGCGACCTGGCTGGCGTACTGCCGCTCGTAGACCACGCGGCGCTGGGTGAGCTGGTTGCGCCCGATGGCGAGCTGGCCGGGCAAGCTGACGGTGTTGTTCGTGCCGGACTCGACGACCTGCAGGGTCTCGTAGGGGTAGCCGCCGAGCCGGTCGGCGAAGAAGTCGAGCTGGCGGCCGAGGGTGCCGCGGAGGGTGGCGGACTGCTCGGGCGGGCGCAGGGTGTAGTAGTGCAAGGCATGGCCAGCAGGGGTGGTGTCGTCGACGACGTTGTACGGGGCGATGTTCAGCATCATGTCGCCGGGCGCCATGACCCCAGAGAAGTCGAACCGCGCGCCGCCGGATCCGCCGCGCGTGCCGGTCCCGCTCGCCACGGCCACGTAGCCGGGCGAGTCCACGAGGTTCACCTTCAGCGCGATCTCGGCCCGGTCGCCGGGGTGGTCGTTGGCGGGGAACCACGCGCCGGCGTTGCGGGGCGCTGTCCACACCTGCACGGCCTGGGCGGACGCGCGACGGACGTTAAGGCCTCCTCCGGCGCCGGTCTCGCCGTCGTAAGCCACGGCGATGAGGAGGGGATCGCCGCGTCGCAGCGGCTGGGGCAGCACCAGCCACAGCTTGTTGCCCGCGCCGTTGTACCACGAGACCTCGGCGTCGCCGACCCACACTTCGCGCACGCTCGGCAACGCGAAGTCCAGGCTGACCCGCTCGAGGCGCTCGGCCGTGACGACGGCGTCGATGTTCGCATGGGCCAGAAAGGTGGCGCGGGGATCGCCGGACTCGGGCGTCTCGATCTTGACCTCGAAGCTCAACGCGTATTTCTGCACGTCGTAGCCCGGGTTCCCGAGCCCCGGCGCGGCCGGGTCGCCGAGCGACGTGGTCTCGGCGGTCCACTGCTTGTCGGCCCGCGGCAGGTAGAGCGTCGTCAGGCCGGGGCCGGGCTGCGCGGCGGGGGGCTGGGCGTGCAGGGTGCGGCCGGGCACGGCGGGGGTGCCCGCGGCGAGGAGCGCGGCGGCGATGGCGGCGATGACGGCCAGCTTGGGCCTGGCAGTCAATCGTGACACCGCCGGTCGGGGTGCCGTGGGGCGGGAGCGGGACGGGATCGAGGGCTGGCGGGGCATGGGAGCTCTCCTTGGTGGCCGCGGGCCGCGGCAGCCGCCTGGCGGCGGCATGCGGCGGGCGGCAGCATACAGCCCGCGCGGTCCTCCCGTCAAGGACGCGTGGAGATGGGCAAACGTGACCGGGCCCAGGCCGCGACGTCGGCCTGGGCAGAAGGCAACGGGAGGCAGCCCGAGCGGGATCTCGGGACTGCGCGGCGCGTGTTGTGTCCGGCTGGCGCGGCGCGCGTTCCCATGTTACCATCCGAATTGGCCGGTGACGGTCCGTCCCCCGTCAGGTCCGCAAGCGCCTGCGTGCCGACCGCCTCCGACCCCGTGTGTCCGCTGTCTGTCACACTTCGAGGAGGAGACCGTGCTTCAAGCGATGTTCCAGAGCAGCCTGGCCATCCTGCGCTCGCCGCGCGTCGAGACGTTCGAGGCGCACGAGCGCGACGACCTCAAGTCGGCCACCATCTACGTGGGCGTGGCCGCGCTCATCAGCGGCCTGCTGGGCGCCATCACATACCGGGTGCACCTGCCGTACCTGCAGGAGCAGGCCGCGCAGATGCAGGAGCAGTTCGGCGGTGACAACCCGTTTGGACAGATGATGTCTGCCATGAGCCAGCAGGCGCCCAGCATGGCCGGCGGGGCGGTGTCCAACCTGATCACCACGCTGATCGGCTTCTTCATCTTCCTGGGGCTGGCGTACCTGCTCGGCCGCGGCTTCGGCGGCACGGGGATGTTCGGGGAGCTGGGCTACGACATCGCGCTCTTCTACGCCCCGCTGTCGGTGGTCGGCGCGATCCTGAACCTGATCGGCATCGGCCCGCTCGGCTGCCTGACGGGCCTCGGCGGGCTGGCGCTGTTCTTCTACCAGCTCTTCCTGACGTACGTCGGCATCCAGTCGGGTCTCAACCTGCCGAAGGACAAGGCGCTGTGGGTGGTGATCCTGCTCGCGGTCCTCGGCATCATCGCGATCGCGATGGTCGCGGCGGCGGTGGCGGCGTTCGTCGTCCTAATCGGGCTGGCCAGCGGCGCGGCGGCGACGCCGTGAGGTAGAAGGGGTGCGGGGGCGGACGTGCCCGGCCGCAGCGCATTGAGTGGGCGATGGGTGTGGGCCGGGGCGAGGGTGCCCCGGCCCACGTGTTTGTTGGTCGCCACCCGTGATATACTCGCACCCAGCCTGTCCCCCGACGCGCATCTCGGATCACTGCCAATGGCCGCCAGACGGGCCGACAACGCCACGCGCGACGAGCTGGTCCGGATTCTGTTCGTGTCCGCCAATCCCGGCGGCACGACGCAGTTGCGCTGCGACCGTGAGAAGAAGCGGGTTGAGACAACGCTGCGAAGCTCGGAGTATCGCGATCGCTTCGCGCCGATCACCCACGCGCCGGCGGCCGAGTGGCGCGACCTGCGCGAAGGGCTCCGTGGCAGGCCGCACGTCGTTCATTATTCCGGCCACGGGGAGCGCGACGGCCGCCTTGTGTGTGAGGATGAAGCCGGCAACTCGGATTGCATCCGGCTAGTGGACGTGCGGGACCTCATCGTGGCGCTCGGCGTCGACGTGCGGCTGGTCGTCTTGAACGCGTGCTGGCTTGCCGAAGGCGCCGAATTGCTGCTGCCCTATGTCGACTTTGTCGTCGGGATGCGGCGGCCGATCAAGGACGCGGCGGCGATCGCGTTCGCCGAAGGCCTGTACGCCGGATTCGGCGCCGGTGCAAACGTGCAGGTGGCGTTCGACACGGCGAAGGTGGAGATCCAGCGGTTGGACGATGGCAGGGCCAGCCGTGGGTTCGCGCCGCCCGGCGGTGCCGCGGCGGGCGGCGACGATGTCGCCGACGTTGCGCGGCTCCTCGTGCGGGATGGCGCGGATCCGGCGGCGTTCGTGTTGGCGTCGGCGTATTGGAGGGGCGCGCCGAACGCGGGGCGGACGTCGCCGCCCGGCAACGTCCCGTCGCGGTTGAACCTGCCGTTCGTCGGGCGCGACGGTCTCCTGGCAACCCTGTGCGAGCGGCTGGACGACGTGCACCGCGAAGCGGTGGTGGTGCTCGCCGGCCCCCCGGGCACGGGCAAGTCGGAGCTGGCGCGCGAGTTCGCGCGGCGCCACCGGGATCGCTACCCGGCGGGCGCGTTCTTCGTCGACATGTCGGCGTCGGGGCCGCCGGTCATGCTCGCGCGGATTGGCAAGGATCTGCTGGGACTGGACTACGCGCCGGACCTGCCGCTGGCGGACCAGTGCGTCCAGGCGCTCGCGGCGCTTGGGTCGGGTCCCTCGCTCCTGATCTACGACAACGTGCTGGATGTCGAGGCGGTTACCGAGTGGCTGCCGCCGGCGGGGACGCCGTGCCACGTGCTGATCACGTCGTGGCTCGACACGTGGGACCTGCGCTGGCAGGTCGAGCCGGTCGTGCCGCTGGACGACAAGGCCGCGCGGGAGCTCATCGAAGCTCTCGTCGGCGAGGATCTCGCCGCCCGGCATGGGGCTGAGATCGCGGCGGTTGCCGGCGGGCTCCCGGTGCAGATCCTGCCGAGCGCGGGCGCCGTGGTGGTGGCGGAGCGCCGGGGTCGCCCGGTCGCCGTCGGCATGGCGGTCGAGTCCGAGGGCAGCTTCGGCCGGCCGTACGCGCTGTTGGGCACCAACGCGCGGTTGGTCCTGCACGCGGCGGCGTTCCTGAGAGCGCAGCGCATCGACCTCGACGAGCTGTTCGGGCACGTCGACGCGCCGACGGGGTGGGACCGCGCGGTCTTCGATCGCGCGGTGGACGAGGCGCGGGACGTGCACATGATCGAGGGTGGCCGCGACGTCTGGATGCACCAGCTCATCGCCGAGTATGTGTTGGGCGTGGAGCTGCCGGAAGCCTTGGGGAAGGTGTTGGACGCGGTGCGGATGCGGCAGGCCGAGCGGTTCCTGGACGTTGCGCGGTTGCTCGGAGACCATCCGAACGACACGGTGTTGGCGGCGCGGCTGGCGCAATACTCGGTAGCGATCGAGCCCTGGCTGCCGTGGCTGCGGCGACACAACACTGAAGCCTCCTCGGACGACGGCGACGTCCACGGCCGGGTCGACCACGCGAGCCTGGGGAGCAGCCTGCACCAGGTGGGCTACTGTCTGTCGATGACGGGGCGGTTCGATGAGGCGCGCCCGTGGTACGAGCGCGCCGTGGAGGAAGCCCAGCACGGCGACGTCCACGGCCGGGTCGACCACGCGAGCCTGGGGAGCAGCCTGCACCA
>CAYQBA010000028.1:0-5385 GCA_964415605.1 uncultured Anaerolineales bacterium | reverse complement strand
GTGGAGGAAGCCCAGCACGGCGACGTCCACGGCCGGGTCGACCACGCGAGCCTGGCCGTTATGCTTCGCTCACTAGCGTCCTGCTGCCGGCGGCTTGGCGACGTCGACGCTGCCGCCGAATACGAGCGCCGCGCCGACGAGCTGGATGGAGGCGCGGGCCGGTGATCGGCTCAGCCGATGCCTGTTGGAGCCCTCGGCACGCCCTCCGCCGTGTCATTCACCGGTGCCCTTCCCAAACGCGTGTACCGCGCGCCGGACGAAACCGCGTATTACGCCAAGGATCTCGACCCAAGTCCGCCGGGCATCTGGGGATGCAATCCCTTGGGATCTTGACACCAGATGCCCATAGGTCCGCGCCCGGGACGAGCGGCTTTCCGGCGCGCCGACCAGCCGGCCGTCCTTCTCGATGTGCCAGCACGTGCGCGTTCTGGGCTGCTGGTCTCCGGCAGGTCAACGGACCAGACTCGGGTGCCGAAACCGCCACGCGCTCCCAACGCTGGACAAGGGGGCGAGGGTGAGAGAGGGCCCACCCCCCGTCACTTCCCAAACACAAACCCCCCATCCCCCGCGTCCACCCGCACCCGGTCGCCCGCCTCGAAGCCGCCCTCGAGCAGCGCCAGCGCCAGCGGGTTCTCGATCCGGCGCTGGATGACGCGCTTCAGCGGCCGCGCCCCGTACGTCGGGTCGTAGCCCTCGTCCACGAGCCGCGCCCGCGCCGCGTCCGTCACCTCCAGCCCCAGCTCCCGCTCCGCCAGCCGCCGCGCGAGCCCCGCGAGCTGCAGGTCCACGATGCGCGCCAGGTCCTCGCGCGAGAGCGCGTGGAACACCACGATCTCGTCGACCCGGTTGAGGAACTCCGGCCGGAAGTGCCGGCGCAGCTCGTCCAGCACCGGGCCCGTGGCCGCGTCGGCGCCGAGCTCCTGGATGATGGGCGAGCCGATGTTCGACGTCATGATGACCAGCGTGTTCTTGAAGCTCACCACCCGGCCCTGGCTGTCGGTCAGCCGGCCGTCGTCGAGCACCTGCAGCAGCACGTTGAACACGTCGCCGTGCGCCTTCTCGATCTCGTCGAAGAGGACCACGCTGTACGGGCGCCGCCGCACCGCCTCGGTCAGCTGCCCGCCCTCCTCGAAGCCGACGTAGCCCGGCGGGGCGCCGATGAGCCGCGCGACCGTGTGGCGCTCCTGGTACTCGCTCATGTCGATGCGCACGACCGCGTCGTCGTCGTCGAAGAGCTGCTCGGCCAGCGCGCGCGCCAGCTCGGTCTTGCCCACGCCCGTCGGGCCCAGGAAGATGAAGCTCCCGATCGGCCGCTTGGGGTCCTGCAGCCCTGCCCGCGCCCGGCGCACGGCGTTGGCCACCGCCCGCACGGCCTCGTCCTGCCCGATCACCCGGGCGTGCAGCCGGTCCTCGAGGTGCACGAGCTTCTGGACCTCGCCCTCCATCAGCTTCGAGACCGGGATGCCGGTCCACTTGCTGACCACCTCGGCGATCTCGTCGGGGCCGACCTCCTCCTTGAGCAGCATGCGGCCCTCGGCCTGGCGCGCGGCCGCGTCGGCCTCGAGCTGCTCGACCTTGCGGCGCAGCTCGAGCAGCGTGCCGTACTGCAGCCGGCTGGCCGTCTCGAAGTCGCCGCGGCGCTGGGCGTCCTCGATGGCGTGCTGCGTGCGCTCGATCTCCTCCTTGGCCCCTGCCAGGTCGGTGATGAGCCGCCGCTCGTCCTCGATGCGCGCCTCGAGCCCCGACCGGTCGGCCTCGCGCGCCGCGATCTCGGCCTCGATCTGCGCCAGCCGGTCGCGGCTGGCCTTGTCTTTCTCCTGCTTGAGCGCCTCGCGCTCGATCTGGAGCTGCAGGATCTCGCGCTTGAGGGCGTCGAGCTCCTGCGGGTCGCTGGTGATCTCCATCCGCAGCCGGCTGGCGGCCTCGTCCAAGAGGTCGATGGCCTTGTCGGGCAGGAAGCGGTCGGCGATGTAGCGGTCCGAGAGCGTCGCGGCGGCGATGACGGCCGCGTCGGTGATGCGCACGCCGTGGTGCACCTCGTAGCGCTCCTTCAGCCCGCGCAGGATCGAGACGGTGTCCTCGACGGATGGCTCCCCGACCAGCACCGGCTGGAAGCGCCGCTCGAGGGCGGCGTCCTTCTCGATGTGCTTGCGGTACTCGTCGAGGGTCGTCGCGCCGATGGCGTGCAGCTCGCCGCGCGCCAGCATGGGCTTGAGCATGTTGCCGGCGTCCATGGCGCCCTCGGCCGCGCCGGCGCCGACGATGGTGTGCAGCTCGTCGATGAACAGCACCACGGCGCCCTCGGCGCCCTTGACCTCGTTGAGGACGGCCTTGAGCCGCTCCTCGAACTCGCCGCGGTACTTGCTGCCGGCGACCATGGCCCCGAGGTCGAGCGACACGATGGTCTTGTCCTTGAGCGCCTCGGGCACGTCGCCGCGCACGATGCGCCCGGCCAGGCCCTCGACGATGGCGGTCTTGCCGACGCCCGGCTCGCCGATGAGCACGGGGTTGTTCTTGGTGCGCCGGCTGAGGATCTGGATGACGCGGCGGATCTCCTCGTCGCGCCCGATGACGGGGTCGAGCTTGCCGGCCCGCGCCTCGGCGGTGAGGTCGCGCCCGTACTGCGCCAGCGCCTGGTAGGTGCTCTCGGGGGTCTGCGACGTCACGCGCTGGGCGCCGCGGACGGTCTTGAGCGCGACGAGCACGCGGTCGCGGGTCACCTGGTGGCGGCCGAGGATCTCAGTGGTGTGGCGGTCGCCGTGGGCGATCAAGGCGAGCAGCAGGTGCTCGGTGCTGACGTACTGGTCGCCGAACGGCTGGAGCTCGTCGTGCGCGGCCACCAAGGCGTCGCGCAGCGCCCGGCCGACGACCGGCTCGGACCCGCCGGTCACCTTCGGGAGGCGGTTCAGGACGGCGGTCAGCTCGACGCCGACCTGCGCGACGTCCACGCCCATCCGCGCCAGCACCTGCGGCACGACGCCGTCGGCTTGGCCGAGCAGCGTCTCGAGCAGGTGCACCGGCTGGATCTCGCTCTGCCCGTTGCGCGCCGCCAGCGCCTGCGCGGCGACGACGGCGTCCTGCGCCTTCTGCGTGAATCGGTTGATGTTCATCGATGCCCCTCCACGGCATGACAGTCTACCGGTTCAGACGCCGGGTGGGGCGGGGATCGGCGTTAGCGGCGCGTTAGAGATCGCGGGGGGCGGGGTTGGGTGCCGTCCGGTCTGGAGTTGACGAGACATCGCCAAGCGGCTAGTCTCCCGCCGGCGACCTTGGACCATACGGCGCCGCGCCGACGAAAGAACGGCGGAGGTGAAGCGCATGTCCACGCAAGCCGCGGCGCACACGATCAAGACATCGACAGCGACCCTGCTGACCCTGGCGGCGATGCAGTCGATCGCCGCGCCGGCCATGGCTCAAGCCGACCGCGCCGCGGCCGGCCAGGCCGCCCCAGCCCGAAGCCCGGGCGGGATCGACCGCGCCGAGCTGGAGGCATTCCTCGACGACCGGTTCGCGCGCGACATGGAAGCGAACCACATCGCCGGGGCGGCCGTCGCCGTGGTCGAAGACGGCAGGCTGCTGCTTGCCAGGGGCTACGGCCAGGCCGACATCGAGAACGACGTGCCCGTCGACCCCGATCGGACGGTCTTTCGGGTCGGCTCGGTCGGCAAGCTGTTCACCTGGACCGCGGTGATGCAGCTGGTCGAGGCGGGCAGGCTGGACTTGGGCGCGGACGTCAACGCCTACCTCGACTTCCGCATCCCGGCCACCTATCCGCAGCCGATCACCCTCGCGCACTTGATGACGCACACGTCGGGGTTCGAGGACATGCTGCTCGAAAGCGTGGTCTCGGACGCCGGAGACCTGGTGTCCGAGCGCGAGTGGCTGACCGCCCACATGGCGGCGCGGGTCCGCCCGCCCGGCGATTCCGCGGGCTACTCGAACTACAACGCCATGCTGGCGGGGTACATCGTGGCCCGAGTGGCCGGGCAACCCTACGCCGACTACGTCCAGACGCACATCTTCGACCCGCTGGGGATGGCGCACTCGACCGTCCAGTCGCGCATGCCGCCGGACCTGCGGGCGTCAGCGTCCGTGGGCTACACGTTTGTGGGGGGCGCCTTCCAGCCGTTTCCCGACTACACGCCGCAGCCGGCGCTCCTGCCGTCCGGTGGGCACCGGGCCAGCGTGACGGACATGGCGCGGTTCATGATCGCGCACCTGGAGGGCGGGCGGTACGGCCACGGCCCCGGCGTCGGGGGGCGGATCCTCGAGGGGTCAACGGCCCGGCGGATGCAGAGCACCCTGTACACGCCCGACCCTCGGCTCCTGGGCACCGCGTACGGCTTCTTCGACCTCAGCGACAACGGCCAGCGAGCGCTCGGGCATGAAGGCTACTCGCCGCCGATGCACAGCCAGCTGCTCCTGTTGCCCAGCCGGCATGTGGGCGTGTTCGTGGTCTACAACAGCATGGGCGCGGGCATGCTGACCAAGCAGCACGTCGGGTTCCAGCGGGCGTTCTTCGACCACTTCTTTCCCGGGCCCGCGCTCACGCCGGTCGAGCCTCCGGCGGGGTTCGCGGCGCGGGCCGACCGGTTCGTGGGCAGCTACAGCGGCCTGAGCGGCGGGCACACGACCCTGGTCAAGCTCGCGGGGCTCTTCGATGCCACCCGCGTCAGCAATCCCGGCGACGGAACGCTGCGCTATGCGATCGAGGGGGTCGAGTTCAACTTCGTCGAGGTCGAGCCGCGCTTCTTCCGCCAGGTGGACGGCCCGTTCCACCTGCTGTTCCGCGAGGACGATCGCGGGCGGATCACCCACCTGTTCACCGACCTCATGCCGCAGTACGCGGCCGTGAAGCTCCGCTGGTACCAGACGCCCGGGTTCAACCTGGCGCTCCTCCAGGCGTGCGGCCTGCTCTTCGTGTCCGTAATCGCCGCCGCGCTGGTCCGCGCCGTCCGCGACCGGCGGAGCCCCGCGCCCTCCGGCGCGCGCAGGGCCCACGCGATCCTGGTGACGATCAGCGTCCTGAACCTGTCAATGGTGGCCGGCACGATGCGGTGGATCATGCAGCCGTCGGAGCTGCACAGCCCCTCGACGATCGTGAGGATCGTGCTGGGGCTCGGCGTCGTATCGGCCGCGCTGACCGCTGGCGCCGTGGCCTGGGCGGTGCTGGCCTGGAAGCAAGGCCGGTGGGGCATGGCCACCCGCCTCCACTACACGCTGGCCACGGCCGCGGCGGTGGCGTTCGTCTGGTTCCTGAACCACTGGAACCTCCTGGGCTGGCGGTTCTAGCGCCGCGGCGCTCCAATCGTGCGCCTCGCTCGCTATCTGCCGGCCCCCCCCCCCCCCCCCCCCCCCCCCCCCCCCCCCCCCCCCCCCCCCCCC
>CAYQBA010000027.1:0-33419 GCA_964415605.1 uncultured Anaerolineales bacterium | reverse complement strand
TGCCAAAGGGCGGCTTTGGCGCAGGCGGCGCGACGCACGAGGGCCAGGTGGAGGGTGGTGGGGCGCCGTGGGCGGGAGTGGATCCACCGGCGTGGGGTGCAGAGGCGGGGCGCCGTGGGAGTGAGTGGATCGGCTGGGCGGAGTCTCAAGCGACACGACGTTACGAGGCGTCGGCGACCCTCAGTCGTTTCCCTGCCCCCGTTGCTCTGCATGACGCAAGGTCTTGGGCCTCGGGGCAAGCGTCGTCTGCTGTTTTCGCCCTGAAGGGGCAGCGTCAATTTCAGCCCAGGGCGACGCCCTGGGTCACTCAGCCGTTCCCCTGGCCCCTTTGGGGGCGGGGGTGGCGAGCGAAGCGAGCCGGGGGTGGGGGAGGCCGTAGCGGCGGCGAAATGCCCCGGGGTGGTCGACGCGGTGGCGTGGTTGGATCGATGAATCGACGCGGCGGGGGGAGGGGCGGCCCGCCGCCCCTCCCCCCGCCGTCTTCGGTCAGTCGCGGGCCGGCAGGGCGGCCAGGTCCGCTTCCTTGGCGACGAGCGGGAGGTAGATCGTTGGGAGATGGACGTCGACGGTGGTCTCGAACATCACCGGGGCGGCCCCTTCGCCGGCGGCGGGCTCGAGCTTGAGGCGGATGATGAAGTCGCCGGTCTTGCCGTAGCGGTGGGTCAGGGTCAGCGAGGCCAGGACCGTGTCGATGGCGGCCGGCGGGTCGACGGTCATGGCGGTGGCGGCGTCGCCCCATTCCAGCGTGTAGCGGGCGATCTTGGGCAGGCGGGCGTGCATGGGCAGCGCGAGCGCCAGCTTGACCTCTGCCTCGGATGGGCGCTCGACCTCGCTCTCGAGATAGAGGCCGTGAGCCAGGAAGTTGAACGTGTCGCCCAGCAGGCGCTCGCGCGCCACCGAGCCCGGCTCGCCGGCCCCGACGCCCTCGAGGCCGAAGCCCCAGAACATGGCGTTCCACGGCACGTCGGCGTCGGGGTGCTGCTTGCCGGCGATGTAGGTGCCGACGGTCATGACCTTGTCGCCGACGGGGTAGGACCAGAGCGGGCGCGCCAGGCCGGAGGTGCGCTCGAGAACGCCTTCGGCGTACGAGACGTCGCCGAGCTGGGCGTTGAGGTTGCCGGTCGTCGGGACGTACTCGCGCGCGACGGCGCCTGAGGCGAAGGCGTACTGGTTGCCGGCCGCGCCGGCCGGGGCCTTGTCGCCGGTGGAGAGGTCGAGGATGTACGGGAAGGCTCCCTCGGCGTCGGGGTGCGGCTCGAGGATGACCTTGGTCGGCTCCCTGGTCGGCTTCTGGGGGAAGCGCAGGAGGCGGCCGGAAAGCGTCGCGGTGATGCCGGGCGTGTAGCCGGCGAAGTAGCGCGCGATGCACATCTCGCAGCCGCCGTTCTGGGTTGGGCCGAGCCACTGGAACGGCCAGGTGTCGGCGTAAGCCTGGCGCAGGGCAGGCGTGTCGGCCAGGCGGGTGTTGCCGAGGTAGCGCCACCAGCCCTGCGCGCCTTGCCCGGCGATGAGCAGGTTGCCGCCGGACAGGAGGTAGTTCTGGTACTGGTACTGGCCGGCGAGGGCTTCCTGCAGCCCGACCTGGCTGGTGTTGGCGTTCAAGATGACCACGTCGTGGCGGTACATCTCCTCGAAGGTCGGGTGGGTCGTGCGCGGGTTGTCGAGGCCATCGGCCGCGTCGCCCATGTTCCATACCGACCATGTCAGGCCGAGCCGGTCGAGGGCTTCGGTGTAGGCGTCAAGGTGGTTCTCGGAGTTGCCGTAGGTCCAGTTGGCGATGAGGACGTTGCGGCGGTCGGCCTTGCGGTCCACGTAGGCGTAGTAGGCCAGCCGGAGCTTCTGCCCGCTGTCGCCGCGGGCCAGGACGACGTCGCCCCAGTGCTCGCGGTCCGCGGTGCCCTCGGCCGCGAAGCGGACGGTGATGGTCTTCTTCTCGCCCGGCGCGAGCGTCAGGCTGGTGGGGGACAGGGTGGCCATCCCGTCGCCGCCGACCTTCTCGACGGACAGGGCCCATGTCTCGGGGCGATCGCCCGCGCCTTCGACGGTGACCTCGATCTCGCGGCTGGCGCCGTCGGCGAGCACGCCGAAGCTGGCCTTGGGCGGGTAGAGGAACGCGCCGGGGTCGGCGATGTGCGTCATGTCCAGGCGCCCGGGGCCGCCCTGGGACACGTTGGCGGGGGACTCGGTGCCCTGGGCGTTGGCGACCAGGACGCTGCGGGCGCTGGTGTTGATGACGGCGCTGCGCAGCTGCGGCACGGTCCAGTCGGCGTGGATCGAGCGCAGCAGGCCGACGGCTCCGGCCACGGTCGGCGAGGCCATGCTCGTGCCGCCGTAGTTGCAGAACTGGTACGACGGGTTGCCGCTCGTATCGGCCAGGACGCAGCTGCTCCAGATGCCGTCGCCGGGCGCCGACACGTCGGGCTTGATCTCCCAGCCAAGGCCGGGGCCGCGGCTCGACGAGCCCGCCAGGATGTCGGGGATGTCGGCGTAGCCGCGGGTGACGACCGTCCCGATGGTGGCGCTGGCCTCGCCGCCGGCTCGCAGCCAGGCCGTCAGCTCGGTGCCGCCGATCCGCCCGAGCGACACGGCCGGCAGGGCCACCGGCGTGGTCGACACCACGCTGATGCGCTGGTTGTAGTAGATGTACACGACGGCGATGGCGCCGCTCTCCTTCATCGTCGTGGCGCGGGCCTCGTAGCCGCACGTGCCGCCGACGGGTTGTTGGAGCGCGTCGAAGCGCTCGACGACGGCGATCTTCCCGGCGGCGGCGGGGAACGCCGTGCAGCCGCCGTCGGGCGCCAGGACGATGGGGGCCGCGATCGTTTGCGTGATGCCGACGCCGCGCGGCGCCACCAGGAGCGTCTTGACCGCGTCGGGCACGCCCGCACCCGCGACGGACATCTCGAGGGTCAAGGTGCCGCTCGGCGAGGTGCTGCCGACGGCCAGCAGGCTCTCCGAGTACTTCCAGCTGCCGGAGAGCGACGTCCGGCCGTTGCCGCCGGCGTTGCCCGCCGAGACCACGGTGGCGACGCCGGCGTCGGCGGCGGCGGCGATGGCCAGCGCGATGGGATGGCGGTCCGGGCGGTCGAGCAGCCACCCGACGTGCCCCTGCGAGATGTTGACGACGTCGACCTCGTCCTTGACGAGCTGCTCGAAGGCGGCCGCCATGCCCGGGGTGTTGTCGTTCACGACATAATGCAGAACGTGCGCCATGGGCGCCACGCCGCTCAGCTCGAGCGAGACGGTCTGCCCGCCGCTGTCGATCGAGTAGGTCCCGTGGCGCCCGGCGGCGATGCCGGCCACGTGCAGGCCGTGGTCGCCGTTGTCGAAGGCCAGGGGGGAGATCTGGCCGAGCGCCGCCGCGCTGGCCGTCCGGACGAACACGCGGGCACCGATCAGCTTGTGGTTGGTGTAGTCCTCGGGGTTGGGGTAGTCGAGGCTCTGGCCGTCGCGCCCGAAGAGGCGGGCGCTCGGGAAGCCGGCGGGCGGGGGCGGCATGCCGTCGTCGTTGAAGAAGGGGTGCCCGGGTGCGCCGCCGGTGTCGAGGATGGCGATGCGGGCGCCGAGCCCCGCCTCTTCGCGGCCGCCGGCGGCGGCCCAGGCCTCGGCGGTGTGGATGACCCGGTGCGTCGAGTCCAGCTCGGGGACGAGGGTTTCCTCGGGGAAGACCAGCGTCACGCCCGGCAGGCGCATCGCGGCCATGGCGTGCTCGGGGGTCATGGCGGCCGCGAAGCCGTTGAGCGTGATCTGGTAGCGCCAGTCGACCCGGATCTCGGGGGCAAGGAGTCGCAGGCGGGCGATGAGGCGATCCTGTTCGCGCCGCAGGTAGTCGGTGTAGGCCCGCGCCGCGTTCGTGCCGAGGTCGAGGTGCGCGTCGCCCGCGAGGGCTGGGTCCGCCGCGCGCACGGCATCCGCGGCCGTCGGTGCGAGGCCCGCGATGCCGCCCCGGTATTGGGCCAGCGGCGGATCCGCCAGCACGACGAAGTAGCGCTCGGGGGCACGGTCCGCCGGCGCCGGGGCCGGGCTGGCGACGGTCCGGGCGGCGGCGGGGACGCCGTCGCCGTCGGCGCGGGCACCATGGGCCGGGGTGCCGCCGGCGGTGAGCACGGCCAGGCCGAGCACGGCCGCCACGACCGCGCTGAGCTGTCGGGGTGTCCTTGTCATCGCTGGGGTTCTCCTCTGGGTGTGGGTTCGGCGGGCGGGTGTCGCGCGGGCGGCGCGAGGGGCTGCCGGGCCGATGGGGCCGCGAGCAGATGGCGCTCCCCGTCGGGGACCGCCGGCACGTAGCGGTGGGTCGGCGACGGGGTCGGGCGTCAGGCGCGCCCCCGTCGCCGACTGGCTTGCGTTGGCTACGGGCAGCCGGCGTGGAACGCCAGGCTGTTGTACAGCGGATGGTACGGCACGGCGGGATTCTGCAGCGACAGGCAGGCCCGGACCGGGTTGTCGGGCCCCGCCGGCTTGTTGGGGTTCAACGGCTGCTGCCACCCGCCGACCGTGCCGGGGTTGGCCACGGCGGCGTCGATCACCGGGCGCGGCACGCCGGCGGACTGGATGAGGCCGCAGACGCACAGGCCGCTGGGCGGCGCGGGCGTCGGCGTGGGCGCGACAGTTGGCAGACCCGTCGGTGGCGCGCGGGTCGGCGACGGCACGGGCGTCGCCGTGGCCGTCGGCACGATCGTCGGTGGCGGGGCTGTGGGCGGCTCGGTCGTCGGCGGCACGGTGTCGCCGATGCCGATGATGTCGACGGCGATCGTGCCGAGGTTGCCGCCGTTGGCCGAGCCGCTGACGACGTCGAGCGCCCCGAACCACCGATCGTCCCCGCTGATGGCCGGCAGGTTCCAGGCCATCGCCAGGTCGAAGGGCTGGAACGCCGGCACCGGCGCCGGGCCGGTCGCCGACAGGTTGCCGGCGTCGGCGCGCGTGACGATGCCCGAGACCATGGCGATGGTGTCCGTGGCGCCGCCCGAGCCGGTGAAGTTCGTGGCCATGATCCAGTAGGTGCCGGGCGCCGGGTTGGTGAGCTCGCACAGCTCCTCCCAGCTCTCGGCGCCGCTGATGCAGGCCTGCTCGTTTTCCTGGGGCACGCCGTCGCCGTTGGCGTCGCGCCCGACGTAGAGGTCGACGTCCTTGGCCGTCGACGACATGGTCTCGGCGACGAGCCGCACGGTGTCGGCTGGGACCGTGCGGGTGATCACGAGGTTGACCGACGGGTCGTCGTACGGTTCGGTGTTGGTCGGGTCGGGCGCCACGGCCCGGCTGACCAGCGCGCCCTTGACGAGCCCGTGCGGGGCCACGGTCAGGGTCGAGATGGCCGGCGCGCGCAGGCCCGTGATGGCGTAGGTGCCGGCGGCCTTGTCGGTGTACACGACCACGGCCGGGGGCAGGCGGCGATCGACGCGGCGCGCCACGAGCGGCAGGTGGGCCTTCGGCGCGGCATCGCCGGTGGCGGTGAACACTACCTGGGCCATGACCCAGTCGCCGATGGCGAGGCTGGTGATGTCGGCGTCCACCTTGATGGTCTGCGCGCCGTTCGGATCGAGGGTGAACGACGACGGCGTGACCGTGATCCGGACGCCCGGGGGCAGGTCGGGCTGCCCCGCCACCGGCATGACCTCGGCGGTCCACGTCACGGCGGCGGCGAGCGTGTTCTGCAGCGTGCGCTGCCAGCCGCACGTGTTGAAGCAGAACGCGTCGGCCATGCTCGCGAGGTTGAGCGACGAGGGCCGCCCGCCCTTGTCGGGGTCGGCGGCGTCAAAGGCGGCCGGCGCCACGTCGAGGACGAAGCCCGCCTGGCCGGCCTTGGACAGGTCGACCCGGCCGGATCCGATGTCGAACGGCGTCGCGGGCGTCGTGCCGTCCTCCTTGCGGATCGCGGCGTTGTTGGACGTGAGCATGAGGGCCGATTGGATCTGCGGCGGCGTCCACGTCGGGTGGAGGGCGACCATGAGCGCGCCCGCGCCGGCCACGTGGGGGCTCGACATCGACGTGCCGCTCAGGAAGCCGAGCTCGGGCGTCGTCGCGCTCGGGTCGTCGGCGACGGCGGCGAGGATGTTGACGCCGGGCGCGCCGATGTCGGGCTTGAGGAGGTCGGCCGGGATGAGGTCCGTGTCGACGCCGGGGCGCCGACAGCAGATGCCGGTGAGCGCCGGCCCGCGGGAGCTGAAGTCCGCCATGAGGTCGGAGGCGGCCGCGTCGACGCTCACCGACACGCCCTGGATGGTGGCCATGTGGCCGGTGCCGCTGGCCAGCCAGGTCTTGAGCGCCTGCCCGCCCGTGGCGCCGATATTGGCGCCCGGCAGGAAGTGCGCATCCGGCGCGATGCCCTCGCCGTTGGCCGGCACGTTGGCCAGGACCAGGCCCCCGGCGCCGCCGGCGAGCACGTTCTGGCCCTTCGCGACGCGGGCGATCTGGCCGCGGTCGCACACGACGATCTGGCCGCTGAACGTGCCGGCCGGGAAGGCCTTGAGGCAGCCGCCGTCGTCGGGCACGCCGTCGGCGTTGATGAAGCCCTTGGCGTACACGATCGGCGCCGGCCCGTAGCGCCCCGCGATGCCGGCGCCGGCGATGTTGGCGGGGGGCGGGGTGTCGCCGCCGGTCATGTCGATCACGCCGTTGGAGAAATCGCGCCCGTGGGTCGTGGCCGCCACCGACGTGATCCAAGGGGCGGTGGCATTGACGGTGGTGGGGTTGCCGGCATTGCCGGACGAGGCCGCGACGAACACGCCGGCCTCGTAGGCGCCCTTGAACGCGACGAGGCGGCTGTTGACCCAGGGCGAGTCGCGCCCGATGGCGATCGAGTAGTTCAGCACGTCGACGCCGTCCGCGGCGGCCTGGTCGATGGCGGCCGTCGTGGCGGTGGAATCGCAGCCGCCGCCGTCGCAGGCGTCGTACATGATTATGTTGGCGTGGGGCGCCACGCCGGAAATCGTGCGGGTCATCGTGATCGACGGCGCCACGATGGGGATGACGTTGCCCGCCACGGTGCTCGAGGTGTGGCTGCCGTGGCTGTCCTCGTCCTCGGGGTCCATGCTGGCTTCGGGATAGCTCCAGACGCCGATCAGCTTGTCGTTACAGGCGTACTTGACGTCGAAGTTGGGGTTGGCGGGGTCGCACCACCCGAGATACTTCCCGCGCGGGTTGGTGTGCTGGTAGCCGTCGCCCCCGACCGCCGCGAAGGAAGGGTGGTCCATGTTGATGCCGGTGTCGATGATGCCGGCGACCACGCCTTCGCCGCGCGTTCCCGGCAGACCGCCCGTGCCCGTCCCTTGCCAGATCGCGGGGGCTCCGATCAGCGTCGGGCCGACGTCGGTGGCCAGATGCTCGACCACGTTGCGCTCGATGTGAATCACGCCCGCGATACCCCGGACGGTCTCGGCCTCGCGGTCCGTGAGGCGAATGGCGACGCCGTTGTAGACATAGCGGTAGCGGTGCATGACCGTGACCGGGCGGCCGATGGCGCGCGCGATCCGGTCCAGGACGACGTCCTGCTGGGCGTCGAGGTATGCCAGGTAGGCCCGGCTGGCCGGGCTCTCGACGTCGAGCTTGCGCTGCCCGTTCACGCGCGGGCTCGTCGCCGCCAGCTCGTCGATGTCGCCCTCGTAGCGCGACAGCGGGTCGCCGGCCAACTGGACGATGTACCCGTCGAGCGGGTCGTCGTCGGCCTGGGCCGGCCGCCCCCCGTTGAGGTCTTTGCCCGCCAGGGCGCGCGGGGCGCCAGGGCCGTCGGCATCCGGATGCGCCGCCGCGCCGGTCCGGGAAGGGGTGGGGTTCCGATCCGCCGGCATCGCCCACGGGTGGGCGGCCGACGTGGCGACAAGCGCGATGGCGATCGTACCCGCCATCGCGCCGACCGAGATGCGCATGGGTCTGGCTCCTTTGTTCTGCCACAAGACGCAAGTAGGCAACATTGGGACAAGAGGGGGACGTAGGCTGGCGAGTATATCGGAACCACGCCGGCCTGTAAAGCCGCCCCGCCCACGCGCGTTAACGCCGCGCGGCGGTCGAACGTGACCGCCGCGCGGGTGAGGCTGGGGGGGGACCGGTCGCGGCGGGCCGCCTCACCGCCCGGCGCCGGCCAGGGATGACGGGCGCTAGCGCACTCGGTTGGCGACGAACGGCATGTATGTCTTGATGGTCCGCCAGCACGTGTCGACGAGGTGGCTGTCGGAGGCGTTGCGGGGGTCCTTGACGACGAACCGGCCGGTCACGCAGCCCTCGTAACCCTGGCGCGGGCGGACGCACAGCGTGCGCGTGCCCTGGGCGCCGACGAACATCAGGGTGTCGTCGAAGTCCTGGAGGAACCAGCGCAGCTCGTACTGCCCGTGATCCGGGTCGACGGCCTTGTCGGTCAGGTCGTAGCAGACCTCGGTGTCGAGCCCGGCCTGCAGGCCAAGGAGCTTCTGGCGCAGGATGCGCGGCGGCAGGTTGCCGTCGATCTGGCTCCGCCACGTCAGCGTGATGTCGGCCGTGGCGCGGGCGCCCCCGCTGTCGCGGACCTCGATCTCGACGCGGTTGGACCCGACAAACCCGACGTCGGGCTCGAAGTCGAACACCTGCCGGCCCATCTTGATGAACTGGGTGTCGAGGTCGTCGAGGTTGGTCACGAACCACTCGAGGATCTGCGGCGGGTCCTCCTTGTCGCTGGCCACGCCGGTGAGGTCCACCGTGATCTTGGAGTTGATCGGCGCGACGTGCTCGCGCACGAGCTTGGTGAAGTCGATCACGGGCGGCGTGTTGAGACGGTCCGACCAGTAAATCGCGATCGACTGGGTGTCCTCGCAGCCGTCGAGGTCCGCCACGGTCACGCGGATGATGGCGCTGTAGGCGGTCAGGATCGCGCCGTCGAGGAGCAGCGTGATCTTGCGCGTGCCCTGGCCGCTCACCGTGATGTCCTTGGCGTTCTCGGGGTCGAGGTCCACCCGCCACTTCAGCTTGCTCGGCAGGTCCTCGACGTCCTTGCCGTACTTCTCGAGGTCCAGGGTGATCGGCATGCCGTAGGTCGCCGCCGGCGGGTCGGGGATGCGCGGGTCGATCTTGACGCAGTCGTTGATGGCCTTGACGATGACCTTGAAGGTCTGCTCGACCGTGACGAGCCCGTCGGAGACGCTGATCTTGACCGTCGTGTCGCCGAACCAGTCGGCCTGCGGCGTCACGCTGATGACGTTGGTCGGCAGGAGCTTGACGCCGGCCTCCGGCGCGCCCGGGTCGATCATCTTGAAGACCATGTTCTCGTCGCCGCAGTCGGCGTCGTGGACGTAGTTCTTGAGGTCGAGGAAGGCGGTCTCGTCCTCGTTCAGCACGATGTCCGGGATCTGCTGGATCGTCGGCGGCGTGTTGTAGTTGATGGTGTTCTGGAACAGGCTCCCGACGGCGGTGCAGCCGTTCTTGCCCAGGGCCTTCCAGCCCGCCCACCATTCGGCCATGGTGTTGGGCTTGTGCTTGGCGAACACCTCCCAGATGTCGGCCACGTCGGCGTTGAACTTGTCGTACGTCTCCTCGGTGGCGTCGTTCTCGTGCAGATCCCAGAACGCGCCGGTGATGCGGCCCGGCACGAGGTCGCCGTTCTCCCAGCCCGGCGTGCCGTCCTTGGCCAGGTCCATGTCGACCAGCGGGATGGCCGGGGTCTGGAACTCGGGGTTCTGGTACACCGCGATGGGCAGGAACATCGCCCAGCCGTGGACGAGGGCGCACATGGCGGTGCTCTTGCGGCGCGGGTCGGACGGCGGGCTGTTGATGCAGGCGTCCCACCCGGCGGGCAGGGTGTCGTAGATGTTGTGCAGGAGGGCGTAGGCGGCGTACTGGATGATGACGGTGTGGTATCCGGCGTCTTCGTCGCGGAAGTGCAGCGTGCGGCTCGCGATGTCGTAGCGCGGTCCGTCGGTGCTGGTGCGCGACCAGTAGGCGGTCAGCGTGCCGGGCTCGGCGCCGGTGTACTTTTGCATGAAGTACCACGCCTCGGCCAGGTTGACGAACGTCCACATGGCCTCGACGTCCTTGGTGTTCTCGACGATGTACTGCGTCGGGAAGCCGACGACGCCGTCGGGCACGTCGTCGAGCTTGCCGTTGCGGGCGTTGATCTCGTAGCTGTTCCACACGAACGGGCTGGGCGTGCCGGCCTCGATCAGCTTGACCTTGCCGTTGTCGGTGAAGAGCTTGAGGAACACGTCCTGCGTGCCGGCGCGCTGGCCGGTGGGGCCGTCGCGGTCGACGTTGCTGATCTCGCGGGTCTCGAAGAACCCCGTGGCGTCGGTCACCGTGCTGGCCAGGAACTCCGATGTCGTCGGAAACCCTTCGTCGAGGTCCCAAACCTCGACCTTGAGGCCTGCGGCGGGGTGGTTGCGGTCGCCGAAGCGGTCGGTGTAGAAGATGCGGCCGCGGACGACGATGGTGCCCGGGGCCTGGGTGGCCTGGGCCGGGGCCTGGGGCGCGGAGCGCTCGACGATGGCGACGAGGTCGGCGGACGGCGCCTCCGCGGCGACCTTGGGGCCGGGCGCGGCGCCGATCGCGGCCGTGCCGACGGCGACGACCGCCGCGACGGCGGTCATCGCCAGCGACGCGAGGCGAGCGCGGCGGGAGGGGATCGCGAACGGCCAGGCAACAGGGATGGGTGTACGGGTACGGGACATGCGTGGACCTCCTCTTGGGCAGAGCGGTCGGTGGCCACGGTGCGGGCCAGGGGGGTTGGCTGCGGCGCGCCCATGCGGCAGGGGCGGCGCCGCGATGCATAACGCGGGGCGGTTTGAGGGTGTTACGCGGGGAAGCGCCGGGCGAGCGCGAGCTCCGCGGCCCGCAGCGTGTTGACCATGAGCATCGCGATCGTCATCGGGCCGACGCCGCCGGGCACGGGCGTGATGGCGCCGGCCACCTCGACCGCTGACTCGAACGCGACATCCCCGACGATCCGGTAGCCGCTGGCCCGGCTGGGATCGGGCTTGCGGTTGATGCCGACGTCGATCACGACGGCGCCGGGCTTGAGCATGTCGCCGGTGATGAGATCGGGCTGGCCGACAGCCACGACCACGACATCGGCCCCGCGGAGGTGCCGCGCGAGGTCGCGGGTGTGCCGGTGGCAGAGCGTGACGGTGGCGTCGGCCTTCTGCAGGACCATCGCCGCCGGCAGACCGACGATGTTGGACCGGCCGACGACCACGGCGTCAGCGCCGCGAAGCGGTACGCCGGTCTCTTCGAGCAGGCGCAGGATGCCGAACGGCGTGCACGGGATGAAGAGCGGGGTGCGGTTGCGCATCGCCAGGCGGCCGATGTTGATGGGGTGGAACCCGTCGACGTCCTTGGCGAGGTCGATGGCGGCGAGGATGGCCTCTTCGTCGAGGTGGCCGGGCAGCGGGAGCTGGACGAGGATGCCGTTGACGGCAGGGTCGGCGTTGAGGTCGGTGACGAGCCCGAGCACCTCGGCCTGCGTGGCCGTGGCGGGCAGGACGTAGGGCAGCGACCGGATCCCGAGGTCGGCGCACGCCCGCTGCTTCATCCGCACGTACGTCGCCGACGCGGGGTTGTCGCCGACGAGCACGGTCGCCAGGCCAGGCGTGTAGCCATGGTCGCGCTCCATCGTGGCGACAGCGGTACGGACGTCCTCGCGGATCGCGGCGGCGATGGCCTGGCCGTCGATGAGTCGTGCGGTCACGGGGTCTCCGGGGCGGACTGGGTCGGGCGCGGGCGGTTGGGACGGGCCGTGCGGCTGGTCGTCGCGCGCCAGCAGGCCGGCCATGCAATGTTGCCCCACGGCCCGGCGCGGGCGCAAGATTGCGCGGCCGAGGCCGCGTCGCCTCTGGTCGACGCCGTGCATCGCCTCGTTGACACCATCCCGACGGGGTGTTACACTCGCTCCCGTCGACGGCAAGCGCTGCCAGGCCAGGGTGGACGGGCCGTCGGGACCGTCGACCGCCACCGCCGCTGGCCGTACGCCGTGCCGCCGCGAGCCGTGCCCGGGTGCCCGGGCTCGATTGAGGAGAGTGGCGAGATGCTGCGTCGATGTTCCGCGTCGGTCGTTGCCCACCCCCGCTGGCGCCCGGCCGCCGCCGTCCTGGCCGGCGCCCTCGCGCTTGCCGCGGCCCTTGCGCCGCTGTCCGCCCGCTCCGCCGCGGCCGAGAGCCCGCCCCCCGGTCCCGCCCGGGCGCCCAGCGCCTGCACGGCCAACATCGCCAGCACCCTTGCGCCCGAGAGCGTGCGGATGTGCGACCCCGTCCAGGTCACCACCACCCTCTCGATGGCCTGCCCCGTCTGCCCCAACGGCATGAACGTCGTCTTCATCCAGGACGACACGCCCTATCCCGACTGGCAGCGCCAGGTCTCGCTGCAGGCCCTCACCGAGCTCGAGCACTACGCGCGCGGCGGACGCGACATCTCCATCGGCGTCATCCACTACAACGGTCAGGGCGTCCGCCAGGTGCTGCAGCCGTCCGTCAACAACTTCGGCGCCGCGCGCGGCCACCTCACGGGCTTCCGGGTCGCCCACGACCCCCGCGCGCTCTTCCTCGAGGCCGCCCAGGCCGGCGTGCAGATGGTGCGCCGCGGCCGCAACCTCCACGGCGGCCGCGCCACCCCGGAGTGCGAGTTCATCGTCTTCTTCGTCTACACCAAGGTGTACATGGCCGACAAGGGCCAGGAGATGATCCAGGCCGGCCGGATGCTCCTGCGCGAGGTCGACAACCTCTTCGTCGGGTGCCCGCACCAGCACCCCGAGGAGTGCACCATCTGGGAGCCGCAGGTCCCCGAGTCCCAGCGCTACTACACCGAAGACCCCGAAGGCGGCAAGCTCCGGGGCATGGTGCGCGACGCCCTGCGCGAGATCGACACCAAGGGCGTCGTGCGCGTCCGCGCCCTCAGCCTCGAGCAGATGCTCCCGGCCGGCCTCGCGATCGTTCCGGGCACCTTCAGCCCGGCGCCGAACAAGACCACGCAGGAAGGCGACCAGACCAGGATCACGTGGGGCTGGCGCCTGCCGAAGATGAACGAGACAATCACCGTTACCTACCAGGCCAAGCCGATGGTGCCCGGGACGTGGCAGAGCGACGTCAGCCTCAGCCTCATGGACTCGGCCGACAACCGCGGCGAGCACGTTCTGGCCAGCAACGCCATCACCGTCGAGAACGACATTTGCCTGACCCCGACGCCGACGCCGCCGCCGACCGCGACACCGACCGAGCTTCCGCCGACGCCGACCGCGACGGCCACCTCGACGCCGGTGCCGACCGCCACGCCGCTCCCGACGCCCACGCCGACCCCACCGCCGCCCACCGCGACGCCGCGGCCCAAACCGATCTACATCCCGGTGATCCTCGGCGAGCAGTGCGAGGTCGGGCAGGTCCACGCCGACGTCGTCCTGGTGGTCGACGTCTCGACGAGCATGGATCGGCCCACGCGCAGCGGCCGGTCGAAGCTGGCCGCCACCCAGGACGCCGCCAAGGCGTTCGTCGCGCTGATGGACCTCACCCCCGACGTGCACGGCGGCAGCGATCAGGTGGCGATCGTCGGCTTCAACCGGCAGGCCTGGATCCAGGCGCCGCTCGGCGCTGATGCCGGGCGCATCCACCAGGCCATCGCCGACCTCGCCAAAGGCCAGGCCGAGTTCACGCGGCTCGACCTGGCGTTCAAGGTCGGCGCCGAGGCCATCCTGTCCGGCGCGCGCAAGGCGGGGCACACGCCCGTCATCATCGTCCTGACCGACGGGCTGCCGAACCGCGTGCCGCCCGCCGAGGACGGGACGATGGAGACGACCGTCCTGCGGGCGGCGGAGAAGGCCAAGGCCGCCGGCATCACGGTCTACACGATCGCCATCGGGGCGCCGGAGGACACCAACCCGGTGCTCCTGCGCCAGTCCGCTTCGACGCCCGACCACTACGCCTACACGCCGGATCCGGAGGATCTCGGCGCGATCTACCGTTCGATCGCCTACGCCATCGGCTGCCCGGCCGACCGGTTTTGGGGCGGGCGGTAGGCCGTCGGCGCGGCGTGGTCGCGGGCGCGACCACGCCGCGCCTGGCCGTGTGCGAGGCCTCGAGGCCGCCCCGGCGCGGATGAACGGCCGCGCCGAGGCGGCCTTCGTGGCGCCGGCACCCGTGGCGCCCATGCGCCCGGAGCGCCGATCCCTTGGCCTCGGATCGCGCCGGGCGGTATACTTCAGGGGCCCGGCGCGGCGTGCCTCGCGGGGCTTCCCATGACCCCGATCACCCCATCCGTCCCCCCCACCGCCAGCCACGATCTCGATCTTCGCGCGCAAGCCCAGGCCGCCGTCGATGCCCTCGTCGCCGACTGGGACCGGCGCTACGGCGAGGTCGTGTGCGACGTGGTGGCCGAGATCGTGGCCGACGCCGTGGGCGCGGTCCGACTGACCGGCAACGTGCTCATCCCCGCGCAGCGGTCCGCCATCCGCGCCGCCGTGCGCGAGGCGACGGGCGGCGCCCGCGTCGACGACGACGTCGCCGTGCTCGTGGAGCAGCCCGACGACCTTGGCTGGGCCGTGCCGCGCGGTGAGCGGGTGGACGTCCTGGCACGCCCCGGCGGCGACCTCGCGACCCAGGTCGCGCCCGGCGACCCGCCCATCCGCCGCCTGGCGCGGCGCGGGCGCTGGTGGGCGGTGGAGCTGGCGGACGGAACGATCGGCTGGGCCGCGGACGGCGACCTCGCCGAGATCGCCGCGGCCGACGTCCCCGCCAGCGTGGCGTCGTGGCGGGCGGCGTTCGCCGGGGCGCCCGGGCAGGCGCCGCCGACCGCCTGGCGCGCCGCGATCACGCCCTGGCTCAGGACGCCGTACGTCTGGGGCGGCACCACGCGGGCCGGCGTCGACTGCTCGGGCCTCACGCAGCGGGTCTACCGCTCGGTGCTCGGCCTCGGCCTCCCGAAGCACTCGCGCGACCAGGCCCGCCGCGGTCGGCGGGTGCCGCTCGACGAATTGGCGCCGGGCGACCTGGTGTACCTCTCGCACAAGGCCCGCGGCATCGGGCACGTCGCCGTCGTCGTCGACGTCGACCCGGTGGCGGTGGCCCACGCGAGCTTCGACGCCGATGCGGTCGTCGTCGAGCCGCTGACCGAGATGCGGCGGCGCTACCACCTCCGGTCGGCGCGCCGGTTCGACGCGGAGAGCGGCGGCGGTGGAGATGGCGATGGCGGTGCGGATGGCGGCGGCCCCGGGGATGGCGGCGGCACGGCACGTGGCCACGCTCCCGGGGTCGGCGGCGACGCGGGGGACGGTGGTCGCCGGCGCGGCGCGGGATCCGGGCCATCCGATGGCCGTCGCGATGCCCCCGCTCCGGTTGACGCCGTGGCGGACGAGGCCGCCTGGCCGGCCGACCTCCGCCGGCGCTGGGAGGCCGTGCGGGCCCTGCGCGATGTCGAGGTCCACGTCGTTGGGCTCGCCAGCACCGAAGGGGCCGCGATGGTGCGGTTCCTGTGGGCCGAAGGGGTGCGCCGGCTGACGGTCCACGACTTCCAGCCGGCGGATCAAGTCGAGGCGGCCTTCCGGCGCAACCACGTGGGCATGCCGCCGGCCGAGCGCGATCGGGTGTGGCGCGCGCTGGCGAGCCTGCCCATCCAGCGCCGGTTCGGCGAGCGGTATCTGGAGGGCATCGCGCGCGCGGGTGCCGTGTTCGCCGGGCAGGCGTGGTACCTCTACCCCCCCAACCTCCCGGCCCTGACCGACCTGCGCGCCGCGGGCGTGCCGTTCCACGGGATCACCGAGCTTTACTTCGACCTCTCGCCCGCGCCGGTGCTGGCGGTCACCGGCAGCAACGGCAAGTCGACCACCAGCCGCCTGGTGGAGGCCATCCTGCGGCAAGCCTCGATCCCGGTTCACTACGCCGGCAACGAGCGCCGCAGCGTCCAGGTCCTGGGCGAGCTGCGCGCGCTGCGGCCGGACGACTGGCTGGTGCTGGAGGTCAGCAACCGCCAGCTCATCGACGTCGCGCCGCGACCTCGCATCGGCGTCGTGCTCAACGTGCTGCCCAACCACCTCGACGAGCACGGCGGCTCGTTCGAGGCGTACTCGGCCGTCAAGCGCCGGCTGGTGGCCGGACAAGGCCCCGGCGACCATGCGGTCCTGAACGCCGACAACCCGGCAACCCGCGCCATGGCGGAGGGGCTCGCCGGCAGCCTGTGGTGGTTCAGCCGCGCCGCCCCCGTCGAACGCGGGGCGTGGATCGAGGACGGGCGGATCCACCTGCGCCGCGACACCGCCGCGCCGCCCGTGGACGCCGGACCGATCGCCGCGGCATGGCTCGTCGGCGCGCACAACCACGCGAACATCCTGGCCGCCGCGCTGGCGGCGTGGCTGGCCGGCGCGGACGCCGCCGCCATCCGCCGCGGCGTGGCGGCGTTCCGGGGCTTGCGGCACCGCACCCAGCGCGTGTGGCGCGCGGGGGGCGTGGATTACGTCGACGACCTGAACTCGACGACGCCACAGGCGACGGTGGCGGCGCTCGAGGCGCTCCCGGCGCCGATCGTGCTCATCGCGGGGGGCGACGACAAGGGGCTGGATCTGACGGACCTCGCGCGCGCCGTCGCCACCCGCGTGCGGCGGCTCGTGCTCCTGCCGGGCGCCGGGTCCGATCGGATCGAGGCCGCCGTGCGGGCGGCGGGTACGGCGACGGAGCGGCGCCACGCGGTGGTTGTCGATCCCTCCGGGAGCACGGCGGCTGCCGCTGACGGGCCCGAGATCGTCCGCCACACGACCCTCCGCGCCGCCGTGGCGGACGTCGTCGCCGGCGCTCGCGCCGGCGACACGGTCCTGCTGTCGCCGGCGTGTCCGTACTTCTTCCGCATGCATTACCTCGGCGACGGCGCGGCCGAGACGGGATTCCGCGCGCTCCTGCGCGACTTGACCACGACCTGAAGGAGGTCGACGACACCATGAACGAGTTCTCACCGATCGACTACGATCCGGACGCCCAGGAGATCGAGGCATGCCCGGCGTGTGGGTCCCGCGTGGGCCTGCCGGAAGACGTCATGCTCGGCGAGGTGGTCTGGTGCGATCACTGCGGCGCCGAGCTCGAGGTCGTCAGCCTCGATCCCATCCGCGTCGAGCTGTTCGAGGAAGAGGAGAAGTAGCCTGGCCATGGCCCGCCGGCCGTCGGATCCGGCATTGCCAGAGCCCGATGCGGCGCCCGGCGAGACCGGCATCGAGGTGGTTAAGGGGCCCCCGGGCGAGCCGACGTCCGGCACCGTGCGGGCCGACATCTGGCGCTACGCCGCGCTGTACGATCCGGTTCTGCCGCCCGCCGCGTGGCTGACGCTCGGCGAGGGCGGCACCCCGGCCGTCGCGCTGCCGGCGCTGGCGGCCGAGGTTGGTCTGGACCGCCTCGTGGTCAAGCGCGAGGACCTCAACCCGACCGGGTCGCACAAGGCCCGCGGCATGGCGTTCCAGGTGGCCGCCCTGTGCTGGCGGATGCCCGGCGTCCGGCGCGCCGTGATCTCGTCGTCCGGCAACGCCGCGCTCGCCGCGGCGGCGTACTCGGCCGCGGCCGGTCTGCGCTTGGCCGCGTTCGTGGCGCCGACCACACCGCCGGCAAAGGTGCGCCGCCTTGTCCGCCTCGGCGCCGACGTGTGCTTGTCGGCCCACGCGCTGACGCTCGCCGCGGCGGTTGCCGAGCGGCACGGGATCCCGAACCTGCGCCCGTCGACCGATCCCCTGGCCGTCGAAGGCTTTCAGTCGATGGGGTGGGAGATCGCCGGGTTCGAGCCCGCCACCGACGCCGTGTTCGCGTTTGTGTCCAGCGCGACATCGTTTGTCGCGCTCGGCCGTGCGTTCGCCCGCGCCGGCGACGTCGGTGCGACGGGCCGCATGCCGGCGCTGCATGCCGTGCAGGGAACCGGCGCGCACCCCGTGGCCGGCCCGTTCGACCCGCGGCCGCCGCGGGAGGCCCGCGGCCGCCTCGGCGACCGTGGCGCGCGCAAGACCCGCCGGGCCGGCGAGGCGGCCCGCTGGATCGCCCGCACCGGGGGCGGCGGCTGGGTGATCACCGACGCCGAGGCCGACGCCGCCGAGGCACGCCTCCTCGCCCACGGTATCGAGACGTCGATCGAGGGCGCGGCGGCCCTGGCGGCGGCGATCCGCGCCGCGGCGAGGGGGGGCGTCCGCTCGGCGACGATCCTCTTGACGGGCGCGGCGGGCGGCGGGGCCATGGACGCGGTCGGCGATGAGACCGAGGCAGCGGACATGCCCGCCGCGGGGCCCGCTCACCGGGGCCCCGCGGCGGCGGGGCGGGGTCGCGTCGTGGCCGCGGAGAGCCTGCCGGCGGTCGAGGCCGCCCTCGGCCTGTGACGGTGCAACGGCACGGGGTCCGCGCGCCCGAAGCGTTCGCGGCGTGGGCCGCGGAGCACGCCCGCGGCCTGACCTTCGCGGGCCCCGACCCGCACTATGGCATCGGGCTAGAGCGCCTCGTTCCGGGCTATCGGATTGCCAGCGCCTACCCCGCCCCGGCGCTCGACATCCTCGGCGCGCAGGGCGTCGAGGTGTTCGCGCTGGCGGAGCCAGACCCAGCCCGTGCTCGCGATTTGCGGGCCGACGCCGCTGCCGGCGCACGGGGTCTGCGCGAGCTCGGCACGGCCGACCTCCTGGCCGACCCCGGGGCCGCCGCGTTCATCGATGGCCCGCAGAGGGCTGGCGCGTCGATGGGGGCTCCCCGCCTGCCCGGCCTCCTCGTCTTCAAGACGTCGCACGCCATCGAGAGCCTGTGCCGCCGCCGCGGCTGGCCGCTTCTGTGCGCGCCGGCGGGCGTGTCGCGCCGTTGGGAGAACAAGGTGACCTTCCGCGCGCTGGCCGACGCCCTCGGCCTCCGCCAGCCGCCGGGCCTCGGCCTCGATCTGGCCGGCGCGACCTACGCCGGTGTCGCCGAGATCCTCGGACCGTGCTTCGTGCTGCAGGCAGCGCACGGCTACAGCGGCGCGCGCACGTACCTGGTCGCGGACGCCGACGCCTTCGACGCCGCCGTCCGCGCCTTGCGAGCGCCGACGGTGCGCGCCACGGCGTACATTCTCGGCACGCCGCTCACGTTGAACGCGTGTGTGACGGCCCGCGGGGTGGCGGTGGGCGCACCGTTCGTACAGATCACCGGCGATCCCCGTCTGACGCGCTACCCGCTCGGCGCATGCGGCAACGACTGGGTGGCCGGCACGGTGCTGGATCTCGACCCGGCCCCGTTCGTGGACGTGGCGCGACGCGTCGGCGGGGCGCTGGCGGGCGAGGGCTATCGGGGTGTGTTCGGGCTCGACTTCGTCCGCGAGCCCGACGGGCGGCTCATGGTGATCGAGGTCAACCCGCGCCTCGTCGCGTCCATCGCGCTCTACACCCAGCTCGAGCTGGCGGCCGGCCGCCTGCCCCTCCTGGCTCGGCACGTGCTCGCGTTCGTCGATCCAGAAGCTGACCGGGCGCCGCTCGACCTCCACCTCGCGCCGGTGGCCGGCGCGCAGGTGATTCTGCACCATGTGGGCGGCGCGCCGGGAACCGTGTCAGGACACTTCACCACCGGCGTGCATCGGCTTGCGTCCGCCATGGGCGGGCTCGACTTCGCGCGGCCGGCGGTGCGGGTCGATGCGCTGGCCGATTCGGAGGAGATGCTGGTGCTGGCCCCGGCGCCAGGGCGGCGGATCGAGCCCGGGCAGGCGTGGGCGCGCATCCAGCTCCGGCGCCGGGCGGTGGATGGCGCTGGTGCGCTGCTGCCCGAGGTCGTCGGTGCGATCGAAGCGTTGGGGCGGGCCATGGATGGATGAAGAAGGAAGGCGGAGCGACGAAGGCAGAGGGAGCAACGACCCTTCCTGCTTCTTCCTGCCTTCTACTGTCTGCTTCCTCCTCCCTGCGCCCTATTTCCTGCGCCCCACTTCCCACCGCCCTCGTCTCATCAAAACAGCTCCGCGTCCACCCACGCGCTGTCGTACCACCAGTAGTACGCCGTCGCCACGCTGTAGAGCATCGCGCGGCGGATCGTCGTCGACAAGGCCGAGGCGCCCGTGCCCTGCTGCCACGTGATCATCGCGGGCGTCGGATCGCCGGCGTCGGGGTTGGTGCCGCGGCACGTCGAGTTCTCGATGTCGGGCATGTAGCCGTAGCCCAGCGGCGGCGGCGTGGTGTAGAGGTCCAGGATGCCGCCGCTGATCGCATAGGCCTCGTCGTACCAGGGCTTGAGCACGTCGTTGCGCTCCTGGGCAAACGCCGGGTCGCCGGCGTTCAGCGGGTAGCGTGCGGCCAGCACCCGCATGAGGCCGCCCGTGGCCTGCAACAGCTCGTTGTAGGCGCCGTAGCCGCCCTCGTCCTGGAGGTACGCCGGGCTGTCCGACGCGGCGTCGCGGTCCCGGATGCGCCGCCACGGCACCCCGGCGCGCCCCGCGCACGTCGTCTCGGATGGGGAGACGTGGCTGGTGTCGAGCGCCGCCGCGTCGTAGCGCCATAGGTAGTCGAACCGCAGCGTCGGCGACACTGGGTTGGGCCTGGCGTACAGCGGCTTGCGGTACGTCGAGGCGAGCGCGAAGCACGCCGGGTCCACCGGGTCGTCCGCCGGCGGGGCGACGCAGCGGTAGTAGCTGGCCTGGAAGAGCCACACCCAGTTCTGGAACTCCTCGACGTGGTTGCGGTGCGTCGCGTCATAGAGCGAGCCCGCAAGCCCGTCCTTGGTCTGGTCGCCGAGCAGCGTGTTGAAGAGCGCCGAGCCGTACAGCGAGCTCGGCCCGGGGGTGTGGTTCTCGATCCCGCCCGGGTACTCCTGCTTGTCGGTCGCTCCCCACGTGTCGCCGTCGATCTTGTTCGAGCGCGGCGACGTGGCCGTCTCGCCGACGCTGTAGCGCCCGTTCTGGGCCTCGGCGTCGTGGCGGCCGGCCGAGAGCGTGCGCACCGCGCGCACCTGGCCGTCGCCGCTCCACAGCCACTCCAGATCGTCGTTGCGGCCCGCGCCGCCGTGGAAGCCCGCCACGCCGTAGCCCAGGCGATCCGTGACGTTGGCGTACGGGCTCTGGGCCGGCCCGGTGCCGATGGCGACGACATGGCTGAGCTTGCCGAGCGCATTGGCCGGCAGGTCGGGGTCGCCGGTCAAGGCCAGCCGCGCGATGAGATACAGCCCCGCCCTAGCGCCGACGAACGTCCACAGCCACTCCTCGGCCGCCGATCCCAGATTCGTCTCGCCGCACCCGTAGGCCGTGGCCGATCCGCCCCGGCCGTCGCACGGCAGCGGCATCGCGATATCGCCGTAGTAGTGCCCGAAGGGGCCGAACTGCCCGCCCTTGCTCTCGCGCGAAGCCTGTGTCAGGCACTGCGCCAGCTCCGGCGAGCTGGCGGGGAACGTGCTGTAGCACCACCACTCGCCCGGCGTGGGGTAGTCGGCGTCGAACCAGAAGCCGTCGGTGCCCAGCGCCGCGGCGTCCACGGCGGGCGAGCGCAAGCTCGGGATCGTCCGCGGCCCGGCCCCGAAGTCGTACGCGAACTGCCGCGTCCCGTCGAGGACGCCGCTGGGGGGGCGCCCCGTCTGGTATGTCAGGTCGCTGCCGAGGTTGACGAAGCCCGCCGTCACCGGCCCGTTGGATTGCGTCCAGACCCACTCCCACCAGATGCGCTGGTTCATCGCGTCGACGACCGCGAAGGCGTTGCGCCGGTCGCGGTTGGCGCCCCAGAGGTTGTTGCGCTCCATGAACACCACGACCGGCACGTAGACCATCTCGACCTCGCCGATGGCGCGCGTGAGGCTGAGTTGGAAGCCCGCGTCGCTGCGCGGCTCGTCGAACATCCGCGCGATGATGTCGCGCATGTGCGCCTCGTAGGCCCGCACCATCGCCCGGTGGTACGCCTGGGCGTCGCGGGCGTTGACGGCGGTGAAGCCCGACGCGGCGGGGACGGTGGCGTCGAAGTCGTGGGCGAACGCGTGGTACAGCGCGTAGTAGCCGGCCATGCGGGCGTACGCGTCGTTGGTGTAGTAGCCGAGGCTCGTCTTGAAGAGCGTGAGGCCGCCGAGGTAGTCGCCGCGGTTGAAGGTGGCGGCCAGCCGATGGCCCGTGCAGTCGACGAACTCGGCGCGCGTGATGGCCGCGTGGCAGTCCGTGCTGCCGTTGACGTGAAACTCCCAGAGCGTGTCGGGATCCTTTTTGGATGCCACCTTCTCGCTCTCGAAGCGCGGCGCCACCAGGCCGACCGGCGTGGCGGCGTCGGCGCGGCTACCGTAGTACTGCCGCAGCATGTCGCGCACCTTGACCACGAGGTCCGGCGCCGGCCACGTCGGCGTCGCGGGCGGGGCGCCGGCGGGCCGCGCGACGCGGACCGCGCCGGCGGGGTGGGATCCCAGCACGGTCGCCAGCGCGACGGCCATCCCCACGGCCACGGTGGTTCTGCGGGACGGCTGCATGCTGGGCCTCCTGGAAGGTCGGGAGCCGGGTCTGGGACGGCGATCGCGGGCGGGCACGGATTCGCAGGGTCGCCGGTGGTTCGCCGCAGGGGCAAGCCCGCCAGGGCCATCCGCCAACGGGATGGCCGGGCGAGGATCGCCCGCCGTCGTGCATCCTACTGACGTCGCCGACGGCCCGCGCGTTGCGGTCGATTGCCGCCGGACAGGCGAGGGGCCCCGCGACGACCGATCGTCGCGGGGCCCCTGCTGCCGTTGGTGGAGATGGCCGGACTCGAACCGGCGTCCGAAGAGTTCGTCCCAAGATATGCTACAGGCTTAGTCGGGCTTGCCAGGTGTCTCGCGCGATCCCATCTCACCCGACCGAGCCGGGGATCTCGCCAGTCGATGGTCTTTCGCCGCCGTCATCGACGTCGCGGCAGCGGCACGCCGGCTGAAGTGTTACCCACCGCGCCGCGTCGGCGGGGCGACGCGGGGGCATCGCTAGCTCTTAGGCAGCGAGTGCGAGCTGAGGCTCGGCATCTGTGTTTTGGCCCTGTTTAGCGAGTTTGAGCCAAACTCGGCCTGCAATCCGGAGACAGCCGTCCCCGTCGAAACCTGTCATCCCCATGGAAGACCATCATCAGTATAGCATGACGCTCCCGCCCGGCGGAAACAGCGCATCGCGTGGCAGGCCGGCCTGCGCGCCGAGGTTTCCACACCGTTCCCGCGCTGCCTACAATTGCAGCCACCGACCGCCCGGATCGCCCCTGGCCGCTCCGATCACCCGAGGAACCCGCATGATCACCGCACGCCCGCCGCAGACCGCCGCCGATCGCCACGCGGATCACCCGCTGGCGATGGCGATGACGCGGCGCGTCTTGATCCTGGACGGCGCGATGGGCACGATGATCCAGCGCCACGCGCTGGCGGAGGACGACTTCCGCGGCACACGCTTCGCCGCGCACCCGCGCCTGCTGCAGGGCAACAACGACCTGCTCTGCCTGACGCGCCCCGACATCGTGGAAGCCATCCACACGGCCTACCTCGACGCCGGCGCCGACATCGTCGAGACCAACACGTTCAATGCCACCGCCATCAGCCAGGCCGACTACGGCACCGAGGCTTGGGTCTACGACATGAACGCCGCCGCCGCTCGGATCGCCCGCCGCGCCGTGGCGGCCGCGATGGCCCGCGACCCGCAGCGGCCGCGCTTCGTCGCCGGCGCCATCGGGCCGACCAACAAGATGGCGACCCTCTCGCCCGACGTCAACGACCCGGGCTACCGCGCCGTCACCTTCGACGAGCTGGCCGCCGCGTACGCCGAACAGGCGCGCGGCCTCCTCGACGGCGGGTCGGACCTGCTCCTCGTCGAGACCACCTACGACACGCTCAACCTCAAGGCCGCGCTCTTCGCCATCGAGGGGTGCTTCGAGGAGCTCGGGCGGCGCGTGCCCGTCATGCTGTCGCTGACCATCACCGACCGGTCCGGCCGGACGCTTTCCGGCCAGACGCTCGAGGCGGCCTGGAACAGCGTCGCCCATGCGCGGCCGATCTCGGTCGGCCTCAACTGCGCGCTCGGCGCCGACGACATGCGGCCCTACGTCGAGGAGCTGGCGGGCCTGGCCGACTGCTTCACGAGCTGCTACCCCAACGCCGGCCTGCCCAACGCGTTCGGGGAATACGACGACACCCCCGAGCACATGGCGGACGTGCTCGGCGACTTCGCGCGCCGCGGCTGGGTCAACATCGTCGGCGGGTGCTGCGGGACCACGCCCGAGCACGTGGCCGCGATCGCGGCCGCGGTGGCGGGCCTGCCGGCGCGCGTGCCGCGGCCGCGCCCGCCGGCGCTGCGCGTCAGTGGTCTGGAGCCGTACACCGTCGCACCGCAGACCAACTTCTCGATGGTCGGCGAGCGCACCAACGTGACCGGGTCGCCGCGCTTCGCCGCGCTGGTCAAGGCCGGCGACCTCGAAGGCGCCATCGCCGTGGCGCGCCAGCAGGTCGACAACGGGGCGAACCTCATCGACATCAACATGGACGAGGGTCTGATCGACGCCGAGGCGATGATCACCCGCTTCCTCCACCTCCTGGCGGCCGAGCCCGACGTCGCGCGGGTTCCGTTCGTCGTCGACAGCAGCCGCTGGTCGGTGCTCGAAGCCGGCCTGAAGTGCATCCAGGGCAAGCCGATCGTCAACTCCATCAGCCTGAAGGACGGCGAGGACGAGTTCAAGCGGCGCGCGCGGCTGCTCCAGCGCTACGGCGCGGCGGCGATCGTCATGGCGTTCGACGAGTCCGGGCAGGCCGACACGCTCGAGCGCAAGGTCGCGATCTGTGCGCGGGCCTATCGGATCCTCGTCGACGAGGTCGGGTACGACCCCGCCGACATCGTGTTCGACCCCAACGTGCTCACGGTGGCCACCGGCATCGAGGCGCACGCGGACTACGGGCGGGCCTTCATCGAGGCCGTGCGGGCCATCAAGCGGACGCTCCCGCACGCCTCGACCATCGGCGGCATCAGCAACGTGTCGTTCTCCTTCCGCGGCAACAACCCCGTGCGCGAGGCCATGCACGCCGCCTTCCTCTACCACGCCATCCAGGCCGGGCTCGACCTCGGCATCGTCAACGCCGGCATGCTCGCGGTGTACGAGGAGATCCCGCCCGATCTGCGCGACGCCGTCGAGGACGTCATCCTGAACCGCCGGCCGGACGCCACCGAGCGGCTCGTCGACCTGGCCGAGGGCTACCGGGCGCAGGCGCGGGATACCGCCCGCGACGAGGCCGAGTGGCGATCGGGCACCGTCGAGGAGCGCCTGGCGCACGCCCTGGTCAAGGGCGTCGTCGACCACATCGACGCCGACGTCGCCGAGGCGCTCGAAGCCTACGGCCGGCCGCTCGCCGTCATCGAAGGGCCGCTGATGGCCGGCATGAACCACGTCGGCGACCTGTTCGGCGCGGGCAAGATGTTCCTGCCGCAGGTCGTCAAGAGCGCGCGCGTCATGAAGAAGGCGGTGGCGTTCCTCACCCCGTACCTCGAGGCCGAGAAGGCCGCCGTCGGCGGTCGCCTGTCCAAGGGCCGCATCCTCATGGCGACCGTCAAGGGCGACGTGCACGACATCGGCAAGAACATCGTCGGCGTCGTCCTGGGGTGCAACAACTACGAGGTCATCGACCTCGGCGTGATGGTGCCGGCCGAGACGATCCTGGCCAAGGCGCGCGAGCACCGCGTCGATCTGATCGGCCTCTCCGGCCTCATCACGCCGTCGCTCGACGAGATGGCGCACGTGGCCCGCGAGCTCGAGCGCGAGGGGTTCAGCCTGCCGCTCCTGATCGGCGGGGCGACGACCAGCCGCATGCACACCGCGGTCAAGATCGCGCCGGCGTACACCGCCCCGACCATCCACGTGCTCGACGCTTCGCGCGCCGTGACCGTCGTCAGCCGGCTTCTCGACCCCCTCCAGGGCGAGGACCTCGCGGCCGAGACCGAGGCGGACTACGCGGCGCTCCGGGCGCGGTTCGCCGCACAGCGGTCCGACAAGCCAATGCTCACGCTCGACGCCGCGCGGTCCAACCGGGCGCCCGTGGACTGGCCGCGCACGGACGTCGCCCACCCGGCATGGCTGGGGGCGCGCGTCGTGCGCGACCAGCGGCTGGACGAGATTGCGCGCTACATCGACTGGACCCCGTTCTTCCACGCGTGGGAGCTGCGCGGCGCGTATCCGGGCCTGCTCGACCACCCCGACACCGGGCCGCGCGCGCGCGAGCTCCTGGCCGACGCCCAGGCGCTCCTGGCGCGGATCATCGCCGAGCGGCGCCTCACCGCGCACGCCGTCCACGGCTTCTTCCCCGCCAACAACGTCGACGGCGAGGACATCGCCGTGTGGGCCGACGAGCGGCGGCAAACGCGCCTCGCCACGTTCCACACCCTGCGCCAGCAGCAGGTCAAGCGCGGCGACCAGCCGAGCTATGCGCTGGCGGACTTCGTCGCACCCGTGGGCATTCCCGACTACATCGGCGCGTTCGCGCTGACGACGGGCATCGGGATGGACGACCTCGTGGCGACCTTCGAGGCCGATCACGACGACTACCATGCGATCATGGCCCGGGCGCTCGGCGATCGGCTGGCCGAGGCCTTCGCGGAGCTGCTCCACCAGCGCGTGCGCGAGGCGTGGGGCTACGGCGCGGCCGAGGACCTGACGCCCGACGACCTCATCCACGAGCGGTACCGCGGCATCCGGCCCGCGCCGGGCTATCCCGCCCAGCCCGATCACACCGAGAAGCGGACCATCTGGCGCCTGCTCGACGTCGAGGCCCAGACCGGAATCACGCTGACCGAGAGCTGCGCGATGTGGCCGGCCAGCTCGGTCAGCGGGCTCTACTTCAGCCACCCGGACGCCCGCTATTTCGCGGTCGGGCCCCTGGGGCGCGACCAGGTCGCGGACTACGCCCGGCGCAAGGGCATGACCCTGGCCGAAGCCGAGCGCTGGCTCACGCCGAACCTGGGGTACGACCCACACGTCGACGCGGCGGGCGGGATCGACGCCGGCGCGCGCGGCGCCGAAGGGCGTGCGGACGGCGTGCGTGGCGACGAGCCGACCATTGGCGCGGCAGAGCCGGAGACCGCGGCGGCCGTCGCGGCGGGCTAGCGATCCAGCCTCTCGTCGTCGTCCGCGTCCTCGTCGCCCCACCCGCGGTCTGTCCCCGTGTCGGCCGTCGACCAGTCCGGCTCGACGTGTACCACCACGTCGGCCACGCCCGCCAGGGTCGTGCGCAACTCGGCGGCCACGGCGTGCCCGATGGCATGCGCCCGGCCGATATCCAGCGCCGGATCGACCTGGACGTGGAGGTCGATGGATGCCGCGTCCGCCGGGCCCCGGCTGCGGATCTTGTGCGTGCCGGCCACGCCCGGTACGCGGGCCGCGATGCCCGCGACGACCGCCGGCTCGAACACCGCGGCATCGGACAGGACCTGCGACGTGCTCCGCGCGATCTCGATCCCCGTGCGCGCGATGACGCCGGCGATGGCGAGTGACAGCAGCGGGTCGACGATGGGGTAGCCGGCGCGCACGGCCAGGAGGCCGCCGACGAGGGCCAGCGATACGCCGGCGTCGGCGCGGGTATGGCCGGCGTCCGACACCAGGAGCTCGCTGCCCAGGCGGCGGCCCATACGGCCTTCGTAGGTGGCGGCCACGACGTTGAAGGCGAAGGCGGCGGCCGGCGACACCAGCGCCAGCGGCGTCGCCACCGCGCCGCCGGCGCCGGCGAGGATCGCCGGGACGGCCTCGATGGCCGCCCACGCGAGCCGCCCGCACGTGACGAAGAGCAGCATCGCGATCACCGTGGACACGAGCGTCTCGAACTTGCGGTGCCCGTACGGGTGGTCGGCGTCCGGCGGGCGGGCCGCGAACCGGATGGCGACGAGCCCGAACACGTTGGCGGCCCCGTCGAACAGCGAGTCGAAGCCGCCGGCGCCGAGCGCGAGGCTGCCGGACTGCCACGCGGCCGCAAGCTTGACCGCCGCCGCGGCAAGGTTGAGCCCGAGGGTCAGGAGCAGGACCCGCGCGATCGCCCTTGCCCGGTCGGCGGGATCGAGCGGGACGACGATGCTGGGCGGCGGCGCGGCCGCTGGGAGCGTCTCGGACATGCGGCAATGATACCTACGGCGTGTGCTAACATCGCCCCGCATGCCCTTCGTCCATCGCCGTCCGCTCGGCCAGCCCACGCGCGGCAAGACGGCGCCCAACCGCCTGCGCCGGGTGGACACGTTCGTCGTGCTCTACGATCCGGAGCTGGTGCGCCGCACGGACGGCGTGTTTCGCGCCGCTCCCTTCGTCGATCTGGGCTTCGGTGCAACGCCGGACACGACCCTCGAGAGCGCCGCCCGCTTCCGCCGCCTGAACCCGGGTCTGCGCGTGGTCGGCATCGAGATCGACCGGGACCGTGTCGCCGCGGCGCAGCCGTTCCGCGATGCCCTGACCGACTTCCGCCTCGGCGGTTTCAACCTCCCGCTCGGCGTCGATGCGGACGGCACGCCCATCCTCGCCCGGCTGATCCGCGCCTTCAACGTGCTGCGGCAGTACGAGGCCGACGCGGTGGACGCGGCGTGGTCCCAGATGGCGGCCGGCCTTGCCTCCGGCGGGCTGCTCGTCGAGGGCACGTCGGATCCAAGCGGCAGGCTGCTGGTGGCCAACGTGCTTCGGCGGACGGCGGCCGTGACGGCCTCGGGCGGGGCGACGGCGGGGTTGACACGCCCGTCCGGCATGACCCCGCCGCTCGTCCTCGAGGCGCTCGTCTTCGGCACGAGCTTCCGCGCGCCGTTCGAGCCGGCCGATTTTCGGGCGGTGTTGCCGAAGAGCCTCATCCATCGGATGGTGGCCGGGGAGCCCATCGCCGCCTTCTTCGACGCGTGGTCGCGCGCCTGGCAGGCCACGCGCGGCGAGGCCGTGTGGGGCCCGCGGCGCCACCTCGCGGCGAGCGTGGCGTGCCTGGCGGGTGAGGGCTACCGCATCGACCCCCGCCGCCGGCTGGTCGAGCGTGGGTTCGTGGTGTGGCGCGCGCCTGGCGTCGGCGGCGAAGCGCGACCATCGGGGTGATGGCTGTGGCGAGGCGCCAAGCGACTCACGCGAGCGCCACCCGCGGCCGCAGCCGGTCCGCGAGCGCTTTCTCGATCGGCAGGCCGTAAACGTCGTGCGCGCAGCGCCAGCGCGCCATGCGCTGGACCGGCCGCTGCCAGCCCGACCGCGGCTCGCCCCAGGCGATGCGCTGGTAGAACTTGAACCGGTCGACGTGCCGCCGCTGCCGGGCGGTGAGCCATGGCGTGTCCGCCGTGAAGATGTCGAAGTCCGCCCACTCGGCCAACGAGGCTGGCAGGCGGTAGCCGGCCCGCACGGCCGCCGCCGTGATCGGGGAGCCGGGATACGGCTTGAAGTGGAAGATCGGGGTTTCGAAGCGCGGGCTCATGGCCCGCAGGCGCTTGGCGAAGTCCAGCGACGCCTGGATGCTGGCGTCCGCCTCGCCCGGGAAGCCCACGATGAACGGGAACTGGGCCGCGATGCCGTGCTCGCGGCACCGATCGGCACACCGCAGCACCTGTTCGAGCGTGATGTCCTTGGCCATCCAGTCGAGCATCGCCTGCGAGCCGGACTCGACGCCGATGAGGAGCCGCCGCAGCCGCGACTCCCGCAGCGTTGCCCATACGGCCGCCGGCAAGCGCGCGCCTTGGTCGGCCCGCATCGTTGCCGCCCACGTGAACGGCGGGCCCAGCGCCGCCAGGCCTTCCGCGATGGCGGCCACTCGCGCACCGTAGGTGAAGAACGTCTCGTCCTGGAAGTTGACGTCGTCGAACTGGTACCGCCGCCAGAGTCGTGCGACGTCCGCTACCAGCCGCCCCGGCGCCTGGCCGACCCAGCGCCGCTCGAACACGAACGGGTCCGCGCAGAACGCGCAGCGCCAGAAGCACCCGTGCGAGCCGATGTAGTCGAGCTGGCGGATGCCCTTGAGATCGAAGTAGCGCTCGATCGGCAGGAGATCGAAGCGCGGCGGCGGGAGATCGTCGAACGCCGCGAGCGGGCGAGGCGGGTTGACGACGATCGCCCCGCCCGTGGCCCGATGCGCGCAGCCCGGGCACCCGTCCAGCGGCCGCCCCGCCGCGAGCCGCTCGACGATCTCGGCGAACGTGGCCTCGCCCTGGCCCTGGACGGTCGCGTCCACCGCCGGATCCTCCAGGCACGCCTTGGGGAACAGCGACGGGTGCCAACCGCCCCAGACGACCGGCAGGCCGGGGCGCAGCGCCTTTGCGCCCCGCGACACGGCGAGCGCGTCGCGGATCGGGGCGCCGGACAGCACGCTGACGCCGAGGCACACCGCGTCGTCGAGGTGCGGCGCGATCGCCGCCACGGGATCTGCCTCCAGCCGGCCATCCACGATGACGACGTCGAAGCGGTCGGGATCCAGCGCCGATCCAACGGCCAGGATCCCGAGCGGTAGCGTGAAGAAGACCGTGCGCGGGTTGTAGAGGACGACCTTGCGCCGCCGCGATGACGGATGCGGGAGCGGGTGGCCCGGCATCACGGCGTGGTCGACCGCATGGCGCTACCGCCGGTGGCTGAGCTCGCGCGCCGTCTGACGCTTGGTCTCGCGCTCGCGGATGGCCTGGCGCTTGTCGAACAGCTTCTTGCCGCGTGCCAGGCCCAGCTCGAGCTTGGCGCGGCCGTCCTTGAGGTAGAGCCGCAACGGGACGAGCGTGACGCCCTTGACCCGCACGGCCTGGTGGAGCTGGCGGATCTCCTTGCGGTGCAGGAGCAGCTTGCGCCGGCGGCGCGCCTCGTGGCCCGCGTAGCCCGCCCACTCGTAGGGCGCGATGTAGGCGTTGACCAGCCAGGCCTCGCCGGACTCGATGGCCACGTACGCCTCCTGGAGGCTGACGTTGCCGGCGCGGATGCTCTTGATCTCGCTGCCCATCAGGACGAGCCCCGCCTCGGCGACCTCGAGGATCTCGAACTCGTGGCGCGCCTTGCGGTTGGTGGCGATGACGCGGTCGCCGCCCTTGTCGGCGTGGGCGTCAGCCACCGCCGGTGCCCGACCGGGCGGTCACCGCGCCCCGCGCGGCCGCCAGCGCGGCGTCGAGCTGCGGATCGCGCCCGGCGGCACGGTCCTCGTCGCTCAACGCCACGGCCTCGTCCGGCGCCAGCCCGTCCTCGTCGACGGCCTCGCCCTTGGGCGTCCGCCACGTCGCCACCGTCAGCCGCAGCCGCGTCTCGTCGGACAACGCCGTCGTCCGCTGGATCCCGGGCCGGCCGAACGTGGCGTCCCCCACGACGTGCGCGCCGAGGTTGTCGCGCAATGCGGCCGCCAGCATCTCGGCCGTGCCGGCGGTGCCGGCGTTGACGAGGACCACGACGCGCGCCGGGAGCGTGACATCCGGCGCGCCGTCGGTGTTCGCCGGATGCGAGACGGGCTCGCCCTCGCGCGGCTGCTCCAGCCAGACGGTCGCGTCCATGAAGCGGCCGGCGATCGCCGCCAAGGCGTCGAGATCGCCGCCGGGATTGTCGCGCAAGTCGACGATCAGCGACGCGGGCGCGGCGTCGGCCAGCTTGGAGAGCGCCGTGTCGACGCCGGCCACGGTCGCGGCGGCGAGGTCCGGCACCACCAGGCGGGCGATCCCGTCTTCCACCGTCAGCGCCGCCTTGGGCGCGGGGACCTTGGCCCGCTCGACCGCCACCGCCTCCCCGCCTCCGGACGCGTGCAGGACGATCAGCGTGGCCTCGGTCCCGGGCGCGCCGTCGAGGTGCCGCAGCGCCTCGGCGCGGCCGTGATCGGCCAGCTCCTCCTCGCCGACGGCGACGATCGTGTCGCCGGGGTCGAGCGCCGCTTCGGACGGGCTGCCGGGCACGGTGGCGACGACCAGCGCCCCGTTGGCGACCGGCTCGATCCAGGCGCCAATGGCTGGGGCCAGGGCAGGTGTGAAGTCGGCGTCGGTCTCGGCCGCGCGGTGCGCGTCGAGGTAGATGGCATGCGGATCGTCCAGGGCATCCACCATCCCGTCGATGGCGTGCGCGGTCACGTCCGCGGCCCCGGGTGCGGCGCCGTAGAACTCACCGTTGACATAACGCCAGGCTTCGCCGTAGAGCTTGAAGTTTGCGGGAGCCTGCACGTCGGGGGGCGTCGTCGGCAGCGGGGGGCCGACGCGCAGCGCGGTGACGAGGCCCATGACCCAGGCCAGCCCGGACAGCCCGACGGCCAAGCCGAGCATCGTCAGGATCCCGATCCAAGAGCGGGTGGCCGGTCGCCGCACGGCACCGCGACCGTCGGCGTCTCCGGCGTATGCGTCGTCGTCGTAAGGGATGGGGGATTCGTCGCGCTCGGTCATGGTGTTGACTGCTCCACGAGCTTCAGGGCTTCTTCGATCGCCCGGCGCAGCTGATGATCCACCGGCTCCGCCGCGGCGGCGTCCGGGGACGCGTCGTCGGCGGTCGCAGAGGACGCGCCGCCAGCGGCGCCGGTGCCCGGCGCGGCCGTCGGGGAGGGCGTGCCGTCCTCGTGCGCGCCGGTCTCCGAAGCATCCGCCTCGCCGGCGGTCTTGTCTTTGTCAGCCTCGCCCGGCACGCCGCCGGAGAACGTGATGGCAACGTTGGGCTCGATCCCGACCTTGTTGATGTGCGATCCGTCGGGCGTGAGCCAGGCGGCGACGGTCACCCGGAGCTGCGAGCCGTCGGACAGCTCGTGGACGTTCTGCACCGAGCCCTTGCCGAAGGTGGTCTCGCCAACCAAAATCGCCCGCTTGTGGTCGCGCATCGCGCCGGCGACGATCTCGCTGGCGGAGGCCGAGCCCTTGTTGACCAGGACGACGAGCGGCAGGTCGAGCGCGTGGCCGCCCTTGCGGGCGCCCTCGGCGCGGCGGTTGCCGGCCTTGTCCTCTTGCTGGACCACGATGCCGGTGTCGATGAACTGGCTCGTCACCTCGATGGCGGTGTTGAGATAGCCGCCTGGGTTGTTGCGCAGGTCGAGGACGAGCGCCTTGGCGCCCTTCGCGCGGAGCTCGTCGAGGGCCTCGATGAGCTCCGCGGTCGTGTCCTCGGCGAACGTCGTGAGCTGGACGTAGCCGAGCTCGGGGGCGCTTTCCGCCTCGAGCAGGCGCACATCGTTGACCGAGGGGACGTCGATCTTGTCGCGGACGACGGGGATGGTTAGCTCGCCGTCGACGCCCTCGCGCAGGATGGTGAGCACGACGGTGGTGCCCTTCGGGCCGCGGATCTTCAGCACGGCTTCGTTGAGGTCGAGGTCGCTGATGTCCTCGCCGTCGACCCGGATGACGATGTCGCCGGCCTCGACGCCGGCCTTCTCGGCGGGCTGGCCGCGCATCGGGGTTTGGATGACGAGCTGGCCCCGCTCGTTCGAGGTGACGTAGGCGCCGATGCCGTCGAACTGGCTGTCCAGCGACGGCCGGTTGATCTCGGTGACGACCGGGTCGTAGAACGCGGTGTAGGGATCGTCGAGCGCCTTGAGCGATCCACGAATCGCGCCGTAGGTGATGGCGTCGCTCTCCGGCAGCTCGCCGACCTGGCTGTCCTGCACCTGTCGCCAGGCCTCCCAGAACACGCCGAAGTCGCCGGC
>CAYQBA010000026.1:0-33972 GCA_964415605.1 uncultured Anaerolineales bacterium | reverse complement strand
TCGAGCGCATCCCGCGCGCCGAGTTCGCGGCGCTGGCCGGGCTCGACAGCTGCGTCGGCGCGCTGCGGCCGGCCGGCCCGCTGGTCGAGACCATCACGGCCGAGACCGTCGAGCGCCGGTTCGGTACCGAGCTGCGCGAGATCTGGAGCGACGACGGGTCCCTGCGCTGGGAAACCGACCAGCTCAGGGTGACGCCGTATCAGTTCACCGAGATCGAGGTCCCCGAGGGCCAGCAGTACCTCCTCACGCTCAACTGGACTTCGCCGGTCAGCCGGCTGGCGTTCTACGGCTGCACGCTCAGCCGGCCCGGGCCGTTCCCGGCCGGCGGCGTCGGCCTCACCCACGACCAGCTCGCCGCCATCGGGAACGGCTGGGTTCCGCCGTTCAACATCATCCCGCCCTCCAACCGGCCGAACGGCGGCGTGCCGTACTACGACGCGCGCATCGGGCCGGACCCCGTGCGGGTGAAGCTGTTCTACGATCCGCTGGATCCCAACAGCCCGTTCATCAACCGTCGCACGATCGACATCGAGGTGGTGATCACGCCGTCGCCGACGCCCTCGCCGACGTGGACCCCCACCGCGACCGCGACCGCGTCGAACACGCCGACGCACACTGCCACCGCGACGGCGACGCACACCGCGACGGCGTCGGCCACCGCGACCGCCACGCCCACGGCATCGCACACGGCGACCGCGTCCTCGACCGCCACCCGCACGCCGACCGGCACGGCGACCGCCACGCCTACTGCGACGGCGACGGGGTCGGCCACGGCCACCGGGTCCGCGACGACGACGGCCACCGCCACGGGCTCGGCCACGGCGACCGCCACGGCGACGGGATCGGCCACGGCCACCGGCTCGGCCACGGCCACGCCGAGCGCGACGCCCACGGCGTCGAGCACGGCGTCGCGCACCCCGACGGCCACGGCGTCGAGCACCGCGTCGCACACCCCGACCGCCACGGCGTCGTCCACCGCGACCGCGACGGCCACGCACACCGCGTCGGCCACCGCGACGCCGTCCCAGACCGCGACGGCGTCGCTGACGCCGACCGCCTCGTCGACGGCGACGAGCAGCGCCACGGCCACGGCGACGCACACCGCGTCGGCCACCGCCACGGCGACGCAGACCTCGACGGCGTCGCTGACGCCGACGCCGATCTCGCCGCAGACCAACCCCACCGACACGCCCAACACCGCGCCGATCAACGTGCAGTGCCAGCTCACCGACATCCTGCGCATCCGGCTGACGTGGACCGACAACTCGACCTTCGAGACCGACTTCCTGATCGAGGTCGACGTCAACAACGCGGGCTTCGCGCCGCTGACGATGGTGGCCAGCAGCTCGATGGTCACCACGGGGACGGTCTACGTCTACGACATCCCGGTCGACCTGGCGCCCGACACCGACTACCGGTTCCGCGTCGAGGCGCGCCACACCGTCACGTCGCAGAACTCGCCGTGGTCGACGCCCACGTCGGCATGCCACACCGGCATTCCGCCGGTGGTGCCCGACGGCTGCGTCTCGGGCCAGATCTACCTCCAGGGCCGCTCGACCCACGACAACGTCCCGATCTACCTGAACGGCTCTCCCGCCGGGTTGAGCGGCGCCGACGGCAGCTTCCAGATCTGCGGCATCCGCGAGGGCGAGCACGTGATCGAAGCCCGGACGGCGTGCTACCTGCCGGCGCGCGCCGAGGGCGTCGACGTCGCCACCGGCCGTACCACGGCGCTCGGCTTCGTGGCGCTCCGCGGCGGCGACGTCGTCGGCGACGACCACGTCAACCTGTTCGACCTCGTGCGGATGGGCGCGAACTACCTGTCGTATCCGCCCGCCGACCCGCGCGCCGACTGCAACCGCGACGGGAGCGTCAACCTGTTCGACCTCGCGATGATCGGCGCCAACTACGACCGGGCCGGGCCCGTGGCCTGGGGGCCGTCGGGGACCACGGTCGCCGTCGATCCCGTCGGGCGGGGTGTTGCGGCGCGCGCCGCGGCCGCCTCCCGCGTGCGCCCGCCCGTCGATGCCGCGGAGGGCGCCGCGTCGGGCGACGGCCCGCTCGACGCCGACCAGGACGACGACACCTTCGCCGTCGCCGTGCGCCTCGACGGCGTGGCGGCGGTCTACGGCGTCGACGTCACGCTGGACTACGATCCGGCGCGCGTCCAGCCGCTGGACGGCCTGCCCGAGGAGCCGGGCGTGCAGGCGATGCCGGGCGCCGGTTGGCCGGCCGAGGTGCTGTCGGCCGTCAACGGCCTCGACCGGGCGCGGCACCAGGTCCGCTTCGTCGCCAGCGCCCGCCGGCCGGGGGCGCCGCTCGCGCCGGATGCCGAGATCCTGACGATGCGGTTCAAGCGCATTGCCGGGGATCCGGCCGGTGCGGTGGCGATCGCGCGCCTCGTCGTCGCCGATCGCACCGCGACGGCCATCGCCGCGCACGCCGACCGCCTCGCAATTCGACCGGGCAGCTCCGGCGATCGCCGTTGGCGGCTGTTCGTGCCGTACGCCTACGCCCAGCGGCTTGTCCCGGCCTGGCTGAGGAGGTAGGCTTGCGCCGGCATGGCGACCCTCTTCATCGGCGACATCCACGGCTGCGCCGACGCGTTTCGTGACCTCGTGGCCGCGCTGGGCTTCCAGCGCGGCCGCGATCGTCTCTATCTGACCGGCGACATCCTGACGCGCGGGCCCGACCCGGCCGGCGTGTGGGATCTCGTGCGCGCCACGGGCGCGGAGATGGTGATGGGCAACCATGACCGGTTCCTGCTGCGCCAGCTCGAGCGCGTGGCGGCGGGCGCGCCGCTGTCGGCGGCGCGGGCCGAGAAGCGCGAGGACGTCGAGCGCGTGCGGCCCTTGGCCGCCGAGCTCGTGCCGTGGCTGCGGGCCCGTCCCTACGTCGTCGACGATCCCCGGTTCCTGCTGGTGCATGCCGGCATCAACCCGGTGCTGGGGCTGGCGGGGACGACCGAGGACGAGCTCATCCACATCCGCACGTGGCCGCCGACCGGCGGCATCGTCGGGCCGCGCTGGCACGACGTCGTCGCCCCGCTGCCGGATCGGCCGATCATCTTCGGTCACGACGCGCCGGGCGGGCTCGTCGTCAAGCGGCGACCGGACGGGACGCCCTGGCTCGTCGGGCTGGACTCGGGCTGCGTGTACGGGGGGATGCTCAGCGGGTGGATCCTCGAGGAGGCGCGCGTGGTCCAGGTGCCCGGCCCCCGGCGGACGGAGGCTGCCCCGATCGGGCATTGAGCGGCCTGGTCCGCAGGGCGGGGGCAGTCCGCCTCGTCTGCTTGCCTCGCCGCCCGGCCGGCGGTAGCATGTGAGCGGGGCCGCCGTGGGGCGGCCCGTTCGTGCCATCATGCGCCGCCGCGGGCTGCAACCCGCATCGATCCGGCGGCGCCGGCCGTCATGAAGGACGCCGCGACGCGCGCGTGCTCGCCCGCGCCCTGGCCATCAAACCACCCCTCGACCCCTGGAGGACGCCCACCGTGCGCACCGGCTTGCATGCCAACGACACCCGCGACCACGCCAAGATCCTCGACTACTACCGCCGCAGCGGGGCCAAGACCTTCAAGACCCTGGTTTACCACGACGACCTCCTGGCCGCCCTGAAGGCGCTCGGCATCACCATCATCGGTCGGCTGCACGAGGAGCGCCAGCGCCTTGGCGGCGACGATGCGAAGCGGTTCCTCAACCGCGTGCTCGACAGCGCGCGCCGGCACCCGCACGTCGACTACTGGGAGGGCTTCAACGAGGCCTTCCACATCCCCGGCGAGATCGAGCGCTACGCCGAGTACGAGATCGAGCGGATGCGGGCGCTCGAGCAGATCGGCAAGAAGGCGGCGATCGGGTGCTTTGCCACCGGCACGCCGGAGATCACCGACAACGGCCGCACGTGGAGCCTCTTCCGGCCCGCCATCGAGCACGCCGCGCACAACGGGCACGCGCTGGCGCTCCACGAGTACGCCGGGCCGTACATGCAGTACATGACGCTGACGGCCGACGGCAAGAACCAGTGGAACGGCCAGCAGAACCGTTTCGTCGGCGCCTCGACCGACCCGGCCCAGTTCCTCGACCCGAAGCTCCGGGGCTACCTCTCGCTGCGCTACCGCATGGTCTACGAGCTGTTCGCATCGTGGGGCGCTGGCGACCTGCCGCTGTTCATCACCGAGGGCGGGATCGACAACACGTCGCCCCGGCCGGGGGGGCAGGGCGCGGGCTACAAGGACTTCGCGGGCACCGAGTGGGCGCGGCTGCCCGGCATCGGCGACTACGCCGAGCAGCGCAAGTGGTACATGTGGCAGGTGAGTCACGACCGGTTCGTCAAGGGGGTGGTGGACTTCGGCTGGGAGGGGACGGCGACCGGCTGGGCGAGCTTCGACCTGGCGGAGGACCCGACGATGGTGAACCGCATCATCGCCGCCGAGGCGGCGCTGCCGGCGGGACACCATGCCGGCACGACGCCCCCGCCGCCGGTGACGCCGGCCGAGCGCTTGGCGCAGCTGCTCGCGGAGCGGCTGGGCGATCGATTCCACGACGTGCGCGCCTCGCTGCCGCGGCACGCCACGGCCCGCTTCGGGGCGCTCGATGCCACCAAGGTCGCCGCGTACGCGGTCCACCACACGGCCGGCGCGCGCGACCAGGCGGTGGAGGCGATCGCGCGGTACCACGTCGACACCAACGGCTGGGCGGGGATCGGCTACCACGTCGTCATCCGCCAGGGACACGTCTACTACACGGGGGGCATCGACACGGCGCGGGCGCACGTGTTCGGGCGCAACCACGAGCTGATCGGGATCAGCGTGACGGGCGACTACACCCAGCTCCAGCCGGCGGCGGAGGACGTGGCGGCGGCGCGCGTGGTGGTGGCGGCGGTCGACACGGCCCTGGGGCGCAAGCCGCGCATCGACGGCCACGGGGCGCTGGCGCTGGCGGGCCACGGCACGGCCTGCCCGGGCCGGTGGCAGGCGATCGCGGCGACGCTGCGCGACCAGCCGCCCGAGCCGCCGCGACCGGACGAGGCCAAGCTGTGGCAGGAGGCGGCGGCCAAGCAGGTCATCCACCTCAACCCGGCGGCGGCGCTGCAGCGGGCGATCCTCTCGGCGGGCCTGGTGCCGACGTCGGACGAGTGGGGCCACGGCGATCGCTGGGTGGCGCAGCGGGCGGAGTCGCTGGCGGGCGGGATGCTGCGGGTCTACGTCTACGACAAGCGGAGCGGGCAGATCGTCCGCTACGTGCCGGGCGGAGGGGTGGAACCGGTGGGGTGACGACGCGGGTCGTCTGTCGGCAAGGCCGCTATCGATTCGAGAGCGGCTGATCCTGTCGCAGCGCGAGCGCGAGGCTGGCGCGATCCGCTTCGGGCCAGCCTCGTCGCAGTGCGCGGAGCACTGGCCGGTGGCTCACTTTCGGCGTGCCGTCTCTTGGCGCCGCTTCGACCCCCCCGGGGGGCGAAGCGGCGCCAAGGCAATCGGTCACATTCAAGGCCGAAGCGTCCGCCCCGGCGCCCCCATCACCCCCCGTTGCTCCTGATCGACAGGTCGATCTCCTTGCCCGTCGGACCCGTGGGCAGGTCTGCCGGCCCCGGCAGCACCTCGTCCACCAGGCCGTAGGCCTTGGCCTCGAGCGCCGTCATGTAGTAGTCGCGCTCGAAGTCCTCGGCCACCCGCTCGACCGTCTGGCCGGTGTGGTGCGCCAGGATGTGGTGGATCTTCTTGTGCAGCCGCAGGAGCTCGCGGGCCTGGATCTCGACGTCCTGGGCGTAGCCCCGGCTGCCGCCGCCCGCCGGGTGCATGTGCACCGTCGCGTTCGGCAGCGCCGTGCGCTTGCCCTTGGCGCCGGCGGCCAGCAGCACCGTGGCCATCGAGGCCGTCGAGCCGACGGCGATCGTGCGGACGTCGGCGCGCACGAGCTGCATCGTGTCGTAGATCGCCAGGCCGGCGTACACGATGCCGCCCGGCGAGTTGATGTACAGCGAGATGTCCTTGCCCGGGTCCTCGCGGTCGAGGAACAGCATCTGGGCCACGATGAGGTTGGCGATCTGGTCGTCGATCGGGGTGCCCAGGAAGATGATGCGTTCCTTGAGGAGCAGGCTGAAGATGTCGTAGGCCCGCTCGCCGCGCCCGGTGGTCTCGATGACCATGGGCACGATGGCCTGCGGGGTCAGGGTGTCTGGCGACATGCGACGTCCTTTCAGGGTCGATCGTGGGGCCGACGACGGTCGGCACGCCGCCAATTCTAGTCTGTCGGCCGAGGGGATCAAAGCGTGGCGCGCGGCGACCACGGCCGCCCGGCCTCAACGCCGGACCCGTGGCGCGCGGGCCCTAATCGACATAAAGCAAGAGCGCCTGCAAGTAGTCGCCTTCCGGGAAGCCCGGTGCCAGCGGGTGGTCCGGCCCCGCGCCGCGGCGCTCGAGGATCCGCACCGCGCGGCGCGCCGAAAGCGCCGCGTCGGCCACGGCGTCGCGCAGGAGGTCGGCCGTGACGTGGCTGGAGCAGCTGCACGTCAGCACGAGCGCCCCGGGCGCGGCGCAGCCGAGTGCCAGGGTGTTCACCTGGCGGTAGGCGCTCAGCGCCCGGTCCAGCGACGCGCGCGACGGGGCCATGCTGGGCGGGTCGACGACGATGAGGTCGAACGGCTCGCGGCACGCCGCCAGGAACGCGAACGCGTCGCCGACGTGCCAGCGGAATGCGCCCGCGTCGGGGTCCAGGCCGTTCAGCGCGACGTTGCGGCGCGCCGCCTCGATCACCGGCGCGCCGATGTCGACGCTCGTCACCGCCGCCGCGCCGCCGGCCGCCGCCGCCACCGAGAAGCCGCCGGTATACGCGAACACGTTCAGCATGCGCCGGCCGGCCGCGAGGTCGCGCACGCGCCGGCGGCTCTCGCGTTGGTCGAGGTAGAAGCCCGTCTTGTGCCCGCGCGCCACGTCGACCTCGAACGCCAGCCCGTGCTCGCGCATCGCGATCGGACCGGCCAGCGGCGGGCCGTGGAGCACCTCGACGTCCCCGGGAATCGCCTGCCCGTCATCGCCCTCGGTGTCGCCCCGGCCCACGCCACCGCCGCGGCCGTGCCCGTGGCGGGCATCCCCGCCAGCGCCGTCCCCGCCTCGGCCCCGCCGCCCCCGCCGCGCCTGCCGCCGCAGCACGACCCGCCTGACGGCGCCGTCGGCGGCGCGCACCGCGTCGACCACCGCGCCGAGCCACGGCTCGAGCGCCCCGCTGTCGAGCTGTAGCACCGCCGTGTCGGCGTAGCGGTCGCACACCAGCCCCGGCAGTCCATCGCCCTCGCCGTGCACGAGCCGGAAGGCGTCGGTGCCCGCCGGGTCGACGACCGCGCGCCGCACCGCGGCCGCCGCCGCCACGCGGCGCGCGATCAGGGCGGCATCGAGGGTCTCGCCCGCGTCGAGCGTCCACACCCGCACGCCGATGGGCGAGTCGGCGTCGTAGAGGCCCCGCGCGACGAAGTGCCCGCGCCGGTCCACCACGTCGACGACCCGGCCCGTCCGCAGGTCGGGCGGCACCGCCAGGGCGTGGGCGAACAGCCAGGGATGGCCGGCGCGGATTGACCGCGTCAGGTCCTTGCGGAGCCCTACCTGGGGATGGCGCCCCTCGCCGCCCCGGTCGCCCGGCCGCCGGGACCGCGGCGCGGCGCGGGTCATGCCGGCCCGACGGCGAAGAGGTCCCGCGGCCGCCACGGCCCCGACAGCCGGCCGCGCGTCGTCGCGCGCAGGTCCGCCCATGCGGTAAGGTCGAGGTCCACCCGGGCCACGGCCGCCGTCGGCATGGCTGCGACGGTGCCGGTCAGGCGCCGCACCAGGTCTTCGACGGTCGGGTTGTGACCGACCACCAGCACGACGGCGGGGTCACCGTCGACGACGCGCACGGCCTCGAGGTAGGCGTCGGGCGACGTGTCGTACAGGCTCCGATCCGCGGCGACCGCGGCGGCGGCGAGGCCGCAGGCCTCCGCCACCAGCTCAGCCGTGCGGCGGGCGCGCGCCGCGGTCGAGCTGATGATCGCGTCGGGCACCAGGTCGTGCGCCGCCATCCACGCGCCCATGCGCGGCGCGGTGGCCAGGCCGCGCGCGTTCAGCGGCCGGTCGTGGTCGGGCACGCCCGCCACGTGCTGGTCCGACTTGGCGTGGCGCATGACGAGGAGCGTCTTCATGGCCGGGCCACCGGGCTACATCTGTTCCGGGGCATGCATCCCCATCAGGTCGAGCACCCGTGCCAGCGCGATGCGCGCCGCGTCGACGAGCTTGAGCCGGGCGCGGCTGAGGTCGGGGTCGGCCGGGTCCACCACCTGGCAGTCGTGGTAGAAGAGGTGGAACGCCCGCGCCAGTTCCTGGGCGTAGTGCGGTAGATGGTGCGGCGCGAGGTCGGCCGCGACCTTCTCGAGCACGTCCGACAGCCGCAGCATCTGCCGGATCAGGGCCAGCTCCGCCGGGTGCCTCAGCCGCGCGACGTCGCCGCTCCCGAAGTCCCCGAGCCCGCGCTCGGCGGCCACCCGCAGGATCGAGCAGATGCGGGCGTGGCCGTACTGCACGTAGTACACCGGGTTGTCGTTGGACTGCTGCCGCGCCAGGTCGAGGTCGAGCTCGATGACCTGCTCGTTGGACCGCGTGAGCATCATGAAGCGCACGGCGTCGGCGTCGATCTCCTCGAGCACGTCCTCGAGCGCGATGAACGTGCCGCGCCGTTTGGACATCTTCACCTCGGCGCCGCCCTCGACGACCTTGACGAGGTCGTACAGCACGATCGACAGCCGCTCGGGGTCGAGCCCGAGCGCGCGCATGAGAAACGGCATGCGGCGGGCCTGGTTCTGGTGGTCGACGGCCCACACGTCGACGACGCGGTCGAAGCCGCGCACCACGAACTTGTCGTGGTGGTAGGCCACGTCCGAGGCATAGTAGCCCGGCTGGCCGCTCGAGCGCACCAGCACCTCGTCGCGGTCGCCGCCGAAGCGGCTGGTGGCCAGCCACTCGGCCCCCTCGCGCTCGAAGGTCACGCCCTGGGCCCGGAGGTCGTGCATGACGCGGTCGAACGCGCCGCTGTCGTAAAGGCTTTGCTCGGAGAACCACGTGTCGAAGCGGCACCGGATCCGCGCGAGCACCGCCTCGAGGTCGCCGACGACGGCCTTGACCGCCAGCCGCCCCAGCTCGCGCGCGGCGGCTTCGGGCTCGAGATTCAGGAACCGGTCGCCCTCGGCCGCATGGATGCGCGCGGCGTAGTCGGCGATGTACGCGCCCGGGTAGCCGTCCTCGGGCAGCGGCACGTCGCGCCCGAGGCCCTGGCAGTAGCGCGCGTAGACGCTGGCGCCGAACTTGACCATCTGCGACCCGGCGTCGTTGAGGTAGTACTCGCGCAGGACGCGGTAGCCGCATGCGTCGAGCACCCGCGCCAGCGTGTCGCCGATGGCGGCGTTGCGCGCGCCGCCGACGTGCAGCGGCCCTGTGGGGTTGGCGCTGACGAACTCCACCTGCAGCGACCGGCCGCGGCCGAGGCCGACGTCGGCGAACCCCATTCCGGCGGCGCGGACGGCGTCGACCCGCCCCGCCAGCCAGGCGTCCGACAGCGTCAGGTTGATGAACCCGGGCGGGGCCACGGCGACCGACCCGACGAAGTCCACCGCCGCGACGTGGCGGGCGATGGCGCCGGCGATCTGCAGGGGCGCCATGCGCGCCGGTCGGGCGAGCTGCATGGCCACGTTGGTGGCGAAGTCGCCGTGCTCGACGGAGCGCGGGCGCTGGATCTCGACGGGGGGCGGGTCGAAGGGCGGCAGGTCGCCGGCGGCCTGGGCGGCCCGCACGGCGGCGGCGAACAGGTCGGCCACGGTTTCGCGAAGCATGGCGGAAGTCTAACACGCGGGCGCGGAGAAGACGAAAAGGCGGCGAGGGCGGTCATCCGGAGCGCGCTGGGATGATGGGCATCCCGGCTGACAGGCATGCCCGGTCGACGCGCGTTCTGGGGAGGCAATGGCCATCGCCGGCCCATGCAGGTCGCGCCGTTCTCGATCGCCCCCGCGCGCCACGCCGCGCCACACGCCCCCGACCGCGCATGTCACGCTTCACCGCCCGCCGGCGTTAACGCGGACTGGGGCCCGGTCCGAAGGCGGTCGTATGGCAGGGTGCCTCGCGGGCCCGGGCACCTTGCCTTTATCGCCGGACGGCGGCAACATAGCCGCCCATGGCGCGACGACCGCGCCGGGCGCCCGCCGGCACCGCCGATTCCAAGGGGCGCCCGCCGTGTCGCCGCCACCCGACAAACCGCCGCTGGACGGGAACCGATCACCACACATCACGCCTGGGCGTGAAGCACGGGGAGGTGCTGCTTTGCTGAAGCGAACCGCGATGGCCGCGGCCGTGGCCGTGGCCGTGTTGATTGCCGGGCTCGCCGGCCCTGCCGCGGGCATGCGGCTGGGCCAGCCGGCGCCGGATCACGACACGCACTCGGCCGCCACGCTGGCCGACGCGCTGGCCGGCCTCGATGCCGTGCCGCCGGCCGCCAAGCTCAGCGCCGGCCTGGCCGACCTGGCCAAGACGGGCGACGGCGAGCGGCGCGAGCCGGTCGTCGTGCAGTCGATCCGGCCGCTCGACCTCGGCGGCTACGCCGACTTCGTCCACCAGTTCACGTGGCCGGCCGGCGAGCACGTCGCCGTGCTCGAGGCGCGGGTGACCGACCTGGCCGCCATCGCCGCGCTGCCCGGCGTCTACTCGGTCGACTGGGCCTCGCCCGACGCGCCGTCGGTGGCGCCCGAGCCGTCGGCACCGTGGTCGGCCCCCCAGCGGCTCGACGCCGCGACGCTGCGCCGCCTGCGCGAGGGCTCCCCGTCGTGGTGGCAGACCCGTGATCGTCTGTCGCGGACGGGCCAGGCCGACGCCGCGGGCGACCGCGCGAATGGCGCCCCCGCGCCCGGCGCGGCCGACGCCGCCGGATCCGCCCCGCCCTCCGATGGCTGGTGGGACGTCCGCGGCGGGCATGCCGCGCGCGAGGCATGGGACATGGGCTTCCGGGGCGAGGGCGTGAAGGTCGCCGTCTTGGACTTCGCCACGGATTTCGGACACCCCGACCTCCACGACACGTGGGCCGTCCTGCCGGCGGCCCACCCGTACGCCGGCTGGCCCCAGGCGTTCGACCCGTGGGCCGGCTACCAGCGGACGTTCGACCCCAGCCGCGCGCCGACCGCGCTGTCCACGCGCACCGGCGCCACGGGCTTCGTCGAGCTGTATCAGGAGTCCGCCGTGGCGACCCGCGACATCAGCGGCACGCAGAAGACCACCGCGTGCTTCCAGGCGCTGGTCCAGGTGCAGCTCTCGCCCGCCGTCGTCGCCACCCAGATGGCGCCCGAGAGCTGCGACTTCGTCGTGCCCGAGACGTCCAAGGGCGGCAAGGTGCGCTACGGCCACCACCCCGACACCTTCCTGCGGCCGCTCGGTGCGCGCGCCGGCACGGTCGGCGAGGCGGCCGGCGTCATCCTCGTCGACGAGAAGAGCGCGGGCGACTTCGACACGGTGTACGTCGACCTCGACAACGACCGCGACTTCACCGACGAGAAGCCGATGACGCGCGAGAGCCCGCTGGGCTGGCGCGACATGAACGACGACGCCATCGCCGACCTGTCGGCAGGCCTGCTCTACTACATCTCCGACGGCGAGCTGCCGCTGCCGGGCGCGTGGGTCTGGGGGCTCGAGAACGACGTCCCGGCCGCGGGGCGCATGATCGCCATCAACTACGCCAACGGCGACCACGGTACGCTGTGCAGCTCGAACGTCGTGGCGCAGGGGCGCCTCGGGGTCCCGCAGGACCGCGAGATCCGCTTCCGCGACCTGCCGGGCGATGGCCAGCCGCAGGGCGTGAACTTCGGCCTGGCGCCCGCCGGGGAGCTCGTGTCGATCGGCAGCGTGTACGCCGGCGGCCGGGCGATGTTCGCCCCCGCCTGGCGCTATGCGGTCTTCGGGCACGACATCCAGCGCGCCGACGACGACATCCAGGTGACGTCCAACAGCTACGGCTTCTCGGACCAGGACGACGACGGCTGGGACGCCGACTCGCGCCTGCTCGACTTCTACGTCCGCAAGTACTCGCCGACGACGTCGTTCCTCATCGCCACCGGCAACGGCGGCCCCGGCTACGGCACGATCGCCGCGCCCAGCCCGGCCGTCGACGTCGCGGCCTCGACCCAGTTCGGGTCGACGGGCCAGGACTCGATCACCGACACCACCCAGATCACGTTCGGCGACATCATCCCGTTCTCGAACCGCGGCCCGTCGGCCAACGGCTTGAACGGCCCCGAGGTGGCGGGCGACGGCGCCTACGCCGCCGGCGCCGTGCCGATCAACTTCGTATACCCCGACGGCGGCGTGTTCGCCAACGCCACCTGGGGCGGCACCAGCCGCGCCACGCCGGTCGCGGCCGGCGCCATGACGCTGGTCTACCAGGCGTTCAAGGCGCGCCACGACCGCTGGCCCTCGTGGGAGGAGGCCAAGGCCGTCCTCATGGCCGGCGCGCGCTTCAACGGCTACGACACGTTCACGATGGGCGCCGGCGTGGTCGACGCGGCCGACGCCGTGCGCATCGGGTCGGGCAAGCACGGCGTGTACGCCGTGCCGCCGGACTGGACTGCCGGCCACTTCCGCGGCGGCAAGCACGGCGCGTTCGCGCGCGTGCTCGCGCCCGGCGAGAGCGACAGCTCGACGATCACGCTGCGCAACCCGTCGGACGCCCCGGTGGAGGTCACGCTATCAGCCAAGACCCTGCGGCGCATCGGCCATACCGACGGCACGGTCACGGTAGACCGCACCACCGAGTCGCCCGCCGGCCCGGTGCCGGACCACCTCATCGCGATCGACAAGGCCAAGATCCCGGCCGGCACCGAGCTGATGGTGGCGCGCGGCGCGTTCCCCTACACCGAGTTCGACCTCGGCGCCGACCTCGTCGGCGACAACTACTTCAACTTCGGCGTCGTCCAGCACACCGACATCGACGGCGACGGTCTGCTGTGGGACGACAAGAACGGCAACGGCGCCGTCAACTTCGAGATCACGCCGCCGATGCACCTCGTCCTGACGTGGGACGGCGAGCAGCGCGACCACGGCGCCACCGAAGGCGCCGCGACCGAGCCGATCCCGGCGGCGGGGATCAAGGCCGACATCGCGTGGTACGGCCTCGGCTGCAGCGACGAGGCCGGCAACCCGCCGGCGCCGGCCCAGGAGGTCGCCGAGAAGATCGCGCTGATCGAGCGCGGCACGTGCACGTTCTTCCAGAAGCTGATCAACGCCAAGAACGCCGGCGCCATCGCGGCGGTGGTCTTCACCGACGACCGCGCGGTCACCCCGATGGGGAGCAACGACGGCCCCATCCCGCTGCCGGGCGTGATGATCGAACGCGCGCCAGGTCTGGAGCTCAAGACCGTGCTTGAGGCGGGCACGGCGGTGACCGCGGCCATCCTGCACAGCAACATCACGCTGCGCGGCCTCGGCGGCGCCGCGCCGGTCAAGTACGCGGCCAGCGAGATCGACCGCTACGAGTACATGACGATGAGCGCCGATAGCGGCCTCCGCAACCACTTCGCCGTGTCGGTGCACCACCCGCTCGAGCGTTGGTCGAGCGGCCTGTATCTCTCGATGGGCCACCTGGCGCGCTCGGCCCTCGTCACCGAGACGCACATCACCACGCGGCTGGACTACTACGGCTACCAGGACTGGCCCGCCGTGACGCTGGCGCAGAACCGGGTGACCATCCCCGCCAAGGGCGAAGCCACGGTGGGCGTCACGCTGCGCGTCCCGGCCGACGCCGCCTACGGTGGCTGGCAGGGGGCCATCTTCGCCGACTACGCCCGCGGCGCGGGCGATGTGCCCGTCGCGGCGCCCGGCGGCTTCGAGCTGCCGCAGCAGCGCGTGGTCATCCCGGTCAACACCACGGTGTCGGCGGTGTACGACTGGCAGGGCAGCCTGGCCTTCGGCGGCGCCAAGGCGGACGACCGCGACGCGCCGTACAACAACGGCGCGATGTGGGGCACGTTCAAGTGGAACTGGCGGCCGGAGAGCGGCGACTGGCGCTACTTCTTCTGGGACACGGCGTCGAAGCCGGCCGACGGCACCTACTGGGTGCTGCGGACGCGCTGGGACGATCCGAACGCCCGGCAGGCCGACATCGACACGCGGCTCTACGGGCCGCTGGTCGACCGGTACGCCGATCCGGCTGATCCGGCCAACCAGCCCGGCGCGCCCGGCGGCGAGGACCGCTCCGACCCGGCTTGGTTCGGGCCGTACACCCTGGGCCTTCTGACGCGCAGCCCGTATCTCGTGGCCGGCAGCGTGTGGCCGTTCAACACCAGCTCGGGCGGGAACGAGGACTGGCTGGTGGCGCCGGCGCGCGAGGGCTTGCACGAGGCGATGCTGCACAACGTGCTCTTCAGCGGCAGCCGGCTGGAGATGCCGTTCGACACCACCGTCAGCTCGATCCGGGTGGCCACCCGGGCGGCGACGGGCGCGGGGAGCACGCAGGTCACGCTCGTCGGCGCGCGCTGCGCCAGCCTCGACATCACGTCGCAGATGGCGCTGCCCGAGCCGGTCGTCCGGGCCTACGGCATGTCGGTGCCGCGGCTGATCACCGGCGCCAAGGCCAAGGTGGCCCCGGCGCCGGCGGCGACCGAGACGTTCCGGGCGGACATCGACCTCGCCCGCGAGGCGGGCTTCTTCCAGGTCACGCTGACCGGCCAGGCGAACACCGATCCCGACCTCTACGTGCTGCGCGACGCCAACGCCGACGGCACGTTCGACTACGCCACCGAGCTGGTCGGCTCAGGCACGGGCCCGACTCAGAACGAGGTCGTCACGCTGCCGGGGTTCGTCGCGCCAGGCAAGTACCAGGTGTGGGTGCACAACTCGCGCGAGGTGGTGCCGGGCCTGAACGAGGCCACGTTCGACATCAAGATCGACATCGTCTCCGGCGACTCGCTGGAGCTCCGCAACGCGCCGTCGACCCTCGAGCCGGGCCAGCCGGCGCTGGTCGACGTCTGCGCGCGCACAGCCGACCTGCAGGGTACGTCCGGCCCGGCGCGCGGCATCATCGTCGTGGGCTGGAAGGGCGTGCCGAACGCCATCCAGGTGCCGGTCACGTGGTGGCCGCGGTTGCCGATCAGCGTGTTCCTGCCGGAGGCGCTGCAGGGCTTCGACCTGCTGGCGCCGCTGCCGTAGCGCCGATCCCGGCGCGCCGTTCGTTCGCCATCGGACGGGGAGGGGCCCGCGCGGGTCCCTCCCCGTCGTGCGTCAGGCCGCTGGATCGGTCGAGCCGGCGCCGCTGTTCGCTTCCGATCCGGAACCTGAAGTCCCGGCCCCCGCTGCTTCGCCCGATCCGGTGGTCGCCAGCCCGATGCGCCCCAGCCGTGCCGCCAGCCCCGCGCGGGCCGCGTCGGCCACGCGGTCCAGGTCGACGCCCAGCGGCGCCACGGCGCCCCACGGGTGGAACACGGCCGCCAGCGTCCCGGCCGCCAGCTGCAGCGGCGGGGCGAGCACGCGGCGCAGGTCGATGGGCGCGCCGGGCCCGTCCGTCAACGCGCCCACGCCGGGCGGCGGCGCCTCGCCCGCGACCGTGGGCGGATTCGCGCCCGACGCGCTCCCGGGTGTCCCCAGCACGCGGGCCAACAGGTCGGCCCCGACGTCGGCATGGCCCACGAGGTCGCGCCGCGCGAGGTCCAGGCCGTAGGTCAGCCCCGGCAGCACGTCGTGGACGCGCAGCGCGCGGGCGACCTCGCCCATGGCGGGCTCGAGCAGGGCCGCGGCGCAAACGAGGTGGTACGTGGCGACCGCCCGCGCGACGGCCAGGTCGCCGTGGTCGACGAGCACGAGGTCAAGGCATGCGGGCAGGTCTTCGGCCACCAATGCCCGGAAGTGGTCGTCGCCGGCGAACGCTGCCGGCACGGCAGGCCGGCCGACCTCGGCGAGCCAGCGGGCGTGCCACTCGACGTGCCGCGCGGTCTCCCACACCTGCGCCGCGAGGCACTGCAGGTCGGCGACGGGGTGCCCCCGGCGGTCGAGCGCGATGGCCAGCGCCGGCAGGTGGCGCAGCGCCGTCGCCTGCACGGCCTCGAACAGCCGCGTGAAACCCAGGAGCGCGACGTGCTCGGGCGGCGCCAGCCCGGCCCAATCGGCCGCGTCGCGCGCCAGGTCGATCTGCCGCGGGTTCCACGCCAGGAGCTTGCCGCGGTGATATGCCTGCTCGGCGGCTGAAGAGGTGTCCATGGGGTGTGGCCTCGTGACTCCGTGAGCCGACCGTCCCGCAACCGGCACGCCCGGGCGGCCGGCGTCTCCGCGCCACCGGGCGCGCCTGTCAGATCGAGTCCGTGGTCGACGTGAACGTGAACGCCTCGCTCATCACGGCCGGCAGCATCGCCGGGATCCAGCCGCCGACCCGTTCCGGGCGCGAGAGGCCGACGACGTTTTGCAGGAACGTGATCGGGCTCTCGTTCCAACGCAGGTTCTTGACCGGGTGGCGGATCGCGCCGTCCTCGACGAGGAACACGCCGTCGCGGGTCATTCCCGTCAACATGAGGCTCCGGCGGTCGACGAACCGGATGTACCACAGGTTCTTGACGAGCAGGCCGCGCGGGCAGGCGCGGACGAGGTCGTCGACCGAGCGGTCCTCGCCGGCCATGAACACCGGCCACAGCCCGGCGTCGGGCGTCTCTCCCTGGCGCGCCGCCCAGTAGCGGTTGTGGAAAAGACGGCGCACCACGCCGTGCTCGAACCACGTGGTCGGGCGCAAGGCCAGGCCGGCATCGCCGAACGGCCGTGCCGGGAGGTCCGGATCGTCGAGCCGCAGGCTCAGGGTGACCTTGTCGCTGAACAGGCGGGTGCCGAGCGTGCCGGCGAACGGCGTGGTGCCCTCGTCGGCGTCGCGGGCGGACAGCGTGAACGCGAGAAAGGCCAGCAGCTCGCCGACGGCCAGCGGCTCGAAGATGACGGTGTAGTCGCCCGGCGGCAGGGGCTGGGGGCCCTGGGCCAGCGCGGCGTTGGCCACGGCGGTGCGCGCCAGGCGCTCGACGTCGAGGCGGGTGTGGCTGTCGCGCGCCTGCTCGGCCTTGCCGCTGCCGTTGGGGCCGTGGACGGTCGTCGAGTAGTCGACCGACGTGCGCGCGTGGTGGCCGAACAGCCCGTGGGTGTTGGCGATGGCGTCGGCGCGGCTGGCGGCTTGGAAGAGGCCGCTGGCGGCATAGCCGGCCTCGCGGGCGCGCGCCACGACGACGCCGACGTCGGCGGCGACCTGCTCCGGCGCGATGGCGTCGGTGTCGGCGAAGAACGCGGGCGGCGTGGCGGGGTAGGCCTGCGGGCCGGGCAGGGCGACGTGCTCGGGGTCCGGGGGGGCGTGGCGGGCGATGTTCGCGGCCCGGAGCGCGGCCGCGGCCAGGCCGGCGTCGCCGAGATCGTTGGTGCTGGCGCTGCCGCGCCGGCCGTCGTGGATCACGTCGATGGTGACGTGCTCCGTGACGGCGGTGGTGTTCTGGGTGATGGCGTTCTCGCCGAAGCGCGTGGCCAGCAGCTTCTCGTGCTCGAACGTCGCCTCGGCCTCGCCGAATGGGACGTGGCCGAGCGCGGTTTGCAGCAGGCTCTGGATCTCGTCGCGGGTTCTCATTTGCTGGCATCTCCCACCTGGATGCCGCGGAAACGGGCGTGGCTGGCGCCATGGGTCATGCGCATGGACTGCGATGGCTCGCCCTTCCCGCAGTTCATGATGCCGTGGCTGCGCCAGTGGGCCGGGCCGGCGATGCCGTCGCAGCGGTTCCAGAAGTCGGTGGTCATGGCCTGGTAGGTCACCTTCTTCAGCGGGCGCGTCAGCCGGCCGTGCTCGATCAGCCAAAACAGGTCGCCGCCGAACTGGAAGTTGCGCCGCATCTGGTCGATCGAGAAGCTGCCCTGGCCTTCGATGTAGATCCCGTGGTCCACGCCGGCGATGAGGCGCTCGGGCGTGACGGCGGCGTCGGGGCCGGGCTCCATGTACACGTTCGGGATGCGGTTGATCGGGAACCGGTCGAACCCGTCGGCGCGGCAGCAGCCGTTGGAGCGCTCCCACCCGAGGATGGGCGCCGTCTCGCGCGTCGCGCTGAGGCTCATGAGGACGCCGTCGCGGATGAACGGGAAGGCCTGCATCGGCACGCCGTCGTCGTCGTAGAACCAGTTGCCGACGCTGTCGGGGAGGGTGTTGTCGACGCTGAAGTTGACGTTGGGGCCGGCGTAGGCCAGCCGCCCGACGTCGGCCGGCTGGACGAAGCTCCGGCCTGCGTAGTTGGCCTCCCAGCCCAGGATTCGGTCGCTCTCGGTGGGGTGGCCGACGGACTCGTGCATCGTGAGCGCCAGGTGGTCGGGGTCGAGCACGAGGTCCATGATGCCGATGGGGCCGTCGTCGGCCCGGCACTTCATGACGGCCTCCTCCGCCCAGCGGCGCGCGTGGCCCGGCAGGTCGATCTGCCGCACGAACTCGAACCCGGCCTGGCGGGCGCCGCCCTGGTACTGGCGGCTCTGCGACTCGCCGTCGACGACGGCGGTGCACGACACGAAGGGGTGGGCGAACGTGTTGGTCAGGTCGAGGAAGCTGCCGTCGGTCGTGGCGATGACCCGGCGGCAGCGGCTGAACGCGAGCCACGCCATCGCGCTGGCGATGTGCGGGCTGTCCATGATCGTCGCCATCACGGCCAGGAGGAGGTCGGCCTGCTCGGCGAGCGGGACGCCGAAGGGATCCTCGGCGCACGGGCCGACCCGCGTCTCGACGTGGGCGGCTTCGGCGGCCATCTGGGCGGGTTCGGGCTTGGGCACGAGCCCGGAGGCCCGCGCCGCCGCCACGGCCCGCCCGGCGGCGGCCGCCACGGCGTCGCGGGTGAGGCGGGTGTCGCTGGCAAAGCCCCACGCGCCGTCGACGAGCACGCGAACGCCGTAGCCGAGGCTCTCGGTGTGCTGGAGGCTCTTGAGCGACCGGCGCTGGACGAAGACCTGGCTGCGGGTCTCGTCGACGATGCGCATGTCGGCGTAGCGGGCGCCGGCGGAGCGCGCGACGTCCAGGGCGAGGTCGGTGAGGTCTTGCATGCGCGGCTCCTGGCGCGAGGCGAGGGAAGCACGATCGGCCAAACGCCGACCGGGCGCGGATTGTGGCCGATTTCGCGGCGCATGGCCAGTCTCGTCGTCCGTCGTGGCCCCAGGCGCATGGCGGTCGACGTCACTCCCCGCCGCACCGCCGCCGCACTGCCGCGCGCCTACCGTCGGAACAGTGGCCCGTAGTGGATCGACAGTGACGAGCCGAACGACCACACCAGGTCCGTGAAGCCGTCGCCGTTGATGTCCGCCATCCCGTCGAGGCTCAGGCTCGCCGGCTGCCAGATTGCGTCCGGCGCGTCGAGGTCGGTGTCGAGCACGTCGACCGCCGCCCGCTCGCCCGCGTAGATCTCGACCCGCGCCCGCGCCGCCGAGGCCGGATCGACCGTCGCGCCGCTCGCCGCGTTCGTCGCCGCCGTGCGCGCGGGTTGGACCAGGAGCAGGTCGCGCACGCCGTCGCCGTCCATGTCCGCGCCGCGCCATCCGCGCGTCCGGGCCAGCGCCCCGAACCCCGCGCCGATGATCACCCGATCGGTCCGGCGCGCCTCCAGGCGGGCCGCGATGTCATCGCCGCCCAGCCACACGTGGGCGTTGGCCCCGAACCCCAGCACGATGTCGCGGACGCCGTCGGCGTCGACGTCGTCGAAGAAGAGCGGCCGATCCAGCGGGTCCGGCCCGGCGCCGCCCGCCAGGTAGCCCCGTCCGGGCTCGCCCGGCGGCGGCACGTCGGCGTCGGCGCGCGCGGCGTCGACGCCCGGCGACTGGATCGGATCCTCGGTTGATGTGCGCCACGCCGCCGTCGCGACTGCCAGAGCCGGAGATCCCGGCAGCACCCCGAGCGCATCCGGCAGGCGCCGCCCGGGGCACCGCGTGAAGACGACGTCGTCGATGCCGTCTCCCGTGACGTCCGCGACGCCGCCGAGCGCGTTCGCGCACGCGCCCAGATCCGCGATCCCGGCGGCCGGCGTGAGCACCGTGGCGGCGTCCCAGCGGATCGGGCCGAACGCCACCGCCACGGTCGCGGCCGCCGGCGCGGCCGTCGGGTCGTCGTCGGGCCGCGCGGGCTCGACGTCAACGACCACGCCGAGCCGGTCCCCCGTTCCGTTGCCGAGCACCACGTCGGTGTGCCCGTCGCCGTCGACGTCGCCGAACGCCACCCGCACGTCATCCAGCATGATCTGCCCAACGGCGTCGATGTCGGTGCCCGCGATCGTGCGGCGCAGCGTCGGTGCGCCGACGTCGAGGCGGCCGAGCTCGTAGCGCGCGGCGAACGTGGCCCGGCCCATCACCAGCGCCACGCGCTGATGCCCCATGAGCACCCGGCTGTTGAGGTCGCGATACAGCGACGCGAACGCCACGTCGTCCATGCCGTCGCCGTCGACGTCGGCGATGGTCAGGTTGACGCCGCCCTCGCCGGGCTCGATGCGGACCTGGATCCGCCTCGGGCCGTCCGGAGCCTGGAACGGGCTGACGAGCAGGAGGAACGTCCGCTGCGCCGACGCGGTGGGATCGCCCGGCTGCCGGTCCGGCTGCTGCTCCACCACGACGTCGGACTGACCGTCGCCGTTGAGGTCGCCGTAGCCCAGAACGGGGCATTGGCCCTTGAACGGCGGCATCCCACGCATCTGGCACGGCGGGAACGTCAGGTCGGGAGCGCGCGCGATGTCGGCGGGCGCCGCGGCCAGCGGACCGGCCGACAGGGCCGCGACAGCCGTGGCAAGAACGAGCGCGGAGCGGAGATGCGAGGTCATGGCACGGTCCTTGGGTGGGCGTCGGGAACGGCGCGCGCCAATGATAACACACGTTTGACCGAGCGACGACCGGATCTTCACCATCGGCAACCGGATCGCACCCCTTTCGAAGCGGCCGCGAGGTCCTCGGGCAAAGCAATGGGCCCGGCGACTTGCCGGGCCCATTGGCACGCATCACACGGCCCACCGTCGAGGGGCCGACTCTCACCGGAGCGTCGGTCGGCCACCTGCGTGGCCGGCCCGAGGCCCGGCGCAAGGCGTCACTCCGCGGCGGCCATCGCCTCGATGCCGTAGAACGCCGTCACACCGTGGTGGTAGTTGTACACCTGGATGGTGTACTTCACGTCGCCGGAGGCGGTGAACATCGCCTCGGCGCTGCCGGAGCCCGTGGCGTGGCTGCTGGCGACCCAGCCGTTCGGGCCCCAGACCTTGAAGCCGATGCCCGGCCACGTGCCGCCCATGTCGGTGCCGTAGTGCATCTTGACCGTGTACGACTGGCCTTCCTTGACCATGAGGTCGTAGCTGGCCGACGCGCCACCGGAGTTGCCGAGCAGCGTCTGGTCCTGCGCGTTGATCGACGCCGCGGGCGCCGACATGGCGGCCGCGGCCATCGCGGGCGCCGGCGCCGAGGTGTCGGTCATCATGTCGGCCGCCTTCGGGGCCGCCGCCGCGGGCGGCGCGGCCGGGGCCGGCTCGTCCTCGGCCGTCGTCGACGCGGCTGCCGGCGCGGCGCTCGGCGCGGGCATCGCCTCCGGCAGGGTCATGCCCTCGGCCGTCAGCGTGTACCACGTGCCGATACCGTGGAGATAGTTCGACATCTGGAGCTTGGCCATGCCGCCGGCGCCGGTGTTGAACATCGCCGACTGCGTGCAGGCGTCGCTCTGGTGGCTCGAGGCGAGCTTGCTGGCGGCGCCCCAGACCGCGAACGAGATCGACTGGCCGGTGTTGCACGGCCAGTGGGCCAGCTTGATGGTCACGTCGGCGTTCGCCGGCAGCGTGACGTCCCACGCCATGTGGGCGCCGCCGCGGTCGCCGACCAGCGTGCCGCTGAGGGCGCCTTCGGCGGCCATCTGGGCCATGGCCGTGCCCGCGAGCATGCCGGCGGCGGCGAGACCCAAGACGCTGGCGCGAGTGCGCATATGCATGAACTGCACCTCCTTGAAGTGGTAAGGATCGAAACGAACGCGATTTCAACCCTTCAATGATACCCGCTTGTGGAGAGAAGGGCCATTTCAGCGGGTGCGGATCCCGCCTGGCGAGCGGCCCGCGCCCCGGTCATCGGGCGGGCGCCGGTCGACCGTTCGCCGGCCGTCGGCGGAGCAGGGCCCGCACCGGCGCCGCGTCGGCGCCGGCGATGCGGATCGGCACGGCCACCAGGTCGTACGCGCCGGGCGCGACGCCGCGCAGGTCGAGGTTCTCGAGCACGCCCATCCCGGCGGCGAACACGATGCGGTGGGCGTCCATCGTGCGGCTGTCCAGGGGGTCGAGCGATGGCACGTTGACCCCGATCAGCCGTACGCCCACCGCTGCCAGGTGCCGCGCCGCCTCGGGCGTCAGGTGCGGGACCGCGGCGGGGAACCGCGCGCCGTCATATTGGCACGGCGTGGCCACCAGCAGGCGCGCGGCCGCGGGATCACCGCCCGGCCCGCCGCCGAGGCCGGCCGCCCGCAGGTCGTCCAGCGTGATGGCGTCGGGGTTGGCCGTGCGGATCACCGTCGCCGGGCCGAGGTACGCCGCCGGGTCCAAGCGATCCACCGAGGTGCCGCCGGCAACGACGTGCAGCGGCGCGTCGGCGTGCGTGCCGGTGTGGAGGCTGCAATCGAGCTGGCCGACGTTGACGGCGGCGCCGTCCTCGATGCGCGCGACGAAACGAAGCCGGGGCGGATCGAGCCCCTCCCACGCCACGCTGTCTGGAGCCACGGGCAGGCTGATGTCGATCCACGGGCTGGGCATGGCACCTCCTGGGACGCGCGCCGGCCGGCGGCCAGCATGGAGACGCGCGCCGGCCGGCGGCCAGTATAGAATGGAGGAGCGGGGCCGTCCACCGCGCGGCGTGGTGGCGCGCCGGCTGCCGATGTCGCCCATGCACGGAACACCGCGCCCGACGACAAGCCCCCGCCAGCCCTCGGCCGGCCGGCACATGCCGACGGCCCGACCGCGCTTGGCGCCACACGCCACATCCCTGCACAGGAGGTCCGCGCGATGTTGCCCACCATCGAGTTCGGTCGTGCCGAGTGCGGCGACCTTGCCGGCGCGTCCGGCCTTGAATGGCTTGTCGCCAACGGCATCGGCGGCTACGCGTCCGGCACGGTGGCGGGGGTCTGCACCCGCCGCTACCACGGCCTCCTGTTCGCCGCGCTGCGCCCGCCGGTGGCCCGCACCCTGCTCGTGGCCAAGCTCGACCCCGCGGCGGAGTATGACGGCGTGCGCTACGGCCTGGCGACGAACGCGTTCACCGACGGGACCGTGGACCCGCATGGCCATCGGCACCTCGAGGGCTTCACCCTCGACGGGCTCATCCCGACGTGGCGGTTCGCCGTCGCCGATGCGCGGCTCGACCAGCGGGTGTGGATGGCCTACGGAGCCAACACGACATACGTGATGTACACGCTGCACCGTGCGTCGCGCCCGCTCCGCTTGCGCCTGACCGCGTTGTGCACGTACCGCGATCACCACGCCTTGCACCCGCCGCGCTGGGAGGCCGAGATGCGACCGGAGCCGGGCGGCTTCACGCTGGTTGCCTACCCTGGTGCGCAGGCCTACCGGGTGGTGGCCGACCGGGCGGCGTTCACGCCCCTCGAGCAGTGGTACCACGCGTTTCACCACGCCGTCGAGCGCGCGCGCGGATTCGACGCCGACGCCAGCCTGTTCGCCGCCGGGCGCTTCGAGGCCGACCTCGCGCCGGGCGACAGCCTGACCATCGTCTGCACGACGGAGCCCGCTGCGCCGCACGCCGGCGCCGCGGCGCTGGCGGAGGAGCGCGTACGCCAGGCGGACCTCCTCGCGCGGGCGCCGGCCGGCGCCCCGCCGTGGATCCACCGCCTCCATCTGGCGGCCGATGCGTTCGTCGTGCGCCGGCCCGCCGCTCCGGCGCCTGCCCCCGACGGCCATACCGTGCTGGCCGGCTACCCGTGGTTCGCGGACTGGGGGCGCGACACCATGATCGCGCTGCCGGGGCTGACGCTCGCCACGCGGCGGCCGGAGGTGGCGGCGGATATCTTGCGCACGTTCGCGCGCTTTGCCAGCCAGGGCATGCTGCCGAACCGGTTCCCGGATGCCGGCGAGGAGCCGGACTACAACACCGTCGACGCCACGCTGTGGTTCTTCCATGCCCTGGGCGAGCACCTCGACGCGACGGGCGACGCCGCCCTCGCCGGGCAGCTCTATCCCGTGCTGGTCGACATCATCGACTGGCACCGGCGCGGCACGCGCTACGGCATCCGCGTCGACCCCGCCGACGGCCTGCTGCGGGCCGGGCTCCCCGGCACGCAGCTGACGTGGATGGACGCCAAGCACGGCGACCACGCGTTCACGCCGCGCATCGGCAAGCCGGTGGAGGTCAACGCGCTGTGGCACCACGCCCTGCGCGTCACGGCGCGGATCGCCGCGCGGCTCGGCGAAGCGTCGTCGGCCGCCGCGTACACCGCGGCCGCCGACGCGGTCGCCGAGATCTTCCGCGCGCGCTTCTGGCACGCCGCCGGCGGCTATCTGTTCGATGTCGTCGACGGCCCCTGCGGCACGCTCCAGCCCGACGGCCGCCGGGCCGACGCCGCGCTGCGACCCAACCAGATCATCGCGGTCGCGCTCGCGTCGCCGCTGCTGGGTCCCGACGCGGCCCGGGCCGTCGTCGACACCTGCGCGCGCCACCTCTACACGTCGCACGGGCTGCGCAGCCTGGCCCCCGGCGATCCGGCGTACGTGGGGCACTATGCTGGCAGCCCCGAAGCGCGCGACGCGGCCTACCACCAGGGGACGGTGTGGGCCTGGCTGCTCGGCCCGTTCGTGCGGGCCCACCACCGGGTCTACGGCGACCGCGCCGCCGCGCTGTCGTTCCTCGAGGGGATCGCGCCCCACCTGCAAGCGGCCGGGCTCGGCGCCATCAGCGAGATCTTCGACGGTGACCCACCGTTTCGGGCGGACGGCTGCCCGTGGCAGGCATGGAGCGTGGCCGCCGTGCTCGACGCGTACGCCGCGGTGGCCCGGGCCGCCCAGGAGCCCGGCGAGGATCTCACGGCCTGACCACTCGTGGCAGTCGCGCGAACCAGCGCGCGGAGGCGCCCGTCGCGGTGGCCGTGGGCGACCGGCCGGGCGTCGGGGTCGCCGTCGATCCCGGCTCCGCCGTGCGCGAGGCGACCACCGTGGCCGTTCGGGGCGGCGTTGGATCCGCTCCGACCGTCGCCGTCGCGCTGCTCGTCGCCGCGGCGGTCGCTCCGCCCGTCGCCGTCGCCGCGGCCGTCGCCGTCGGGGTCGTGGACTCCGTCGCGACCGCCGCGGCCGTCGCGGTCGCCGTTCCCCCGGGCGTCGCGGGCGGCGCCGCCGGCACGAGCGCCAGCGCCGCGTCGATGGCCATGACCACCGGGCCGTGCTGCCACACGCCGGCGTGGGCGGCCGTGGCCGCCGACGGGTTCAGCGCCTGGAACGCGGCGGCTTCGCCCGCGTTCTCCGGCGTGAAGTAGCCCGCCAGCACCATCCGTCCGCCGGGCAGCGCGGGATCCGCGGCGAGACCGAAGGCATCGTGCGACACCACCGCGGCGTCGTCGTGGGCGCGCGGCGCCGTGCGGCAGCTGTGGGCGTCCGCGCCGGCGGGCGTCGCGCGCCCGGGCGCGCCCAGGCCGGCCGCGTCCCCCAAAGGGTCCGCCAGCCCGACGGCGTCGGCCGCGGTGGCCACCCCCGCCACCGCGACATAGTGGCCGCCGACCCACCGCCAGCCGCCCGGCTGCGACTCCCAGACCCCGACGAGGACGACGATGCCGGCGCCCCTGGCTGCCCGGTCCCGCAGCCAGGCCGCGCCGGGCGCTTCCGCTGTCTCGATCGCGTACGCGCGGCCGAGCCGCCGGCCCTCGACGTACGCCGCGATACCGGCCGTGAGCCCCTCCCAGGCCGTGCCGCGGACGGCACGCGAAGACCGGCGCCCATCGGTATCGAGGCGGAACGCCAGGTCCTCGACGAGCGGCCCGAGGTTGCCCAGGCTGTGATCGTCGCGCGGCGGCCCGAACGCGGGGTAGGCGGTCACCAGGCCATGGCCGTCGTGCGGCTGATCGGGCGGACGCGGGTCGGGCTCGGCCACCGAGTCGAGCCACCACAACACGTCCGCCGCGGCGACGGGCCCGCCGTACGTCCACTGCCCGGGCTGGCCCGGCAGGCCGGCGCGGCTCCACTCCGGCCGGCACTGCGAGAAGTCCGGCATCCCGCCCGGGGCGTAGTCGATCCAGCCGCCCGGCAGCCAGGCCGGATCGGCGGCACCGGCCTGGCCCGGCACCGCCGATCCGATCGCGGCCGTGCCGAGCACGGCCGCGATCGCGCCACCGAGTCCGGCCCGGACCCACGCCAGTCGGGCCGCCCCGCGCCCGCGCGGGCCGCGGCGACGACCGTCGCTCAGGCTGCCGCGCCGACCGTTGCTCAGACCGCGGCCGCCGTCGCCGGGGATGGCATCACGGCGGCCTTGATGGCGGGCCAGACGTACGTCACCAGCGCGCCGAGCCCCAGCGCCATGCCGACGAGATCGAGCACGCCGCCGATGTAGGGCAAGCCGGTCAGGATCGCGAACACCAGCGCGCCGGTCAGGACCATGACATAACGGTTGTCGGCTTGCGTCGGTGCCAGCCGGCTCAGGAGCCAGCGGCCGATCCAGAGGCTGACGACCACCCGGCCGACCCAGCCCAGGAGCACGGTCCCGAACGTCAGGAGCGCGAAGCCCAGGAAGGATGCCGAAAGGATCGGGCCGACGAGCGGGTCGAGGTTGATGGTGCCGACGATGATCAGCCCGAGCACCATCGCCACCAGCAGCATGAGCACCCCGGCCGCCGCGGCGACCAGCGTGAGGCAGCCCCAACCGGCGCTCGGCGCCGGCTGCGCGGCCAGGACCCCATGCGCGCTGCCGAGCAGCCGGGGCGTCAGCCAGGCCAGCACCAAGCCGATGATGGCCAGTGAGAGGAACGACTTGAACACGTCGCCCAGCCAGGCCAACGCGCGATCCGCCGCCGTCGGCGGCGGTGGCGGGGCCTCTTCGGGCTCGGTCTCTGCGGTCGCGGCCGGGGCGGCGGTCTGCGTGTACGCCACGCCGCCGGCGACCGCGCCCTCGCGGATGGTCGACGCCTCGGGGCTGGTGTAGCGCAGCTCGCCGCCGATGCGCGCGCCGTCGCCGACCGTGAGGCCCATCGGCGCGCTGCGCGGGAGCGCCGGCGCCTCCGGCATGAACATCGTCCACCACGTCGGCGGCGCCGCGGTGCCCGGCGCGTCGACGGCCGCGTCGACGTCACCGTTGACCTGGCCCTGGATGTCCAGCCCCGCGCCGCCGAAGCGGAGGTCGCCGTCGATCGTGCCGTCGACGATGCCCTGCGCGCCGGCCATCGCGGCGTCGCCGCCGACACGCGCGCCTTCGCCGATCCCGACGCTGTAGCCGGCGGCCACGATCTCGCCGCCGATGATGGCGCCGGGCTCGGCCTGGACCATGAAGCCGGCGGCGCGCACATCCCCGTTGACCGTGCCCTGGATGACCACGCTCTGCCCGCCGGCCATCAGGTCGCCCTCGACCACGCCGCCCGGGGCGATCTCGACCTTGGTGCCCCCCGAGATCAGGTCGCCGTCGACCCGGCCCTCGATCCGGACGGTGTTCCCGAACGCGTAAAGGTTGCCCGACACCGACTGCCCCTCGGGCAGCAGGTAGGCGTCGTCGCCCGCGAACGTCGTGGCGAACGCCCGGGGCGCCAGCATCAGCCCGAGCGCCCCCAGGGCGACCAGGGCCGCAACACGCTTGCGACTCATGCGGATCCTCCTCTTGTGCAGCGAATGAACCGTCCGCCCGCCACGCCTGGCACGCCAGGGGCGTTCAGCCGGCACGCGACGGGAGCACGACGCCGTGCTTCACGTGAACATACGCAACGAGGCCCGCGCCGGTTGTGTCGCGCTCAGTTCCCCACGGCGCCCAGCGCCAGGTCGGCAAACCCGTCGGTGGGCGCCCGGCCATTGCCGAGGAGCGACATCAGGGCGGTGTCGGCGAAGATCGCCTCCATGACGTCGTGCCAGATCGGCGCGGCGCTGGTGCTGCTCAAGACCTGGTCGCCCATCGGCCGACCGTCCTTGTTGCCGGTCCAGACGCCGACGGTGATGTAGGGGGTGTAGCCGACGGTCAGGGTGTCGCGCACGTCGTTGGTCGTGCCGGTCTTGACGGCGGCCGGGCGCGAGACCTGCATCGGCGGGCCGGCCGGGAAGACCGGCTGGCGGGCGCGCACGTCGGACAGCATGTCCGAGATCTGGCGCGCCGTGGCGGCGGACACCACGCGGCGGGCGTGCGGCGCCAGGACGTACAGCGTGCCATCCCCGCTCATCGTCTCGATCTTGAGGATGCCGGTCGGCCTGACGAAGCGCCCCGCGTTGGCGAAGGCGCCATAGGCGCCGGTGACGTCGACCAGCGGGACCTCGGCGCTGCCGAGCGCGATGCTGAGGCCGTAGCGCCAGGGGTCGGGGTCGAGCCGGACACCCATCCGGGTGGCCAGGTCGTGGACCCGGACCACGCCGACGTCGGCGGTCAGCGACACCGCCGCCGCGTTGAGCGAGTTGCCGAGCGCCTGCCGCATCGGAACCGGGCCGCGGTAGAGCCCGTCGAAGTTGGTCGGCCGGTAGCCGTGCCCGATCTCGTCCGGGAGCGGCGCGTCCTGCAGGATCGAGTCCGGCGTCCACCCGGCCTCGAGGGCGGCGGCATAGGCGATCGGCTTGAACGACGAGCCGGGCTGCCGGGGATGGAGCGCCATGTTGATCTGCCCGTTGACCGGGTCGTCGTAGTCCACGCCGCCCACCATCGCCAGGATCTCGCCGGTGCCCGGGCGCTCGACCACGATGGCGGCGTCGGTGACGCGCTGCCCGCTGGCGCGCAGGGCCGCGATGTGGCGCGCCGCGAGCGCGGCCAGACGGTCGTTGAGGTCCAGGTCGATCGTCGTCGTCACCGTGAAGCCGCCCCGCGCGGCGAGCTGCGGCCCGATGGCGCGCGGCAACGCCTCGCCGATGACGTAGTCCACGAAGTGGCCGCCGTAACGCGGCGGCGGGGGCGGGGGCGTCGTCAGGTGGATGGCGGTGGTGCGGATCAGCTCGGCCTCGGCGGGCCGCAGCAGCCCTTCCTGCACCATCCGGTCGAGCACGATGCCCTGCCGGTCGCGTGCGCCCGTGGGGTTGACGAACGGGTTGAGCGCCGTCGGCGCCTGGAGCAGGCCGGCCAGGAGCGTGCTCTCGGCGGGCGAGAGCTCGCGCACGTGCTTGCCGAAGTAGCGGTTGGCCGCGGTCTCGACGCCGTACGCGCCGTTCCCGAAGTAGGCCACGTTGAGGTACGACTCCAGGATCTCGGCCTTGGAGTAGGCCTCGTCGACCTCGGCCGCGAGGTAAACCTCGCGCATCTTGCGCTCGATGCTGCGCTCGAAGCGCTCGTCGGTGTCGAACGCGACGAGGCGGACGAGCTGCATGGTGATGGTCGACGCCCCGGACACCGTCCCGCCGGCTTGCGAGTTCTGCACGATCGCCCGCGCGAACGCCTTGCGGTCGATGCCCGGGTTCTGGTAGAACGTGCGGTCTTCGGTGGCCACCACGGCGTCGCGCAGCACACGTGGGATGTCGGCGATGGGCACCCACGTGCGATAGCCGAACGGCGCGACCTCGGCCAGGAGCCGGCCGTTGCGGTCGAGGATGCGTGAGGTCTGGAAGAAGTCGTGGGTCCGAATGGCTCTCAGCCGCTGGCGGTAGTGGTCGAAGTCGAGGCTTCGCCCGTTCGCCTTGGCGCACCCGACCACGGCGAGGTTCAACGACAGGCAGGCGAGGGCGATCGAACGCAAGGGGATCTTCCGTACCGTCGATGGCGAGGGCATGGCGCGCGGCTCTGTGGTCTTGTGTGGGCCGGCGGGCGGGTGCGGCGCGCGCCGCGGACCCGAAAGGCCACGCCAGCCGGTTGGATGACAACGCTGCCTCGGCGCCCGGGCTCGGTGGCGAGCAGCGGCGCCCGAGGCGCTCAAAACAAGTGTCATTGTAGCACAATATTAAGTAGATTGTAACCCCGCCGCCAAGTCAGGTGACCCCGTCACCCAATCAGGCACGGCCAGCGGCGCGCCGGTCGAATGCGCTGCTCCGCCGACACGGCGCGTGACCGCGGGCGACGGGTCGACGACGCCCAGCCCCCGGTGGCTTGCCAACCCCTTGCATGCCCCGTATACTCTTGCGCCATGGTCGCGGTGCTCATCGGTCTTTCCGTGGCGGTCGTGACGGCGTGCGCGTACACCATCCTCAGCCAGCGGATGGACTACGCGTCGGTCCACCGTCGCCAGCTCGACGCGTGGGCCGCGATGGCGGCGGTCACGTGCCTGGCAGGGATCCTTTTCGGCGGTGCCGAAGCCCGCAGTGCCGCCCAGGCGATTGCGCGCGATGGTTACGCCGGTCGGGCCGGGGCGGGCACCGCGGCGGCGGCCCGCTTCGATCGTCTCGTGGAGCCCCCGCTGCCGGGCGGCGACGGCCAGGCCGCGACGGCCGCCCCGGCCGTCCACGCACCAGCGGTACAGCCCGCGCCGCTCGCCGTGCCGACGACCGCGCCGGCGCCCGCCGAGTACCCCGAGGGCCGGCGCGACGATCCCGCGCCGCGGGTGATCGCCGAGCCCGCGGCGCCGCAGGTGCCCGCGGCCGCGCCGGAGATCGACCTCGCGCCATGGCTCGAGCCGACCGTGGTGACCCGGCGCGCGGACCCGTCGGGCCTCTACGCACCCGCAACGCCCGTGCCGCCCGCCGCCCCGGCCGTCGGCCGGGTCGCGATCGTCACCCTGGTCCCCCCGACGCCGAGCCCCGCGCCGCCGACGGCCACCGCGGAACCGACGTCGGCCCCCACCGTCGAGCCGGCCCCGACGGCCTTCTGTGGCCAGCCGAACGCCATGCGGCTGGTGCTCGACGTCGGCGGCGCGCAGGCCGATCGGCGCTCCGAGCCGCAGGGGGTCAGCTATCGGTCGACGGTGCGCAACGACTCGGCGTTCCCCGTGAGCCTGACGAGCCTCGTCATCACGGCCCAGGACAGCCGCTCGGGCGCGGATCAGTTCGGCAGCGACCGCCGGGCGGGCGCCGTGGAGATCGCGCCGGGCGAGACGATGTCGATCGACGGTGTCGTCAAGCTCGACAAGTACCCCTCGCCGTTTGGCCGCTCCGAGCTGTGCGTGTCGTTCATCGCCGAGACGTGCGGCCGCCGCTCCGACCAGCGGCCGGTCACGCGGCGCTGCACCTCGATCAGCGGCTTCTGACGCGCTCGCCGGTGGCGCCGGGCCCGCCCGGTGTCGACCGCCAGGCGAGCGGCAGGTGGATCGTCGGCCACGGCGCAAGCTGCGCGGCGCGCCCGATGATCATGTTGCCGCCGATGCCGCCATCCGGCCGGTTCGCGGCGTAGAGCCAGCCGCCACCGCCGAAGGCCACCGACTGGGCCACGCCGGGCACGTCCACCGCGCCGAGTCGCGCCGGCCGCGCCGGGCGCCGGACGTCGAACGCCTCCAGGCCGGCGGCCCCCTCGGCGACGATCGCCACGCCGGCCTCGATCGCGACGGCGCGCGCGTCGCCGGCGACCACGATCGCGCCGACGGGGCTTGGCCAGGCGGGGTCGCGCACGTCGATCATCCGCAACCCGCCGTCGCGCCCGTCGGCCACGAAGGCCAGCCCGCCGGCGACGGCGATGCGCCGGGCGGATCCGGGTGTGTCGACTCGGGCCACCTCGCGCGGGGCCGCCGGGTCGCTCACGGCGAAGACGCGGACGCCGTCGACGCTGTCGCCGAGCAGCACGTGGTCCCCGACGGGCTGGATGTCCCAGGCGTCACCCGGGGTGTTGACGGCGCCCACGATCCGCGGCCCGCCGGCGGCATCGCGGTCGACCACCTGTAGCCCGCCGCCCTGGCCGTCGGCCACGAACACGCGGCGCCCGGCCACGGCGACGGCGTACGCCGTGCCGGGGGTGTCGACCGTGCGCACCAGCGCGGGGCGGCCGGGGTCGCTGGCATCCACTTCGTGCACGCCGGCGTCGCCCGCCGCCAGCCACACCGTCCCGTCGGACGCCAGGTCGACATCGCGCACCGTTCCGGGCGGATCCAGGGTTGCCACCGGGCGCGGCGCGGCCGGGTCGCGGACGTCGACGATCCACAACCCCTCGTCGCCCGCGGCGACGAAGGCGTGCGTGGCGCCGACCGCGACATGCTCCATGGCATCGGGGGTGTCGAGCCCGCCGAGATCGCGCGGCTGCGCCGGATCGGCCACGTCGGCCGTCCGCAGGCCCCCGACGCCCGCGGCCATCACGGCCAGGTTGCCCGCGATGGTCAGCCCCTCGATCTGGGCGGGCGTGGCCAGCGTGGCCAGCTCGACGGGGTTGGCCTCGTCGCGCACGTCCAGCACCCGGAGCCCCCCGCGCCGCCCGGCCACGAACGCCGTGCCGTCGCGCACCGCGACATCGAGGGCATACTCCGGGGCCGCCGGCCGGCCGGCGACGGCCGGTTGCGTGGGATCTGACACGTCGATGATCCAGAGGTCGCGGTTGCCGGCGGCCAGGTACACCCGGCTCGCGTCGATCGCGATCCCACGGCCGTCGCCGGGCGCGTCGACGAACGCCACCTCGCGCGGCATGGCCGGGTCGGCGATGTCGATGACGCGAAGGCCGCCGGCGCCGGCGGCCAGGAACGCGTGCCGGGCCGTCCCCACGACGTCGAAGATGAACGGCCGCGCGAGCTGGCCCAGCGAGCGCGGCCGGGTCGGATCGGCGACGTCCACGACGTGCAGGCGGGCCTCGCCGCCCGCGGCGGCGCTGCCGGTGACCACGAGCACGTGCGCGCCGCCGGCGCTGACGCGGCGGACCGGGCCATCCAGCGGCAGCTGGCCGACGACTTGGGGAGCCGCATCCCCGGTGGCCAGGTCGACCACCACGAGCCCGGCGTCGCCGGCGGCCACGAAGGCCCGACCGCCGATGACCGCGATGTCCCAGACGGTGGCTCCGGGCGGCATGCCGACGATCCCCTCCAGGCGCGGGGCGGTGGGCGCGGCGAGGTCGACGACCTGCAGCGCGCCCCCCACGCCGGCGAGCGCGCGATCGCCGTCCAGCGCGACCGCGTGCGCCGCGTCGCCGGCCTGGGCGACCCAGGCCACGAGGGGGTCGGCTGCCTGGCGCGCCGGCGCCGCGCCGCCGCCGCCGGGATCCGACCCGATGGCCAGGCACGCCACGACGAGCGCCATGCGCCGAGATCGGCCGAAACGCGCCGCACGCCCGCGCGGCGCAGGCGGTTTTGTGTCGGTGGTCAAGCGTGCCATCATGGTGGGCGTCTCCTGTCGAGGGATGCGGTCCAGTATATCTTAACCCTACGGTCACAAGTTTAGGGTTGGCGGAGGCGGCCAACCGTGTCATCTTGGTCGGCGGGCGGGGGGCCAAAGTCCCCCGCCGACAACTTGACACCGCCGCCAGGCCCTTCACGATTCGCCGATGATCTTTTTTAACCAGCGGGCCGCGCCGCCGGGACGCGGCCCTCGCCTGGCTGAGACCCACGGAGGTCAGAGATGCGCCCACACCGGATGCTCCATGTCGCCGTGCTGGCGCTCGCCTGCGGTGGCGCCCTTGCCCCCGGAGCCCGCGATGGCGCGGCGCCGCCCGTCGCCGCGCAGGGCCCGGCGCTGGTCTACGTGCTCCGCTCGACCTGGCGCGGGCAGACCATCCCGATCCCCTACGCCCGGCTGCCGTGGCCGGCCGGCCATCGGGCGGGCGGGCTGGCCCACGACGCGGGTTCAGACCGCCTGTTCGCGACCGATCTGACCGACGGGAGCATCCGGGTGTTCGACGCCCTGGGCCAGCCCGCGCAGGTCATCGGCGGGCCCGGCTCGCCGCTCGGGGCGCTGGCGGCCCCGCGCGACGTGGCGGTGCTCGCCGGCTCCGGCGGCGCCCTC
>CAYQBA010000025.1:32386-34167 GCA_964415605.1 uncultured Anaerolineales bacterium | reverse complement strand
GGCATGGGCGGCGGGCGCCGGCGGTCGCCCGCGCGCGCGCGCGGCGTGCAGGCAGGCGGCGTAGCCGAGCGCGGCGGCGCCGAGGCCGAGCACGGCCAGCGGTTCGAGGGTCCAGGCCGCGAGGAACGGCCCGGGGGCCCCGGCATGCAGCGGGCGCATGCCGGGGATGTTATCACAGCCCGGGTCAGGCCACCCCGTGACGCAGGCCCTTGCCCTTGCGCAGGTCCTTGAGCCAGCGCTTGCGCCGCCGCCCGCCCTTCCAGCGGCGTGGGGTCGCGGCGAGGACGGCCAGCATGACGAGGCCCGCGGCGCCCCAACCCATCCGCCGGACGACGGCGTAGGCGATGAGCGCCCCGGCGACGACGGCGAACACGGCGGCGTAGGCGGCGACGGCCAGGGTCGTCCGCACAGCCAGCCAGATCAGGTGTGACACGGTGGCCCCGGCCCGCGTCGGGCGGCCGGCGCGCAGCGGGCGCGCGGCGGCCGCCGCGGTGCCGTGCGCGGTTTGCCAGGCATGCCCCAGCGGCGGGATGCGGTTGAGGCCTGGCAGCGCCGCTCGGGCTGGGTGAGGCCTGGCGTCGGCGGGGCGAGACGGATCTCTGGGATCGCTGTCCGGCATCCGGCGGGGCTCGGGCGCGGCCGCCGGCGCGCCGCGCGGGTGTGCATCCGCGGTCTGCCCGGCCCCCGGGCGCCGGAAGTGGACGAGGAGCATCCCGGGGTCGCGTGGGTCGATGGTGGTGTCCCACAAGGCCCACCCGTCCACGGCCTCGGCGCGCACCAGGCGCTCGAGGGCGTGCGGCGCGCAGACCTCGGCCTTCTCCTCGTGGATCTGGGCGGCGCCGCGAGCCGCGGCGAGGGGGCTGCCGCAGTGCGGGCAGGCGGCGGCGTCCGACCAGTCGATGGCGCTGTGGTACGCCTCGCCGGGCCGTGCCGGCCGGCTGCAGCGCGGGCAGACCGTGCCGGCGGCGACCAGACGGGCGCCGTCGGCGGCGAGGACCACCGCCTGGCCGCAGCGATGGCAGGCCGCGTCGGTGCGGGCCAGCGCCGCCGTGCAGCGCGGGCAGGTGAGCGGGTGGAGGGGTTCGGGGGTCCACATGGTGTGCTCCGTCTGGGCGGATGGCGGCGCCGAAGCCGTGGGCGCGAGCCGTCGCGTGCTCGGACAATCGCCTCGCGTGAATGATACCGCATGCCGGGCGCGGGTGGCGCGTATCATTGGGCGCGTGGTGGCCTGGCCGTGACCGCCGCATGTGGCCCCGCCGACGCGCCCGCTTCCGGCGCGCCCGAAATCCACCCCCGAGAGGGCATCGCGATGGCAACGGTTTCCACGCCCACGCGGCGGTCGGCGCTACGCGCGCGCGCCGGCGCGGTTCCGCCGCGCTGGCGGGCTTACACCGCGCTCGCGGTCGGGACGGTGTGCATCGGATGGTCGGCGATCTTCGTCAAGCTGGCGGGCGTGCCGGGGCCGGCGTCGGCGTTTCACCGGTTGTTCTTCTCGGCGCTCGTGCTCGTCCCGTGGTGGCTGCACGCCCGGCCGGCGGGGCTGGATCGGCGGGCGTTCGCGCTGGCGGCGGCGGGCGGGGTGTTCTTCGCGTTCGACCTGGCGCTGTGGAACGCGGCCGTGCTCCTGACGTCGGCGGGGCGGGCAACGCTCCTGGCCAACATCGCCCCGCTGTGGGTGGGGCTGGGATCGGTGACGCTCTTCGGCGACCGGCTCCGGCTGGGCTTCTGGACCGGCATGGCCGTCGCTCTGCTCTCCACGCTGTACGGTGTCGTCGCCGCCA
>CAYQBA010000025.1:20449-32376 GCA_964415605.1 uncultured Anaerolineales bacterium | reverse complement strand
CCCCCCGCGGCCCCCCCCCCGCCCCCGCCCCCCCCGCGGGGGGCGGCCCCGCCCCCCCCCCGGCCCCCGGCCCGCGGGCCGCGGGCAGGTGTCGGGGACGGGCTGGCGCTTCTGGCCAGCGCGTTTTACGCCGCGTACATTCTGACGACCCGCCATGTCCGGGTCCGTCTCGACACGCTCTCGTTCATGACGTTGGCGACGCTGGCCAGCTTGCCGGTGCTGGCCGTGCTGTCGGTGGCGACGGGGGCGCCGTTGGCCGGCTACGGCGCACGGTCGTGGCTGGCGCTGCTGGGGGTCGGGCTGATCTCGCAGCTCGCCGGCTGGCTGGCGATCAACTACGCCCTCGGCCACCTGCGCTCCGCCGTGGTGGCGGTGACGCTGCTCGGCCAGCCCGTGTTGACGGCGATCTTCGCGGTGCCGGTGCTGGGCGAGCACCTCGCGGCGGCCGACCTGGCCGGCGGCGCCCTGGTCCTCGCCGGGATCTTCTGGGTGCACCGGGCGCAGGGCTCGGGCTAGTGCCCGGCTGCTTGACGCCGGTCTGGCGCCTGTGCTACAAGAGCGGGGGCCTCGACCGGCCCTGACCGTTCGCACCGCTCCGGACCAGGGCGCGCGCCCTCGCGGACGCGCACGCCGTCGCGCCACGGTCGCTCGCCTCACCGTCAGCCCAGGAGAGCCTGCATGAACAACGCCGCCTTCCAGATCCCGCCGCCACGCAACGAGCCGGTGCTGGGCCATGCCCCCGGCGCGCCCGAGCGGGCGCGGCTTCAGGCGCGCTTGCGCGAGCTGCGGGCGCAACCCGTCGACATCCCGCTCGTCATCGGGGGACGCGAGGTGCGAACCGGCGCCACGCACGACATCCGTGCCCCGCACGAGACGGCCCTCAAGCTCGGCGTGTTCCACGCCGCCGGCGCGGCCGAGGTCGGGCAGGCCATCGACGCCGCGCTCGAGGCGCGGCCGGCGTGGGGGCGGATGGCGTTCGAGGACCGCGCGGCGGTTTTCCTCAAGGCCGCGGATCTCCTGGCCGGCGACTGGCGGCCGACGCTCAACGCCGCCACCATGCTCGGGCAGAGCAAGAACGCGTTCCAGGCCGAGATCGACAGCGCCTGCGAGCTTATCGACTTCCTGCGCTTCAACGTCCACTTCGCGCGCCAGATCTATCACGACCAGCCGCTCAGCCCCCCCGGCGTCTGGAACCGCTTGCAGTATCGCCCGCTCGAGGGCTTCGTGTTTGCCGTGCCGCCGTTCAACTTCACGTCGATCGCCGGCAACTTGCCCACGGCTCCGGCGATCCTCGGCAACACGGTGGTGTGGAAGCCGGCCTCGACCGCGGTGTATTCCGCGTGGTTCATCCACCAGCTGCTCGCGGCCGCGGGCCTGCCGCCCGGCGTGATCAACTTCGTGCCGGGCAGCGGCGCGGCCGTCGGCGACCCCGTGCTGGCCTCGCCCCACCTGGCGGGCCTGCACTTCACCGGCAGCGCGGCCACGTTCAACCACATGTGGCGCACCATCGGGACGAACATCGACCGCTACCGCACCTATCCGCGCATCGTCGGCGAGACCGGCGGCAAGGACTTCGTCGTCGCCCATGCCTCCGCCGACGTCGCGGCGCTGGCGACCGCGCTCGTCCGCGGGGCGTTCGAGTACCAGGGCCAGAAGTGCTCGGCCGCGTCGCGGGCCTACGTCCCGGACACCCTGTGGCCGGCGGTCCGGCAGATCATGCTCGACCAGCTCGCCAGCCTGCGCATCGGGTCCGTCGAAGACTTCGGCAACTTCGTCAACGCGGTCATCGACGCCAAGGCTTATCGGGCGATCACCGGCTACATCGAAGATGCGCGGGGATCCGGCGTCGCCGAGATCCTGGCCGGCGGCACGTTCACCGACAGCGAGGGTTTCTTCATCGCCCCCACCGTGATCCAGGCGCACGATCCTGGCTACCGCACGATGTGCGAGGAGATCTTCGGTCCCGTCCTGACCGTCCACGTCTACCCCGAGGCGCGGTTCGCCGAAACCCTCGGCCTTGTCGACGCCACGTCGCCGTACGGGCTCACCGGCGCGATCTTCGCCCAGGACCGCCGGGCCATCGTGCAGGCGGCGGACGCGCTCGAGGGCGCCGCCGGCAACTTTTACATCAACGACAAGCCCACGGGGGCGGTCGTCGGCCAGCAGCCGTTCGGCGGCGCCCGCGCCAGCGGCACCAACGACAAGGCCGGCTCGTACCTCAACCTGGTGCGCTGGGTCTCGGCGCGGGCGATCAAGGAGACGTTCGACCCGCCGCGCGACTACCGATACCCGTTCCTCGCCTCGGATCGCTGAAGCGCGACGGCGGCGCGCCGGGCCCCGCCAGGGCTCCGGGGTCAGGTCGCGCAGGGCGCCGGGGCCGGACCCCGCCTTGGCGCTCGGGTCAGGTCCCGCGCGGCGCTGGTGTCGTCGGCGGGGACGGGTCGCCCCGACGGTCCGCTGGTTGACCGGTCTCCATCGCCAACAGCTGGCGCGCCAGCGCCTCGATGGCCACGCGTTGCTTGCGGTAGAGATCGGACTCGCTCATCGCCATGCGTTGGGCGATGTCGCGCACCTTCAGGCCGCGCACGAACTTGAGCTCCAGGATGTTGTAGACCATCCACTGGCTGGCGGACAGGCTGCGCTCGCCGTCCGGCTTGAGGCGGTCGAGCGCCTGATCCAGGACGTCGCGCATGGCCTTGGCCGTGTTGAACTCGTGCTGCTCGAGCGCATCGCGCACGACGTTGAGCCGCAGGAGGGGGCTGTCGGTCAGCTTCGGGCCGCCCCAATAGTGGGCCAGCGCGTCGCGCACCCAGTGCGGGAAGTCGGGGGATCGCGCGGGGCTCGGCACGTCGATGGCCGCCTGCGCGCCGCCGCCGAACTCCAGGCTGCCGCGCAGGCGTTGGATGTCGGCCAGCTCGGGCTCGAGGTCGCGGAGCGCGGCGATGACCCGCTGTTGGATCACGCGGTCCTCGAGCGCCTGCTCGGTGCTGGCGATGAGCGCGTCGAAGGCGGCGGACTCGTCGGCCGTCAGCGCGCGCGGCGGCGCTTCGAGCGCCAGGAGGCCGAGCACGTTGCCGCCGGCGGCCGGCCGCAGGGGATGGACCCACCAGCCGCCGACCGTGACGAAGGTTGTCTCCGCGGCGAGGGTGCCGAGGGCCGTGGCGTCGATCGATGCGATGAGCGCGAGGCTTGCGGCGCGGTCGCCGGTGTACACGTCGACCTGCGGTTGCCCCTCGCGCAGCGCGACGACGCAGCCGGTCGTGACGCGCAGCCGGTCGCACATGGCCGCCAGGATGTTCTCGAGCAGCTGGGCCATGTCGGCGTTGGTGAGCAGGCGCTCGTCGAGCCGCCGCAGCCAGTTGGCGTCGCGTCCCTCGTGGCCGTAGATCAGGAAGTCGATGACCGGCTTGGACAGGCGCACCCCGAGCTGGAACACGACGATGCCGAAGACCATCGCCAGGATCAGGACGACGTCGCGCGGCAGGCCGAGGCTGTCCTTCAGCCGCACCGGCACCACCAGCGTCATCGCGATGACGAACATCCCGAGCATCGGCGCCTGGATGAGGTACTTCACGAGCTCGCGCTTGACCGCCCGCTCGGGGGTGAGCACGCCATGGTAGGCCACGCTGTAGGCGACGAACACGAGCATGGTGGCGATCGCGAAGTTGCCGAGGGCGCTGATGGTCCGGAACACGGTCGGGTGCCCGGCCAGCGGTCCCATGCCGGTGATGAGCCACGGGTAGGCCGACAGCGGGGCGATGACGCTGACCAGCAGGTACGTCATCCGGCGGTGTGAACGGCGGGTCAACGTGCGGGCACGGGCACGCCAGATGTAGCGGGTGCCGGCGGCGACCTGGGCCAGGTAGGCCAGCATGAAGCCGGCATAGCCCGGGCCCGGCGTCAGCCGCACCGCGCCGACCCCGCCGACGACGACGTCGACGATCCACGGCGTCGTGAGCGCCGCCACCAGCACCGCCGCCGCCGCCGCGTAGGCGCCGACGACGGCGCGCTTCCGGGTGGGCGAGACGTCGCCCGTGGTCTCGAGGAGGGTGTTGCTGAAGTGCAGGTACGCCGGGGCGACGAAGGCGATGCCGAGCCATTGGAACCGCAGCCAGAACCCCGCGGCCGGGTGCGTCGCGTCGAGGCGCGCCGTCGACAGGAAGACATCGCCGACGTAGACCAGCGTCACGAACGCCAGGAGGGCCACGAAGGCGCGGGCGACCGGGCTGCGGAAGTTGTTCACCGACAGGTAGGCCAGCAGGCTGAACGCGATCAGGACCGTCGCGCTGGCGAAGATGATGTCCAGGCGCCGCAGGCCTTCGAGCAGGGCTTCCTGCATGGTGGCGGCTCCTACGCCGGGGCGGCGTTCAAGGGCGGACAGTAAGGGCCAAGGGGGTGACCCGGAGCGGCGCCGCCCACTCGCCCAAACTGTCCGCCCTTGAGCTGGGCGGCGGGGGCGGGCGGCGCCGGCACGCCGCACGGCGCGATCGACGGTGGCGGCTTCGTCACGGGCTTCATCGGGTCATCCACAACGCGACATAATACACCATCGGCGCGGCGAACGCGATGCTGTCGACCCGGTCGAGGATGCCGCCGTGGCCGGGAATCCAGCGCCCGGAGTCCTTGGCGCCGACCTGGCGCTTGAGGAACGACTCCGCGAGGTCGCCGGCGGGGCCGAGGATGCCGACCGCCAGCCCGAGGCCGGCCGTGGTGACGGGGGAGATGCCGGCGAGCGGGGCCAGGGCCCCGCCGGCGGTGCCGGCCAGCGCCGGGGCGGCCCAGCCGATCGCCATGCTCGCCGCCAGGCCGACCAGCCCGCCTTCCAGCGTCTTGCGCGGGCTGAGCGACGGGAAGAACGGCCGCCGGCCGAAGGCGCGGCCCCCCAGGTACGCGGCCGAGTCGTTGCCCCACACGAGGCCGAGCGTGAGCGCGGTCCAGGCAAGCCCTTGGCCGCCCGGCAGCGCTCGCAGCGCGATGAGGTGCCCCAGGAGGCATCCCAGGTAGACCGGGCCGGCGACGGTGACCGTCCAGTCGTCCATCGCGCGGGCGGCGGCCGGGCGCGCGAGCTGGGCGGCGAAGGCGGCGATCACGCCCAGGGCCAGGACGGCTCCGAGGCCTGGCCCAACCCCATCGCCGCCGGACGGCGGGCCGGCGATCGTCATCGCGGCCGCGGGGGCGAGGGCCACGCCGACCAGCGTCGACGGTCGCCGCCCGCCCATCCGCGCCAGGTGGTACAGCTCCAGCGTCCCGATGGCGGCGATGGCGGCGACGAGGCCGGTCCACGGCCACCCGCCGCGCGCGAGCGCGGCCACGAACACGGCCGCGTAGGCCAGGGCGCTCAGCGAACGCGTGCGCATCTTCCGTCGCGATCAGACCGGCCCGGGGTCGGGGCGCCGGTCAACCGTACGATGCACCGCGCAACGGCGGGTCGGTCGGGCGCGCGCCCGACCCCGCGCCCGACCCCGCGCCGCCTTCGGCGGGAGGCAGCACGCCGAAGCGGCGCTCGCGCAGGGCATAGCTTCGCAGCGCGGCCATGAGGTCGGCGCGGTCGAAGTCCGGCCACAACGTGTCGGTGCAATAGAACTCCGCGTAGGCGGCCTGCCAGAGCAGGAAGTTGCTGAGCCGCATCTCGCCGCTGGTGCGGATCACGAGGTCGGGGTCCGGCAACCCCGCGGTCTGGAGGTGGCGCTCGATGCAGGCCTCGTCGATCTCGCTGGCGGGTGTCTGGGCCAGCACGATCTCGCGCACCGCGCGCACGATCTCGGCGCGCGCGCCGTAGTTGAAGGCCACGTTCAGCGTGAGGCGGCGGTTGGCTGCCGTGCGCTGGATGGCGGCGGCAATGGCGTGCTGCAGGTGCCGCGGCACCTGGTCGAGCCAGCCGACGTGGCGGATGCGGACGCCGTTGGCATCGAGCTCGTCGAGCTGGCGCTGGATGACCTCTTCCAGGAGGAACATCAGGCCGCGGACCTCGTGCACCGGGCGCTTCCAGTTCTCGGTCGAGAACGCGTAGATCGTCAGGTACGGGATCCCGATCTCGGTGCACGTCTCGATCAGGCGCCGGAGCGCCTTGGTCCCCGCGCGATGCCCGGCCAGGCGCGGCAGGCCGCGCGCCTTCGCCCAGCGGCCGTTGCCGTCCATGATGACGGCCACGTGCCGGGGTAGGTGGGCGGCGTCGATCGGTGACGCCTGGGGCGAGGGCTCGGGCATGGTCGGCCTGCGGTCACACTTCGCGGATTTCGGCCGTCTTGCGGTCGCCGTGCTCCTCGGCGAGCTTGATGTGCCGGTCGGTCAACACCTGGATCCGCTCCTTGACCCGGTGGATCTCGTCTTCGGGCAGGTCGAGGGCGTCGACGTGATGCAGGACGTCGCGGCGCACGTTGCGCACGGCGACCCGTGCCTCCTCGACGCGCCGGGCCACGAGCTTGATCAGCTCGTCGCGCCGCTGTTGGGTCAGCGGCGGAATGGTGAGGCGGATCACCTGGCCGTCGTTCGAGGGGGTCAGGCCGAGGTTGCTCGACAGGATGGCCTTCTCGATCTTCGGAAGGGCGCTCGGGTCCCACGGCCGGATCGTGAGCAGCCGCGGCTCGGGCACGGCGAGGGTGGCCATCTGGGCCAGCGGGGTGGGCGTGCCGTAGTACTCCACCTGCAGCCTGTCCAGCAGGGCCGTCGACGCGCGGCCGGTTCGGAAGGCGGACAGGTCGTGGTCCAAGGCGTCGACCGCCCCGTGCATGCGGTGCTCGGCGTCGTGGAGGAGTTCCTCGGTCATGGGATGGCCTCTCTGATCTCGGATCGGTCGTGGCTCGCGCCGCCGGTCGGGGCCAGCCCCGCGCCGCGGTCCACGGTGGTGCCGACCGGCTCGCCCCGCAGCGCGGCGACGATGCTGCCGTTCGCCCAAAAGTCGAGGACGACGATCGGCATGTCGTTCTCCTGGCACAGCGTCAACGCCGTCAGGTCCATCACGCGCAGGCCCAGCTCGAGCACCCGTTGGTAGGTGATGTGGGTGAATCGCCGGGCCGTCGCGTCCTTCTTGGGGTCCGCGCTGTACACCCCGTCGACCTTGGTGGCCTTGATGAGGACATCGGCGTTCAGCTCCATCGCCCGAAGCGCGGCCGCCGTGTCGGTGGTGAAGAACGGGTTGCCGGTGCCCGCGGCCAGCACCACGACGTACCCCTTGCCCATTTGATGCATCGCCCGCCGGCGGATGTACGGCTCGGCGATCGCCGCCATCTCGATCGCGGTGTGGACGCGCACCGCGACGTCCTGGCCCTCCAGGGCGTCCTGGAGGGCCAGCGCGTTCATCACGGTGGCCAGCATGCCCATCTGATCGGCGGTGGCGCGATCCATGCGGCTGGCGCCCGCGCCGCGCCACAGGTTGCCGGCGCCGATCACGACGGCAACCTCACAGCCCAGCGCGCGCACCTCGCGGATGCGCTCGGCGATGCGCAGGGCGGCCGCGGGATCGATGCCGTAGCCGGATTCACCGGCCAGCGCCTCCCCGGACAGCTTGAGCAGGACGCGCCGATAGCGCAGCCCGGGTGTCGGCGTCAAGGCTGACTGGTCCAGGTTACACCTACTCCCCGATCGCGAAGCGCGCGAAGCGGCGCACGACGATGTTCTCGCCCATCTCGGCGATGGCCTGCTGGATCATGCTGCCGATCGTGACGTCGTTGTCGCGGATGAACGGCTGCCGCAGCAGCACCGACTCGTCGAGCCATTTGTTCAGCCGCCCCTCGACCATCTTCTCGATGATCTGCGGGGGCTTCGGCTCGTCGGCGAGCTGCGCCGCCAACGTGGCGCGCTCGCGGGCGATCGCGTCTTGGGGGACGTCGGCTTCCGCCACCCACTCCGGGTTGGCGGCCGCGATCTGCATCGCCAGGTGCTGGGCCAGCTCGCGGAAGCCCGGGGTGCGGGCGACGAAGTCGGTCTCGCAGTTGAGCTCGAGCAAGACGCCGATGCGGCCGGGGTCGCCGTGGATGTACGAGACGACGCGGCCGTCGGACGCCGTGCGCGTCGCCTTCTTGGCCGCCTTGGCCAGGCCGCGCTCGCGAAGCAGCTGCATCGCGGCGTCGGCGTCGCCGCCGGTCTCTTCGAGCGCCTTCTTGACCTCGAGGATGCCCGCGCCGGTGCGCTGCCGGAGGTCACGGATCTGGTCGGTGGTGATAGCCATGTGGGGCAATGCCTCCCAATGCTTTGTGGTGTGATGGTGCGGTGACGCTGCGGCGCGCGGGCGCCGCGTGGTGTTGCGAGGGCCCGGCTGCCGGGCCCTCGCCGAAGGTGCTCGCGGGATCAGTCCTCGTCCGGGTCGAACACGCGCTGGCTGGTGTCGACGGCGACCTCGTCGCCGGTGCGCATGAGGTCGACCATGGTGCTCTCGCGCTGCGTCATGCCCTCTTCGATGGCGGCCGTGACCTTGTCGATGATCAGCTTCAGGGCGCGGATCGCGTCGTCGTTGGACGGGATCACGTACTGAATGGGGTCGGGGTTGCAGTTGGTGTCGACGATCGCCACGACCGGGACGCCCAGGGAGTTGGCCTCCTTGACCGCGATGTCCTCGCGCAGCGTGTCGATGATGAATACCAGGTCCGGGAGCCCGGTCATGTGCTTGATGCCCCCGAGGCGTCGGTTGAGCTTCTCGATCTCGCGGTCCAGGAGCAGCCCCTCGCGCTTGGGCAACAGGGCGAACTCGCCGCGCTCGCGGCGCCCTTCGAGGTCCAGCAGGTAGTTGGTCCGCTGCCGCATGGTGGTCCAGTTCGTCAGCATGCCCCCCAGCCAGCGGTGGGTGACGTACGGCATGTTGACGCGGTCGGCGGCGAGCCGGAGGTTGTCGGCGCCCTGCTTCTTGGTGCCGACGTAGAGCACGGTGCCGCCCTTGGCCACCGTGTCGCGAACGGCGTCGCACGCCCGGTTGAGCGCGCGCGCCGTCTGGGCCAGGTCGATGATGTGGATGCCGTTGCGCTCGGTGAAGATGTACGGCCGCATCTTGGGGTTCCAGCGGCGCGTGTAGTGCCCGAAGTGAACGCCGGCTTCGAGCAGCTCCTTCATGGTTGCGATGCTCACGCGGTCTTCCTCTCGTTTTGAGCGTCGGCCCCCTCACCGGCGTGGTGCGCCGGCACGATGGATGCGGGGGCGTGTGATTTGGTGGGTGGCGTTGCGATAGCCAAACAAACAGTATACCCGATTCACCTCACCGGTCCAACCGGCGTCCAAGCGCAGTTGGCGCGCGCGGCCGCCGGGTGGTATCGTCTCGCGCCCGTGAACGTACAGCATCGCCCGTGGCGGCAAAGCTACGAGGCCGGGGTCCCGGATCGCGTCGAGCCGATCGATCAGCCGTTCGACGCCCTCTTCGCGGCCGCCGCGGCCGCGACACCCAGCCGCCCGGCCCTGACCTTCGTCAACCGGACCTACACCTATGCCGAGCTCGACAACGCGATTGGCCGCGCGGCCGCCGCGCTGCAGCGCGATGGGCTCGTGCCGGGCGATGCCGTGTGGATCGACCTCCCGCCGTGTGCCCACTGGTGGATGGCCGTGCTCGGGACCTTGCGGGCCGGGGGGGTGCCGCTGCTGGCCCGGGACTCGGGGCGAGAGCCGCCCCCCGTCGCCGCGGCGGACGCCGTCGGCCCGGTGCGGGCGTGCATCGTCGGCCGCGCCTGGCCGACGCGCGCCATGGCCTCCGGCGGCCCGGTGATCGTCGTCGACCCGGGGACGGTGTTGCCGCGAAGCATCCGCGTGGTCCGCGCGATCGGCCGGCGTTTCGGCGTGGCACCCCGCTCCGATCGGGGCGACGCCGGCGCCGGCGGCCTGGCCTGGGACGCCTGGTTGGGCCGCCGGGGCGAGCCTCGCCCCTCGGCGCGCGCCGCCGACGCCGCGGGGCTGTGCCTGGCCGCGCCGCCGGGCCGCGGCACGGGCTCGATCCTGTTCACGCACGGCCACCTCGTGGCGGGCGCCCATCAGCTCCAGGCCTGGCTGCCGGATGCCGTGCCCGGTGCCGACACCTGGCTCGTGTTGGCGCCGCTGGCCGGCGGCCTTGGCGCCGTCGCGGCGCTGGGGGCGGCGGCGCTGCTCCAGGCGCGGGTGGTGGTGGTGCCCCGCACCGCGCTCGAGGAGGTCCGTGACGTGGTGCGCCACCTGCGCCCGGCGTACGTCGTGTCCACCGGGGATGTCGTGACCATGCTCGCCCAAGACCCGCGACTGGCTCAATGTGACATGCGCGGCGTGCGGGCCTGGCTGGCGGGCGACCCGCTGGACCCGGAGGTCCTCTCGGCGTTCCAGGATGCCACCGGCCTGGCGCCGTGCACCGGGCTGGGCGGAGCGGCGGTGGCCGGCCTGGCGATCTGCCATCCCGTCAACGCGCCGGTTCGCCCGGCCTGTGTCGGTCTCCCCTTGCCATCGGTGGACGTCCGGGTCCGACCGGGCGGCGGATGGGCGGCGGCCGCGGTGGGCGCCGCCGCGGCGGGCGACGCGGTCGCCGGTCGCCTCGAGGTCTGCGGCCCCAACGTCGCGGCCGATGGCTGGCTCGACACCGGTATCGACGCCTGTGTCGACGCGGCCGGCTTCGTGTGCCTCCCGGCGGCCGACCGCCGGGCCGACCCGGCGACCTGAGGCCTTCCCGGACCGGCGCGCGGCGCGGCGCGCGCGAGCACCTTCGATCGTAACGCCCGCCGGGTCGACCGCGTTGGAACTGGCTGCCGGATTCCGGATGAAGGGCGCGGAGGCGGTGGACGCGCATGGATTCGCACGCCGCGCCGATCGCTGCTATTATCCGGCCGGCTGGCACGTGCCGGTGTGCTTGCCAGGTGTGGCCTGCCGTGCGTGGCACTGCCCGCCCACGCGGTCGGTCGACGGGTCTGTCCCTGCCCATCCAACCCATGTTCTGGTCTGACCGCTTTCATGTACACAGGAGGGGACAACTCCATGAACTGGTCTGTACGTACCGCAATGGCGTGTGCCACGGCGGCCTTCGCGATCGGCGTGGTTTCGGGCACGTCGTGGGCGGCGGCCCCCGTGGACAAGGTCGATCCAGGCCCCGTCGCCCCGCCGGAGGCGAGCACGTTCGACAACGTGATCGACGCGGCGGAGATGGACGTGGTGGTCGACATCAACGAGCGCATCGAGCAGCACCTGTGGATCGACGCGGACGGGCTGGTGCAGCTCGACCCCGAGATCACGGCGGCCGAGCTCGGTGTGACCGACGAGTTCCTCACGCACTATCGGGCGGCGCTGGCCGAGTCCAACAAGCTGATCGAGCGCGGCGAGATCACCGTCGACGCCGACATGCGCGTGACGCCCACCGAGAGCTATCTCAAGGCCTCGCGGCCGGCGGTGCCGGCGCCGGGCGGCCCGACCCTGGACGCGGTCGGCCCCGCCGATCTCGAGTCCACGCCGGACACCGCCGTGCCGGACTGGAGCGTCTGGAACTACAACACGGGTGCGATGTACTACAACTCGTACAGCACCTACAACACCTACCGCTCCAACTACTACGGGCTGTGCAACAGCATGGCGGCGTACCTGCGCTGTTCGTCGTGCGCCCCGTCGCTGCAGTACTTCTACACGTACAACAGCTCGTACAACTCGTCGTACTGCTACTCCAACTCCGGCCTGTACTACTACCTGCCCTACAGCAACAACAGCTACGGCTGCGGGTCGTCGTACAACCCGTGCTACGGCAACCTCGGGTACAAGCCGGCCTACTACTGGGGCCAGACCCGGACCTACAACTACAGCTGCCGGTGCTACACCCAGCAGTGGCAGTGGAACGGCTACTGGTGCCGCTACTAGGCGGTTGACGGCGGCCGCCCGCGGCGCCTGGCCGCGAGCGGGTCCGCCGAGGCGGCGGGCTGCGCGCCCGCCGCGGCCGCATCGAGATCTCCGAGAGGGGCCCCCCGCCCGCACGCGCGCGGCGGGCCCCACCCCGTGCCCCCCCCCCC
>CAYQBA010000025.1:0-20439 GCA_964415605.1 uncultured Anaerolineales bacterium | reverse complement strand
GGGCCGGGGGGGGGGCCCGCGGGGGGGGGGGGCGCCCCCCCCGCGGCGGCCTCTTGTTTTTCTCGGCGGGGGCCGCGGGCGGCCCTGGCGCGCGGCGGCCCTCTCGCGTTCCCCCGCCCCGCGACGACGGCCGCATCCGGCGTAACGCCCAGCCCCCCGCCGCGTTCTCCATCGTCAGATCCGCGGATGCCTTGCCCTGCCCCGTCCTGCGGTCGCCAATCGTCATCATCGCGGCGCATGTCAGGCGCGCGGTGTCTTGCGCAAGGAGTTTTGAGAGATGCGATGGCTGCGGGAAGGCGTCGTGCCCGCGCGGCAGGGCTGGCGGGCCGGAGACGGCGTGGCGGCGGTAATGATCGTGGTGTTCGGCGGGCTGGTTGGCGGCACATGGGCGGCGCTGGGCGCCGGCCCGGCCGGGGTGGCGGTGGCGCGGGCCGAGGCTCCGGCGAACGCCACGCCGAACTGCCCGGGCGGCGCCGCGGGCGGCGTGCCGGTGGACGCGCCGTGCACCGCGCTCAAGGTGCACGGCAACACCTATGTCGACAACAACCGGAACGGGCGGTACGACCCCAACACCGGCGACACCCGGTTGCCGGGCGTCGCCGTCAAGCTCATCGATCCGGCTTCCGGGGGGGTGATCGGGCAGGCCGTCACCAACGCCGACGGCTACTACAGCTTCCCGCTCCTCCCGGTCGGCCCCAACTACGGCGTGCAGGTGGATTGCCCCGGGGGATGCCAGCCGACCACCCCGGTGTACCGCGAGTTCGAGCTGCGCGACTTCTCGACGTACTGGTGCTGCTCGGCCCGCGCCGACTTCGGGTGTTATCAGAGCGGGTTCGTGCCCGGCAACCCACCCCCCCCGCCGCCCGGACCACCCGGCGTTCCGCCGGGCAAGCCGCCGTGCTGCGACATCCCGAGCGGCCAGCAGACCCACATCCCGATCCTCAACTACCAGGCCAACGACAACACGTGCTCGACGATCATCGAGGTGCAGAACGTCGGGGCCTGGGACTCCAAGGCGCTGCTGGTCGTCTGGGGCGCGCCCGGGGCCTGCCCGCCCCAGTGCACCGGTCCGCTCAAGGTCGAGTGCTCCGGGCTGCTGCGACCCGGCAGCGCGTGGCACTTCATCGACGCGCAGCTGCCGTCGCGCGCCAAGAGCGGCATGGTGTTCAGCGCGCCGGCCATCAACACCCCGGGCTCGGGCGACGTGTTCGCCGATCTCCTGTGCGAGCGGCTGTTCCACGACGTCGTCGGCGACTGCAACGAGTACCGCCGCTTCAAGAAGGCCTACAACGAGCACGGCGTGTGGCAGGTCGGCACGGGCTACGGCTTCGACTTCGGCGCCTATCCCGGCGCGTCGCTGGCCGTCGAGGTCGTGCGCAAGTGTCCGGGCGACAACAACCCGATGGTCAACGTCACCTCCAGCTACATCGGCCTGGCCGACGAGATGTTGGGGGTCTACGATCCGGCCTACGGCGGCTATGCGTTTTACGCCCCCCTCGTCTACGCCGAGAAGGGGGGGTTCAACAGCTGGCTCTACATCCAGAACGGTGGCCTGGAGTGCAGCTCGATCGAAATTTGGTTCCAGGCCCAGAGCGACTGCTTGCGGCCCAAGATCTGCGACATCCTGACCCTGGCCCCGGGCGAGACGTTCCAGTTCGACGCGTCGACGTGCGTCGGCCCGGACTGGGTCGGCAGCGCCACGCTGCGCGGCAGCGAGCCGCTGTCGGTGGCCGTCGACCTCATCGGTCACGACGTGCTCATGACCTATCACGGCAGCCCGGCCGAGCTCAAGTACGCGTTCGACGGCCCGCCCGTCTTCACGACCGGCAGCCAGGTGGCCTACGGGCCGCTCCTGTACTCCGAGTACCAGGGCTGGGACTCGATGGTCCAGGTCCAGAACCTGTCGACCGTCACCAACGCCCGGGTCAAGGTCTACTTCCTGGACCGCTCGGGCGACGTCATCACGACCTTGACGGATTGGATTTGCCCCGGTGGCAGCCAGGGCTTCTACCTCCCGGTGGTCGCCGACCTTCCGGGCAGCTGGGTCGGCCACGTGCGGGTCGAGAGCCAGGAGTGGTTCACGCCCGGCCAACCCGCCGTCGCGGGCCCCAACATCTCCGCGGTCGCCCACCTCGTCAAGTACGCCGACGTGACCCGCGGGCAGCCGCTCGAAGCCATGGCCTACGCGTTGTTCCCCGAGCAGCGCGCCTACGACTGGCAGGTGGGCTCCGGCTGGGGCGGGCTGTACTCCGGCGTCGGGCGGATCGGCATCCCGAGCTTCATGAAGGACGTCGACCGCACCGGGCTGACCACCGAGGTGGCCATCGCCAACCTGGTGGCCAAGCCGGGGTTCACGGACTTTGTCATCTACATCTTCGACCAGAACGGCCTGGTCACCAACATGTGCGAGAAGCTGCACGATCGACAGGTCGAGTACCTCGATGCCGGCAACAACATGGCGTTCCTGCCGAGCGGGTTCAAGGGCAGCGCCGTGATCAGCGCCGTCTACTGGTCGCACGAGGTGTTCGACCCCGGCGGAGGCTTCGTGCGCAACCTGGTCGGCCTGGCGGCCGTCAAGGTCGAGCGGTCCGGCGGCCTCCTGGGCACTGAGATCCCTGGCGACGAGAGCGCCGCCAACCAGGGTGTTCCGATCATCGGGCCGTTCGCGTTCAGCGGGCCGGCGCCGCACTGCCCGGGTGTCCCGAACCACGTCCCGTGCTGTGAGCCGCCGCCCGGCCCGGGCCGGCCGTGGCCACGCCCGACCGATCTGCCGGCGACCGCGATGCCGACCCCGACGCTCGGCGTGCCGACGCCGCCGGGCCCGCCGATCCCGTAGGCGATTGGCGCGCGCCGAAGTCCTTGTCTGGCCACCGTGCCGCCCGCGCGGCCGCGCGGTGGCCAGACAGGGGGCGACGGCGCGACGGTCACCCGGAGGCCGTGGTTAGTCAATCTTAATGCGCCCGGCCGTATCCGGCCGCCGAGCCGGGACGTCCCTGGAGTGTGGCCGCAGAGCGGCGCCCGATGGCCAGGGCGTCGATCCGAGGCCTCGCGGGTCTTGGAATTTGCCGATGGGTTTGCGAAATCCGTATTGGGGCGGACTCCACGCTGGTCCACGACTGCACGCCGTCCCGGATGCCGGGCCGATGCCTCCACGCCGCCACCCGCCCGCGCTGGTCTTGCCGGCCGCTTTGCCTGGGGGCCGGCCGTCCGAACGAGCCGATGACCGAGTGCACACACCGTTCCTGGGTGGCCGCCGTGCCCGCCCGTGAATGTCAGGAGGCCGGTGACCGATGTTGACCCGCAGTCCATGCCGAGCACGCCGCGTGATCGGCATGGTCACGCTGGCCGCCTGCGTGGCGTGGACCGCCGGCGGGCTGGCCATCGCCCGCTCGCCGCGGCCGTCGGCCGCCCTGCTTGCCCCGGCGCCGCCTGGGACATGGCGGAGCGTGGCCAACGGCGACCGCGTGCTGGCGCTTCTGCGTGAGGACGGCGGGGTGTGGTCGGCCACCGACGGCGGCGGGATCGTGCGCTGGGACGACGGGTCGGCCGGCTATCGCCAGTACCTGGCGCCGCAGGACGGCCTGCCCGACAACCGGGTGCGCGCCGTCGTGCGTGACGGCGCGGGCGGCCTGTGGGCCGGCACCGGCGCTGGGTTGGCCCGCTTCGACCCGGCGGCGGACCGCTGGCGTGCGGTCATGCCGCCGGCGGACCGGTTCCCGTCGCCATCGGTGACGGCGTTGGCCGCCGACTCGGACGGCGGATTGTGGGTCGGCTTCGAGGCGCGCTGGGCCGCCGGCGCGCGCGGGGACGGCGCCGCCGAACCGGGGGCGTTCGTCGGGGGCGGGTTGGCCCGCCTCGGCCCCGCGACCGAGGGCTGGGGGCCGGTGCTGCGGGCCGCGCCGCGGCCCGGCGGCGGCGAGCGCTTCGCGCCGCTGCCGTCCGACAACGTCACGGCGCTGGCCGTCGACGCGGCGGGCCGCCTGTGGGTGGGCACGCGGCCGTTCCTGGCGTGGGCGCGCCTCGGCGATCCCGAGCCGGCCACGGGCAGCGACTGGGGCTGGGTGGCCACCGGGGGCGGGCTGGCGGTCCACGAGCCGACGGGCGATGGGAGCACCGGCGCGTGGACGCAGTGGCAGGCCGGCAGCGCGCCGTGTGTGCCGAGCGTCGTGCACGCGCTGGCGGTCGACGCGGCCGGGCGCGTCTGGGCGGGCGGCGGCAACGGCCTGCACGTGTTCACCGCCGGCGGGGCCTCGCGGGTGTGCGTCGAGGGCGGCGGCCACGCGCAATACGCCCGCCGGCCATCCGGGGGCGGGATGCCCGCCAACACGGTGCTGGCGCTCGCGTTCGACGACCAGGCCAACGTGTGGTTGGCGCTTGGCAACGGCGCCGACGCCGGTCGCGGCGTGCTCGTGCTCGACCACAACGACACGCTCGGCGATGCCCCGGGCTCGGCCGCTGCCCGCGACGACGCATGGACCCCCGTTGCCCTGCCCGGCCCGGCCGACACGGCGGCGCTGGTGCCGTCGGCGCTCGTGGTGGCCGGCGACGGCATCTGGGTGGGGACGCGCGGCCCGGCGCTGGGCGAGGGCTGGGGCGTGCTCGCCCGATCGGCGGGCGGCGCGTGGACGACGCGCGCGACGGCTGGTGCCGGCCTGCCGTCCAACCGTGTCTCGGCCATCGTGCGGCACCCGACGAGCGGCGACGTGTGGTTCGGGACGGATGGGCGCGGCGTCGCGCGCTGGGACGGCCGCGCGTGGCGGACGTGGCGGTTCACGGGTGCGCCGGGCGGGTTGCCGGGCGACCGCGTGACGGGGCTCGCGGTGGGGCCCGATGGCCGGGTGTGGGTCGCCGCGCGCGCCGGCGTGTGGGGGGGCAAGGACTGGCTCGACGGGGGCGTCGCGGTGCTCGACGGAGATGCCTGGCGGACGCCTGCCGGCGCGCCGTCGCGGCTCACGTCGGCCCAGGCGATTGCCGTCGACGGTGCCGGCCGCGTCTGGATCGGCACGGCCGGCGAAGGGGCCGCGGCGTACGATCCCGCCGGCGACCAGTGGACGGTCCACGACAGCCGGACGGGCGGTCCGGGCTTCGGCGGCATGAACGTCTCGGGCATCGCGGTCGACCCCGTCACCGGGCATGTCTGGCTGGCGCACCAGGCGCACCCCGATTGGGCGTGCGATCCGGCCGGGCAGTGCGAACGCGTGTTTCGCGGCGGCGGCTTTTCGCGCTGGGACGGGCGGACCTGGTCCCGCTGGGCGAAATCCACCGGAGCCCCGTTGTCCGCGCAGGGCGACGACGGCGAGATGACGAGCATCGTGTTCGACCGCGGCCGCGGCCGGGTCTGGGCCGGCGGCTGGGTCGGGCGCGGCGGCTTCCACTGGCTGACGGGCATCGGCATCGACGCGACGTTGGACGGTTGCGCGCGCCCGTGCGCGGGCGACGACTGGTCCGCCGAGCGGTTCGAAGACGGTGGCGCGGTCCGCGCCTTGGCCGTCGACGCCGGCGGTCGCCTGTGGGCGGCGCTGCACCGCAACCATGCAGGCGTCATCCCCCCGGCCGCGGGGATCCGCATCCTCGACGACGCGGCCGGGTGGCAGGCGATGACGGTGGCCGACGGCGGGCTGCCCGCCGACGAGGTCGCCGCCCTGGGACCGGCGCCGGAGGGGATGTGGGTCGGGATGCTCGACCGCGGCGCCGCCTTGTGGCGGCCGTTCGAAGTCCGAGATCGGGCGTTCCTGCCACGGCTCGGCCAGCAACTCACGAGGTGATCCTTGAACCCGATTTCGATGAGCCCTTCCGCGACGATGGTCCGGGCACGACCGATGGCCCGGGTGGCCGCGCTGGCCATCCTGGCGGCGGCGGCGCTGGCCACCGGCGGCCCCCTGGTCGAGGGGTTCGGAGCCCGCTGGGTCAGCGCACGGCCGGCGGCGGGCGGCCCCTTGCCCGAGTCCGGGCGCTGGATGACCTACGCCAACGGCGACCGCATCCAGCGCATGGTGCGGGTGGGCGACAGCGCCTGGGTGGCCACCGACGGCGGCGGCGTCGTGCGCTGGAACCTCCGGTCGGGCGGGTTCCGGCAGTACCTCGCGCCGCAGGACGGCCTGCGCTCCAATCGGGTGTACGACATCGAGGTCGATGCGGGCGGCACGGTGTGGGCCGCCACCAACCTCGGGCTGTCGCGGCTGGCGCCGGGGGAAGAGGCCTGGCACACGATCTCGCCCGAGGTGTCTCCCGGGATGCCGGCGCGGGTGACGACGGCCATCGAGCCGACGGCGGACGGCTACCTGTGGGTGGGGTTCGCCCAGGAGTGGGACCCCAACCTCTACAACGCCAAGGCCCGGACCAACGGCTCCTTCAAGGGCGGCGGCATCGCGCGCTTCCGCCCGGCGGACGGCACGTGGGACAAGGCCTTCCGGCCGGTCATCGAGCGGACCTCCGACGGCGAGAAGTTCACGCATATCCCGTCGGAGAACGTGACGGAGCTCGAGCTGAGCTCGGCGGGCGTGCTGTACGTCGGCACGCGGCCGTACTTCGTGTGGGACCTCAACGCGTGCGGCGACAGCGAGTGCATCTCGGCGCCCGGCTATTGGGTCTGGACGGGCGGGGGGCTCGCGGCATTCGACGGCGCCAGCAGCAAGTGGATCTCGTGGCTCCCGATCGGCGGCGGCGCGTGCTTCTCCGACCACATCACGGATCTCGAGCCCGACGTCGACGGCCGCATGTGGGTCGGCACGGCCGGGCGGGGCGTGATGCTGATCCAGAAGTTCCAGAAGACGTCGTGCAACAGCGGCACGCCGTACTACGTGCGCGGCCGCAAGGTCGGGGATCAGCTCAAGGGGCTGCGCGGCAACTGGATCGGGTCGATCGCCATCGACGCGGGCGGGCGGGTGTGGATCGGGCACGGCAACGGCTACGACACGGGGCAGGGGATCGCCATCCTGACCCACAACAACACCTTCGGGGACTCCTCGGCGGCGGGCGACCTGGGCTTCGCGTCCGACGACATCTGGGACTACGTCGACTTCGACGGCATCGCCGGCGACAGCGACGCCATGGTGACCGCCCTTGTCGCCGACGGTCCGCTCAAGCTCATCGGCACGCGCGATCACCGGCACGGCGGCGGGTTCGGCATCCGGGGGTACAACGACGACGAACAGAGCTGGATCCCGCTGCGCACCGGCGACACCGGCCTGCCGAGCAACCAGATCGCCGGCATCGCGCACGACCCCGCCAAGGGCGAGACGTGGGTGTCGTTCAAGGACCGCGGCGTGGCGCGCTTCGACGGCACGCGCTGGCAGAGCTGGCGCATGTTCGGGGCGGGCGCCAAGGTCGCGACCGTGACGCTCGACACCCGCGACGGCTTCGACCGGCTCAAGGTCAACGTGCCCGACCGGGCGGCCTTCGATCGGCTGTTCCCGGTGCTCCCGGCCTTTATCCGGATCGAGAACGACCCGACGTACTACCGGGTCACCGGCTACACCGCGGAACGGGCGGGGATCGGGCCGTTTCTCAACATCAGCCCCAAGCTCGTTCGCAGCGTGACCAAGGGCACGGCCGTGTACCAGATTTACCGCGGCCCGGCGAGCGACGCTTCGGCCCAGGTCGCTGTCGGCGCCGACGGCCGCGTGTGGGCCGGCGGCCGCGAGACCGTGTGGTCGTACGACACCTGCACGACGAAGAAGCGGCAGCTCGCGCAGTGCTACCTCGACGGCGGGCTCGGCCAGTGGACCGGCACGGACTGGGAGGTCTTCGACCTCGACAACAGCCAGCTGCCGGACCAGACGGTGCCGGCCGTCGCCATCGACCTCAAGGGCCGGATCTGGGCCGGCACGGGCGACGGACGATCGTCGGGCTACGGCATCGCGGTCTACGACCCGGCGGACAAGACTTGGGTGCGCTACGACTACAGCGCGATCCCAACCGGCCAGAAGCTCGGCAGCAACGGCATCAGCGACTTCAGCGTCGACCCGCAGTCCGGCGACATGTGGGCCAGCCATCATCCCGTCGTGGTCTGGAAGGAGAACCTCAACGGGACCTTCACGCGGCTGTACACGGGCGGCGGCGTGTCGCGGTTCGACGGGACGGCCTGGAAGGCGTGGAGCAAGAAGACCGGCGCCACGTTCAAGGCGTTCGGCGAGGAGGGCGAGACGACGTCGGTGGCGGTCGACCGTGCGCGCGACCGCGTGTGGGTGGGGGCGTGGGACGGCGACCCCAACTTCCACTGGTTGGACGGCTACGGCGTCCATGCGGTCGTCAACTGGTGCCCGTTGTCCGACTGTGCTCCGGGTGCCTGGGAGTCCAAGATCTTCAGCGAAGACGGCCTCGTGTCCGACCTGGCGCTGGACTATGCCGGGCGCCTGTGGGCCGGCACGCACCGCAACGGCGCGGGGAAGGTGCCGCCGGTCGGCGGGATCAAGGTGTTCGACGGGACCGACTGGTTCGCGTACACCCCGGACAACGCGCCGCTCCCGAGCAACCAGATCACGGTCATCACGCCGAGGGACACGGCCATGTGGGTCGGCACGCTGACCGACGGCATCGCGGTCTACGATGCCGTCCCGCCGATGACGTCGACGCCCGAGCCAACCGCGCTGCCGTCGTTCACCCCGACGCCCGAGGGCGCGGAGACGGCGACGCCGACCCCGACGGACAGCGACGCCACGCCGACCACCACGACCGGCACGGCTGGCCCGGGCTCGCCCACGGCGGCGGCGACGACGGCCGTGCCGGCCACCGCCACGGCCACCGCGACACGCCCCGCGTCGCCCCCCGAGGCGTGCGGCATCGGGACCACGCGCGTGTGCCGAGCGTTCGTCCCGTGGGCCAGGCAGACGTGCGCGCGCGGTCTGCGCTGCGGGCGCACGACGCCGACGGCGCTGCCGCCGCTCTTCACGGCCACGCCGGCGGGCGCCGGGCCGTCGGACACGCCCACCGGGGCCACCCAAGCGCCGACAGACGCGCCGGCGGCGTCGGCCACGCCCGGCCCGGCCAGCCCGACGCCCGCGACCATGGTTCCGCCGAGCGCGACACCGTCCGCGACGGCCGCCACGGCGCCGCCCGCGACCGCCACGGCGTCCCCGACGTCCACCGCGGGCGCCACGGACACGCCACGCCCGCCGGCATCCCCGGCCGCGACGGCCACCGCGACCGAGCTGCCGGTCAAGCAATGGTCGATCTTCACCCCGCAGGACATCAAGCTGCCGACCGTCGACTTCTTCGCGGTCCAGGGCAGCGGGCCGAACGACGTGTACTTCGCGGGGACGAGCGGCGCCGTGCTGCACTGGGACGGCACGAAGATGACCTCGATCGCCGTGCCGGTGCAGGACACGCTGCGGACGATCCACCTCCTGTCGGCGACCCAGGGCTTCATGGCGGGCGACGGCGGGGCGGTCATCGAGCTGCGGTCGCGCCGTTGGGTGAAGGTGGGGACGGGCACGTACACCGACAACTGGAAGGCGGTGGCGGCGGTCATGGGACCGCAGGGCCTCACCGGGTGGCTGCTGGGCGACGACAAGGGGCATCGCCTGCGGTACGCCGACGGCGCGTTCGCGCCGCCCAAGGCCGCGGACCGCAACACGGCGCACAAGTACGCCGCCATCAGCATGCTCGGGCCGACGGCGGTGTACGCCGTGCAGAACAACGGCAGCGGGTCGCGCATCTACACCTATGCTGGCGCCGACTGGTCGCCAGGCCCCGCCACCGGCGCGCTGCTCGACATCGACGTGCGGTCGAGCACCGAAGGCGTGGCCGTGGGGGCGCGGGGCAGCACGTGGGCGCTCGGCGCCGACGGCAAGTGGGCCGCGATGGCGGCGCGGCCGGCGACCGGCGGCGAGGACCTTAAGGCCGTGCAGATGCTCGCCCCGGACCTGATCTGGGCGGGCGGCGGGCGGACGGGCCTGTACCGCTACAACGGATCGAGCTGGATTGCGTCGACGGTCCAGGCCGGCAACCGGGCCGTCAACGACATCTGGATCGCGGCCGACGGCAGCGAGGGCTGGGCGGTCGGCGCGGGCGGGCTCTTCCTGCGCTACAAGTGAGCCAGGGACGGGTGGGGAGGCCGGCAGGCGGCATGGCGCTTGCCGGGGCGGGCGGTGTCTGATAGCATCGCCCGCACATCCCGCCCGTTCGGCGCCATCCCCGCGGAGGTACCTGCCCATGCGCACCGGCCTGCACGCCAACGACAGCCGCGATCACGCCAGGATTCTCGACTACTACCGGCGCAGCGGCGCCAACGTGTTCAAGACGCTGGTCTACCAGGATGCCCTGCTGGTGGCGCTCAAGCAGATGGGCGTGACGATCATCGGGCGCCTGCACACCGATCGGCAGGAGCTCGGCGGCGCGGTGGCGCGCGAGTTCACGCAGCGGGTCCTCGACAGCGCCCGGCGCCATCCGGCGGTGGACTATTGGGAAGGCTACAACGAGGCCTTCCACGTCGCGTCCGAGATCGGCCGCTACGCCGAGTTCGAGATCGACCGGATGAAGGCGCTGGAGGCGATCGGCAAGAAGGCGATCATCGGCTGCTTCTCCACCGGCACGCCGGAGATCACCGACGGCGGGGCCACCTGGCGCAAGTTCCGCCCGGCGCTCGAGCATGCGCTTGCCCACGGCCACGCGCTGGGGCTCCACGAGTACAGCGGCCCGTACATGCAGTACCTGGTGCGCACGCCGGACGGCAAGAACCAGTGGGATGGGCGGGAGAACCGCTTCACCGGCGTCGGTGCCGAGCAGATCTGGGACCCGGGCCTGGATGGCTGGCTGACGCTGCGCTACCGGATGGTGTACCGTCTGTTCAAGGACATGGGGCTCGAAGGGCTGCCGTTGTTCATCACCGAGGGCGGCATCGACGATGCCACGCCGCGCCCCGGCCCGGGCGGCAAGGGCTACAAGGCGTTTGCGCAGACCGAGTGGGCGCGCCTGCCCGGCATCGGCGACTATGCCGCGCAGCGGCACTGGTACATGTGGCACGCCTCGCACGACACCTTCGTCAAGGGCGTGGTCGACTTCGGCTGGGAGGGCACCGCCACCGGGTGGCCGGACTTCGACCTCGCCAACGATCCCGACATGCTGAGCCGGATCGTCGCGGCCGAGCAGGCGTTGCCGCCGCTCCACGGCCGGCTGGCCCGGCCGGGCGGATCGGCGCCCGCCCCCGCACCGTCCCCGGCCCCGTCGCCGTCGCCGGTGCCGCCGCATGGCCCCGCGCCATCTCCGGCGCCCGCGCCGGCGCGGGTCGTCGGCCCGTTCCCGATGGTCGTGGTCCAGTCGGGCGGCCTGCTCGACGTGGCGCGGCATGTGTACGCCGACGTGTCGAGCGCGGCCGAGATCGAGCGGTTGGCCCGTGCCATCGCGGCGGCCAACGGGCTCGACTTCGAGGCCGTCAAGGACGGGGGCGACGGCGGCGAGCGGCCGCTTCTCCCGCGCCACCTCGTGCTGCCGGGTCATCGCGTGACGCGCAGCTGACGGACATCGACAGCGCAAGCGCCGCCGCGGGTTCGGGCCGCGGCGGCGCTCGTCGAGGGGGCGCGCGTGGGATGTGGTCGGCCGGACCCGGCCTTCAGTCGAGCCCGATGACGACGAGCTCGGACTTGTGGCTGGCGGCGTCGTGGGACTCGACCCGGATGAGCTCGAAGCCCATCCACGACTCGAGGTAGCGCCCGAGCGCCGCGCGCCCATCGTCCGACTCGGTCGCCACCGCGGCGGCGCGCAGGGCCTGCGCGCTCGGCAGGCTCCGGCGCAGCAGGGCACCCACCAGCGGCACCGGGACGGGCAGGCGGAGGTTCACCCGCTCGACCTTGCCGTTGGCCTTGGTCTCGTGGACGAAGACGCGCAGCCACATGAAGAGCAGGCGCCGCATCAGCGTGCCGGCGGGCTGGCCGGACAGGGCGCGGATCTCCCGCACCTGGACGGCCAGCTCGGCCGGCGTCCCGGCGGCGATCGTGATCGCGCCGGGCTCCGCCGGCACGACGCGCACCGCGCCCGGCGAGCGGACCACGATGGCGTCGTGCGGTGCGGGCGGCGTCCGCCCCTCGATCGCGGCGGTCATGGCCGCCGCCCCTCGAGCGCGGCGAGCAGGCGCTCGGCGTCGTCGGTCGTGATCTTGCCCTGCTCGAGCATGCGCAGCACGAGCATGCGCTCCTCGGTGGAGGCCTGGGCGGGCGGGGCGGCCTCGGGGCCGCGGGTCCAGCGGAACGCCGCGGGCCGCGGCTCGCCCTCGCCGCCGGGTCCGGTGCGGAACGCGACCTTCACGGCCTTGCGCCGGGTGGTCTCGTCGGCGCGGCGCTGCACCGTGCGGGTGGCGTGCTCGATGTGGCGCTGCGCGCGCTCGGCGGCGCGCTCGCCGGCCTGGCGGATGCGCTCGCTGATGCGCTCGGCCTCTTCGTCGGGCAGCCCCGCCGCGATCAGCACGTCCGGCAGGTTGTGCGACAGGTGGGCCAGCCGCTCGCTGAGCTGACCGGTCATCGCGCCGAGCTGGGACTCCATGCGGTGCGCGAACTGCTCGGCCATCGTGCGGAACTCGTCGCCCATCTCGCCCCAGGTGCGCGACTCGACCCACGGCTCGGCCGCGGCGGGCGCGAGGGTGACCCGGCCGCCGGCCTGCACGTTGAGCTGGTGATGGCCGTCGCCCAGCACGATGCGGCTGGTCTGGCCGTCGCGCTCGACCTGCGCCCCGGCGACGCGGATGCCGACGTCGCCGGCGCCGCTCGTCACCGTGAGGGTGGCGCCGAACGCCGGCGGCAGCCGCAGCGAGACGTCGGCGCCGGCGCGGATGTCGAAGTGGCGCGCCGGGCCGGGATCGGCGGCCGGCGAGTCGGATGCCGTCCCCGCCGGCGCCGCGCTTTCAGCGGCGTCGTCACCGCCGTCGTCGCGGGCGTCACCGCCGTCGTCGCCCGCATCGGCAAGGTCGTCGAGATCGACGTCGAGGTGCACCTCGAGCCCGGACTCGGTGGCCCATCCCGGCGTGGACGGCGGGGCGGGCGGCACCGGCGGCACGGGGGGGATCGGCGGCACGGCGCCGCCGCGGACGGCCTGGCCGGTCAGGTCGACGAGCACGTCGGCGCCCGCCGCGACGGTGACGTCGCCCTGGACGTCGCCGATCCGGACATCGGCGCCGACGCGGGTGAAGGTCAGATCGCCCGCGATCCGGTCGACGCTGGCGTCGCCGTACACGTTGGCCACGGACAGGGATCCGGCGATGCCGCGGGCGGAGAGGTCCCCGAAAACGGCGCCGACGGTCGCGGCGCCCGTCCGGCGCAGCCGGAGGTCGCCGGAGACCTCGCCGAGGGTGAGGCTCCCGCTCACGCTGCCGATGCGGGCATCGCCGCGGACCGCGCCGGCCTCCAGGGTGGCGCCGCTCGGGACGTGGATGCGGCAGTCCCCGATGCAGTGGATGCGCGCGCCGTCGGGGGTCGGCTCGAGCGCGATCGCGACGTCGGCGTCGGACTCCACCAGGATCTCGGTCCGGTCCCAGCCCTTGACGCGGACGTCGCCGGGCAGATCGTTGACCACGACGCGCGGCGACGCGGTGGTGGTGATGGACTTGCGTTGCATGGTTTGGGTCATCTCCTCAGGTTTCATCGGGTTGGGTCAGGTTGAGCGCGCGCATGGCTTCGCGCATGTCGATCAGGCCGGCCTCCAGGTCCTCGAGGATCTGCCGGCGCTCGTCGGGGCTCATGGCCACGGGGGCGTCGCGGCCGCCGGGCTCGTGGCCCAGGGCGCGGATGATCTCGTGCAGGCGCGCGCGAACGGTCGGGTACGAGATGCCGAGCTCGGCCTCCATGCTCTTCAGCTTGCCTTCGCACACGACGAACGCCTCGACGAACGCGAGCTGCTCGGGGGTCAGCCCCGCGAACGGGCCGGCCGAGAACCGGCCCTCGACCGCGGTGTCGCAGCGCGGGCAGACGAGCCGCGCCACGGCGAGCGGCCCGGTGCACGCGGGGCAGCGGGTGATGACGGGCGCCCGGCTCATGCGGTCCTCGCCGGGGCGGGCGTCAGGATGGTCGGCGGGGTAGACATGCCGCCCGGCCGGTGCGTGTGACAGGGCACCGGGTCGGACATGCCGCCCGGCCGGCAGGTGCGACAGGGCACCGGATCGGTCGGCCGCGTGTCCACGGCGATCTGGCGGCGGTCCGGGCGCATCAGTGCCGCTGCCCCACGTGGCCCCACGCCATCCCGGCGGCGGCGCGGACGGCGCGACGCCAGTCGGGGACGGGGAGACCGCGGAGCGCGCCGAGGCGCATCGCTTCGTCGAGGTGGTCCGCCTGGCGTTCGCGGGCCCAGTCGTACAGGTCGATCGGTGGGTACAACATCGCTGGCCTCCTGGATGGGGCGGATCTGACTCGGGCTGTCCGGCGCGCGTGGGCGCCGCGGGCACCAGGATACGCGATGAGGTTTGATTTGTCAATAGCGACTTTTGAAAAATCAAGGATGACATTGCAAAACCTAAAACTCGGAGGCTGTTGATCCACGCCTGACCTGCCAACGGGCGGCCCGGTTGCCGAGCCTCCGGCCGTTGGCCGCGGGCATCCGCGCCCGGCGCCGGGGACGCGCCGGGCGGCGTTGGGAAGCGGGGCTCCGGGTGGGCTACAATGCCGGCCATCGCAACCGCGCTTGCACCCCGACGAGGAACGGAACCCAGATGACCGCAGCCACGCTCAACATCGGCGACCCGGCCCCGGACTTCGCGCTGCCGTCGGACGACGGAGGGACGGTGCGCCTGTCGGACTTCCGCGGGCGGCGGGTGATCCTCTTCTTCTACCCCAAGGACGACACGTCGGGCTGCACCCGCCAGGCGTGCGGGTTCCGCGACCGGCAGGCCGACATCGCGGCGCGCGGCGCGGTCGTGCTCGGCGTCAGCCCGGACGGCGTGGCGTCGCACGCGCGGTTCAAGGCCAAGCACGGGCTGACCTTCCCGCTGTTGGCCGACGAGGACCACGCCGTGGCCACGGCTTACGGGGTCTGGGGCGAGAAGTCGATGTACGGGCGCACGTACTTCGGCATCATCCGCAGCCACTTCGTCGTCGGCCCCGACGGACGGATCGAGGACGTGCAGGTCAAGGTCGCGCCGGACGACAGCGTCGCGAGCGCCTTGGCGGCGCTGGGGGCGACGGGGTGAGAGATTGAGATCCGGACGTCGACTTGGTTGAGACCATAAGGTGGACTCGACCGGCGGAGCTCTGCATGCAGTAAAGGGCATCTCCAGCTTAACGCGATTGCGGGAGCGTGACGCTTTGGTGTGACGGAAGTGCAGCGGTAGCTGAGTACTCTGGTTCAGGCTTGCCAGATGCGGCAAAGCACCTTATCAGCACCAGTCACACCCAAGGAGTTCCACAGTGTTCTCGACGGCCAAAGGCTACGTGCAGCGCTACCTCGCCGCGCTCTCCGCGATCCCAAGCATCACGGCAACCTGCGTCCAGTATGGCGTGAGAGCCCCTGTGCGAATGCGCGCGATGGTCGCGCTCATGGGAGTGATCGTCTTGTTTGGCGTGACTCAGTCAAGCCCCCGAGTCACACCGGTGGCGGCTCAGACGGTGCCGAGTCTGAATTGTGATGGAACGGCATGTATCATCTGGGGGCTCGGCGTTGGCAATCAACTCCTGCGCATCAACACGTGCACCGGAGCCGTCGCGATCGCACCGATCGTTGGTGCGCCAGCCGGACTCCAGACGGTTGCGGCTGCCCCCATTGCCGCTGGCCCACAGCCCAACCTGACCTACGGCGACGCCGCGGGTGGGCAGGTATGCACGTCGGGATTCCCGCCCCTTCCGGCTACGCCCTGCGGCTCCGGGATCGCGGTCGCGGCCAACGGACTTGCGCGCGATGGCCAACAACTCTTCGCTGGGGGCGACGTTCCGATGAACGGAAGCCTCTCCGATCCACTGAATCTCATCGGCTCTGGTGGCCTTCCGTACGTGGGAGGCGGTGGTTCGGACCTTGCGTGCGATGCAACCGGGCGCTTTGGGCTGATTGGTGAGGCGAGAGCTCCTGGAGCGGCGCTTGGGCACTTGTTCTCCATTAGTCGAGGGAATGGTGCCCAAACGAACCCCAGACCCGCAGCTCCTCGCGTAACCTTCAGCGGGCTTGCATTTGACGGAATGGGCAGGCTCTGGGGTTCGGACTTCGCTGGAGGCATGCTCAGTCTTGTCAACCCCGTCACGGGCATCGGAGCCCCGACCTTTCCATTGCCCGCTGCCGCCCCAGTGCTCGATCTGGCGAGTGATGAGTGCAACAGTTGCACGGGTGAAGACGAGCGCGATCTGGGTGACGCACCTGACAGTACAAACCACTTCAGCCTGACTATGCAAGCATACGCTGGCGTTCCCGCAGCCTTCCCGACCGTTCGCGATCTTGCCACCGGCCTTCCTGCTGGGCCGTTCCACAGGCTCCTTAGCCAGGATAGCTGGCTTGGCGATGCGGTTACCAACGAGGAAGACGCGGACTTGCTGCCTGACGCGGACCTGGTCACAAACCTTGATCCGCCTGCGGGCGCTGCAGACCGGGATGGAGCTGATGATGGCGTGCAGTTTCCGGTTAGTCTGCCGCCGTGCCAAATGACGCAGTTTACATACAGGATGCGGGTGACGACCAGCATGCGAAGTCGTCATACGAATGTCTGGTTGGATCTCAATCACAATGGCCAGTGGGGCGACATCTTCACGTGTCAGGACCAGGGTCAGGTGCACACCGTGTCTGAATGGGTGGTTCAGGATCAGCTGACCACGTTAGGTGCGGGTAACCATCTGATCAGCACTCCGGCCTTCCGGAGCGTTGATCCGGGCGCGGAAACATGGATGCGCATCACCCTGTCGGAGACAACGGCGCCCACCGCTGGTGACGGTCGGGGCTACGACCATGGGTATGAGATCGGCGAAACCGAGGACTACCTGCTCCAGCCGAGAGGAGGCTCACTGTACAAGTAGGCTTTGGGAAGTCGTCAAGAAACTATGGCCATTGCTGGGAGCGCTGCATTCATGGCGACTGACGGCCGCCGATGGCAAATAGGATGTTGGCGCTCCCAGCGTCCGCCGTGTTTCTTGACGACACCACGAAGCTTTGGAGAATCTACGCGAATCTCGTAGCACTTTGTGTCGACTCATGACTCTTTCATCACTGAAGCGATTCGTCCATCGGAGGACGCAACATGAGACGCACCACTCTCCTTTGTATGCGCCGTGACCTGGCCGTGATTGCGGCACTGTGCACGGCCACGGTTGCCGTGGCTTTACACGGCATGGCTATCGAAGCCGCGCCGGACCAAGAGGGTGCCGCAGCCATCGAGGGACTGGCGTTCTTTACCTTCAACTATGGACCGGACGTCGTCATTTCACGATGCAAGAATGTCGTCAGCGTCGTGCGACATCAGCGCGACGAATGGCTTCTCGACCATCGTTATAGCCGTGCAAGCCTCGCGTCGCTCCGGGCCAGCCCTGATTTGAGGACAGTGGTGGCGGGCATGGGCACGGAGTTCTGGAGCCAGCCGTTCAGCGACACGCTGCGCGCCTCACGCGCGATCGAGGCTGCCGTCGACGAGCCACAGCCGTACGGGGCGATTTACGTCATGCGCCGGCTGGGTGAGGGTATCGACCGGTGGTCCATCGCCACCACCGCCGTCGGCCCGTCGCTCTACCATGGCATCGAGATTCTGCCCGATGACGACACGCTGCTCGTCGCCACAGCTGCATGGGTCCGCGGCCAGCGAGGTGGCCAGGCCCGTGCGGCACCGTTCAGGATCGAACAGTACAGCCTCGCCGAACTCGCGCCGATCCCGGCAGGGCCCGACCGCCCCGGCTCGCACCACTTTGGGCCCCCGCGGCAGCAACTCGAGCTGCCGCGGCCCGCCGTCGCACTGATGGCAGACGGCACGGCAACGCGTGTCTATGCTCTCACCCGGGCGCTGCAAGTGACGGGCAACCCGGCAGCCCCCGTCGCGCTGGCTCTCCACACCATCGATCCCATCCGCATGGTCGAGGTGGCCCCTCCCATCCTCATGCCGGATTGGATAGGGCACTTCGGCGAACACTACCTCCCCATGATGGCGCTGCATCCCGGCGGGCACATTGCCGCGACGACCTCTGGCATGCAGCCGACGATCAACATCGCAGACTTGTCGTCTGGGACCGTGCGATCGATCCCCGTCGCCGACGCTGACGCCGTCATGGACGTCGCCTTCAGTTTCGGCACCTTCAACCACGGCATGCTGGCCATCATCGTCAGGAAGATGATGGATCCCGACGAGACGCGATTGGCGCCATGGGCATCGGTGAAGTCCCAGGTGAGGGTTGGTGCCCTCGCCAACGGCGCGTTCGACGTACACGGCACGAGCGGATGGACATACGGCCCGATGCCAGACGTTCCCGCGGCTTTGGACTGGGCAGCGGATGGGACGGGGATCGTGGCAGCGCTCGATCACCCTTTGTTCGATCGAGGCGGCCCCGCCAAGGCACCGCTCGCGGTCTATATGACAGTGTCCGATGGTGGGACGCGCGTTGAGATCAGCCGCGAGCTGCATCCCTGCCGGGAGCCGGCTTTCGTGATGGACGTGCTCACCACCAACGGTCGTCTGCCCACCGGAACCCCGACGCTGACGACACAGCCATCGCCGACGCCAAATGACACGCCGACCCCCTGGCCAACCCCCACCGCCACCCCGACCCCGTCGGCCACGGCCAGTCCGACACCCCTGCCCACGCCGACCCCGTCGGCGCCGCCGCGCCCTATTTACCTGCCGATCGGCCTGCGTGAACGGTGCCTCACGGACCAGGTGCGCCAGGATGTCGTGCTGGTGCTGGACACGTCTTCGAGCATGGCAGCAGGCACCAGGGCGGGCCGAAGCAAGATCGATGCCGCCCGCGAGGCTGCCCTGGGCTACCTGGCGCTCCTCAAGCTCGACGACGGCGATCGCGCCGCCGTGGTTACCTTCGACGCCACGGCGCAGGTCGCCGAACACCTTTCCAGCCGCCGCCCAGCGTTGGAGATCGCCCTGCGCGACGCCAGCCTCGGCACCCAGACCTGCATCCCATGTGCCATGGAGGCTGCAGCCGCTGAGTTGGCACCGCCGCGTCGACGTGTTGGCAACACACCGGTGATCGTGCTGCTCACCGACGGGCGCTCCAACCCCCGTCCGGCTTCCGAGGCCGTCGATCTGGCGGTGCGTGCCAAGGACAGCGGCATCGTGATCTACACGATCGGCCTGGGCGACGACCTCGAGCTCGATGCTCTCCTGGCGATGGCCAGCCGGCCGTCCTTCTTCCTCCGCGCACCCGATGGCGAAGACCTTGCGGCGATCTACGCGAGCATCGCCGTGGAAGTGCCGTGCCCTGCCGCGCGCTACAGGGGAGGGCAGTAGGGGATTTGGGACGCGCATCGGTCGAATGACGGCGTCGCGCCCGTCGTGGCGGCGCGCGCCGGGGTGAGCTTCGGGGGCTCCCCCCGGCGATGGAACCTTTTCGCGGCGCCAGACGTTCGTTCCCACATGCACATCACGCTCACGTACCGCGACCCGATCGGCGAGGACGTCGCGCCCCCGGCCGCCTGCCCGCACGCCGGCTGCGGCAGCGGCCGTCTGCGGCTGCGCCAGACCGTCGCCAAGCCGGTCCGCGTCGCACGTGCCGCCGCACGTGCCGGGCACGCCGAGCGTGCTCCGTGTGTCGAGACGGCCGCACGCGTCGAGATCGCTCCGTGTGTCGAGCCGGCCGCGCATGCCGTACATGCCCGGGGCGCCGGGCCGGCCGCACATGCCGTGCCGCCGGCCGCTGCCGTCGCCCACCGCTACACGTGCCTGGACTGTGGGCGGACGTTTCGCGTGTATCCGGCGGGCGTCGACCGTGGGCAAGTGCCCGTCGGCGTCAGGCACCTCGCCGCCGCGCTCCACCTCCTCGGCCTGAGCTTCCGCGATGTGAGCCGGGCGCTGACGGCCGCCGGCATGCCGCTGGGCAAGAGCCAGGCGCAGGCGACGGCGGCGACGATCATCGGTCGCGTGCGCGCGGCCGGGATCGCGCCGCTCTTCGGCGGGGTTGGCGTCGCTGACGGGGCGGAGGACGGCGGCCGCGCCGCGCGCGGCGGCCCGGCGGCATGGATCGAGGCCGCTGGCCGCAAGCTGCCGCTTGTCGGGGTCGTGGACGAGCGGGGGCGGCCGGGGCTGGCCATCGTCGGCCTCGACTGGTGGACGGCCGGCGAGATCGACCGCTGGGGCCGTGCGATGTTGGCGCGGATCGGGGTGGAGGTCCGGATCGGGAGCGACACCTCGACAGGCCCCGGCGCCGGCCGCCGGACGCGGCGCCGCGGTGGACGGGAGGCGGGATGCGGTCGGGAGGAAGCGGCCACGACCGCCGCATCCGGCGCGGGGCCCGGCGCGATCGCCGCGCCGGATGCGGGCATCGAGCCCGTCCCGCCGACGCGGCCGATCACGCCCGCCCGCGACGCCTGCCGGGTCCGGCGCCGATGGCGATC
>CAYQBA010000024.1:0-34329 GCA_964415605.1 uncultured Anaerolineales bacterium | reverse complement strand
CGCCGAGCGTGACGGCGGGGCCGGCCGGGCGGGTGGCGGCGGATGGGAGGCCCGACCCGGCGCCTCCGGGGGCGTCGAGGTCGGCCACCGCGGGCGCCGGCGGCAGGTCCTCGCGCCCACCGCACGCGCCGGCGAAGACGCCCGACGCGGCGAGGGCGGTGGCGCCGCGCATGAAGCGCCGGCGGCTGAGGTAGATGGGCTCGGGGGTGATCTCGGACGGCGCGATGCCGCTCCGGAACGATGCGTTCCTGGCCATTGACGATCTCCACGGTCGTGTCGAAAGTGAGGGGAGAGCCCCGCCACGGGCTGCCGGCCGCACGATCGACCGGGCCGGCGTGTTCCTGAGCTCGCAGGGTCTGGGCCGCCGGTGCCCCGATTCACGGGGCACCGGCGTTTACCCGTGCGGCTCGCCAGGATCGGGTGCGCTGTCGTGCGGCTGCACATGGAGAGATGGACGCCGAGGTGATTTCTTACCGTTGCGCGGCGGCGGCGTCGGTCAGCGCCTCAACGCGCCGCCGGCCCGGACGCCGCCCAGGGCAGATACAGCGCGGCGTCGCGGCCCGGCGGCGGACCATGAATCCCGCCATCGTCGGTATCACGAACCGCGCGATGATGGCGGGCAAAGACGTGCTCGGCGCGCACACCCTGGACGTCGCTCAACGACCACGGCTCGCCGAGCGGCAAGTCCGCCGGGGTGAATGCAAAGCGGCCCCGCGCGTCGCTCTTGACCTCAGTCGCGAACGCCCGACCATCCGCGAGCCGCAGCCGCAGCGCCACCACGGTCTCCGGCGCAGCGACTCCGGAGACGCCCGTCGCGTTGCTGAAGTCGAAGTCGAGCACCGGTACGACAAGGCGGGCCGCGTCGCCGTCTGTCTCGAGCATGATCTCATCTCCGGCCCCGATCGCCGACACGCCTCCGGGTTGTACCGCCGCAAGGCGCGCGGTGAACCACCCCTCGCCATCGGCCAGCGTCGACGTGAGGCCATAAGGCGTTCCGGCGCGCGCGGCGTGCATGGTGACCGCATGATCGGGTGAGGTTCGTCCGCGGATGACAGCGGTCCCGAGGTGCAGCTCGGCCTGCAGAACATGAACCATCGTGAAGACCCGATGGAGGCTGGGGAGCAGGGTGTCGACCTGGATGCCCTGCGCGGGCGTCGCGCCCTCCTCGAAGAGCCGCGCGACGTCGTGGACCAGCGCGCCTGCGGCATCCGTTTCATGTTCGCTCGTCGTGACGTACAGGCGGTCCAGGCGCTGGAGCGCCGCAGTGGCCTCGCCCCAGCAATCCCACAAGGCGGGGTACTGCACGCGATACGCGTGATCGGGCAGTCCGCGCAAGTGCAGGCGGAATGTGGGCCAGTCGAAGGTGGCGGTCATCGGAGGCAGCGTAAACGACACCGCCTCGGGGTCGATCTCACCCTCAACACGCTGGCCTTCGCGCATTCGCACCGTGCCCCCGCTCGATTCACGCCATCGTGCCTGGAACCGTCCGTCGGGGGCGGCAGCGGCCCGCAACGCGGCCACTTGCCGCCCCGACGCGTCGACCAGCCTCAAGTCGACCGACGCATCGGGATCGGCCTGCCCGCACACCCCGTCGCCGCCGTGAAGCAAGTGCAACAGCGGGAGGACCCGCGCGCGCACCACACGCTGGCCATCCGGCAAGTCGAGCGTGGTCTCCGCCACGGCGCCGGTGACGGCGGTGAAGACTTGAGTCTCGCCCGTCAGCGGCTGCCGGACCGGGTGGTCGTCGAAGTCGACGGCGAAACGCTCGGCGTCGAGCCAATCCAGCTTGTCGTCCCAACGACCGTCAGGCAGCACGGCGGGAATGACCTGGAGGCGCCGGGTTTCCATCTGAAATCGGTCGCCGGGCGTGCGGCTGACCCGTCCGCGCACGGCGTTGGCGGATCGATCGAACGCGAGATCCAACGTCGGGACGGTCAGCGTGATTCCGGTCTGAGGTACCGCGCTCGAGGTCAAAATCGCGATCGTGTCGCCAGATTGGAGGTCGAAGCGGCGGCCGTCGGCATCCCGCAAGTCGGCGCTGAAAGCGCCCACGGCGTCCGCCGTCGTGCCGGCGGTGCCAAGCCTCCGACCCGCACGGCTCCAACGCACCGTCGCCGGCTGATCCGGGGCAAGCGTGCCGGTCAAGCGCGCACCGCCGAGATCCAGCACCAGCCCGGGCACCGCCACCCGTCGCGAGAAGCGTTCGGACCGCTGATCGAGCCGCAGCGTGACCCGTGCGTTGTAGCGCAAGTCGAGCGCCGGCTGGCCGACCGGCGGATGGGCCAGGTCGAATGCGAACGATCCGCCAACCTGGACGATCCCGGCGTGGACCGCCCCCACCTCACCGGCCAAGCTGCTTGCCTCCAGCCGGAGCGCGGTGCCCGGTGGCGCGTCGGTGCTGCCGGCGACGCGGTCGGCGTCAACATGGGCGGCACCGTCCAGCCGCGGCACCCGAAAGCCGAAGTCGACATCGCCGATCCGCCCATCCACCGTGTCGCCAGGCACGGGCACAACCACCCGGCCCAGCCGGTCGCGGAAGGTCTCGACTGCGCTGACACGGCGTCTGGATCCCGTCTCGCGCCGCGTGGCCAGCTCGACGGTCGCGCGTTGGGCGCCTCCGGGGGCGAGGAGGCGGGCGACACCGGTCCGGCTCGTCGGGGCGTTGACCCACAGTGCTCCAGTGTCGAGATCCAGCCGCGTGTCGACGGCGGCCCACGTCAGGCTCAGCTCGTGGCCGTCGGGCCGCCGGAAGATCAACCGGCCGAAAGCGCCAGGCTCGATGTCGTATGCGCCAGCCAGTGAGATCGCGTAACGGCCATCTGCCCCGGTTCGCACATCGCCGGAGCGGGCCACCACTTGGGTGCCCTCCATCACCTCGGCGGTCACGCCGTAGCCAGGCGGCGCCGCGCCCGTGATTCCCTCGCGATCGACGTCGGGAAGGGCTGTCAGGACCGGGATGGGCAGGAGGAGGGGGTCGCCACTGCGATCGAGGTCGACGCCGAGCGTCATTCCAGCCGTGAGCGCGAGCACCTCGGCATCGATCTTTCCGCCGCGCGTATAGAGGTCTACGCCGAAGCGGCTGCCAGCGCTTGCCGCGGTATCCCAGCGCCGAACCTCGCGCCCCGCCGCATCGTAGGCGATGATGCTCACGGTGCTGCCGGCCGCCACATCACCCCACACCCGCGCAACGTCCGTCTCGACGTGCACCAGCCCGGCCAGCGCCTCGGCCCGGGCCGTCCAACCCCGGCCGGCACCGACGGCGATCTCAGCACGCCAGCCACGGTCGAGATCAGCCACGCCCGCGAAGTCGACCTCGACCCGGCCGTCGGATCCAGCGACGACGGAGCGGGCGTGCTCGGCGCCGCCGGGACCGCGAACCGTCACGGTCGCGAGCGAGCTCGGAGGAGCGCGGCCAATCACGCCATCGGTCTGCGGAATGATCTCGAGGTCGAGGCCAGGGATACCGACGGCGTGGACCGCCTTGGTGCCAAGCGCAGCATGATCGAGGGTCACGGTGATCGTGTCACCGGCGGCGATGGGTGCGGCCAGATGGACTTCGGTCTCGTCGCGCCGCGCCGGTTCAAGCGATGCGCCGGTGCGCAACGCCCTTTGCAGCGACACTCCACCGCCGGCGGTCGCGTGCGCCACGACGGCCGTCAGGCCAGGCGCCGCCCGGAACGTGAACCGCGGCTGGCCGATCGTGACGCGACCGTCGAACACCGCGATGGGCGCGGCAAATACGTGGCCGGCTTCATCCTGCCACGTGATGTCGCCGGAATCGCCGGACTGAAGCGCGGCCCCGGGCAGGTCAACGGCGAAGTGGCCGTCTCCCGGTGCGGCAACGGCACGCGCATCGATTTGGCGGGTCGGGCCGGCGCCGCCCGGCGCGATGTGATAGGTGGCCATCACGCGCATCACGGATCCGGCCGGACCGACTCCGACGATCCGGCCACCGGCTTCGTCGAAGTCCGCGCGCAAGAAGGGTACCGTCGCCTCGACGCGCGGGGCTGTTGCCACCACGCGCACGACATCGCCGGGCTCCACGCGCGCCGGCTCCGCGCGCCAGAGCCCGATGGCGTAGTCGATCTCGCCCGGCCGGGTTGACCGCGGGATCCCCGTCGCGGCGATGGTGCCGGCGCGGACAACCTCGATCTCCCCGGGGGCGGGGCCGGTGCCGAGGAGGGTAACGATGTTGGTCTCAATCGTGACGTGCAGGCGGGCGGGCTGCGGCTGAGCCGCAGCGGGTGGGGAGACGGCAAGGGCTCCGGCCAGCCCCGTCGCAGCCAGAGCGAGAGCAGCCGGCGCGAGCGCAGCCGCGCGGGGGGCACGATGCCCGCGGCGTGGCTGGACGGTCGATCGGACGGCGGGGCCCTGGCCAGGAGCGACCGGTACGGTTCGGGCGACGGAACGGTCATGCAGCGGGGGCACGGGGAAGCACCTCGTTTCGTGAAACCCGCGGCGGCACGACCTTCGAGCCGCGACGCCCAGGCTGGCGGTGTCGTCCCACTTGTAACCCAGTGGGGGCCGTGGGTTCCTTTGGAGGGCCCCCCTTGCGCACGCGGGGTCGGCCACGGCCGGCCCCGCGCACCCCCGCCGCATCCTCACCCGCCGCCGGCCGCCTCCGCCACCAGCGGCGCGATCGCCGCCTCCAGCTCGTCCTCGAGCTCTTCGAACAACCCGAAGTCGGCATGGCGGACCACGCCCGCGCGGTCGACGACGATGAACGCCGGGATGCTGCGGACGTGGCACGCCTCGCACGCCGCGTCGCCGCCGTACGCGAACGTGAACGTGTAGCCGTGGTCGGCCGCGTACGCGCGGGCGGCGTCGGGGGCGTCGATGGGCTCCCCGTCGGCGTCGAAGTCCATGCAGTGCACGCCGACCACCGCCAGCCCACGTTCGGCGTGGCGTTCGTGCAGCGCCTGCATGACCGGCGACGCCAGGTGGCACGGCTCGCACCACGACGCCCAGAAGTCGAGCAGCACCACCCGGCCCCGCAGCGCGCCATCCGACAGGGTCTGCCCATCGACGGTCCGCAGGGCAAACGGCGGGACGGGCGCGCCGACGAGCTCGAGGAAGGCCGTCATCAAGTCGGGCGGCGGCGCGAAATCGGGCGGCGGCCCATCGGCACCAGGCGGCAGCAGATCGCGTCCCGCCTCGTCGATCGATGCATCGGGGTCCATCAGACTGGCCTCCTCGGGGGTCGGCGCCGGCGGCGATCGCCGCGCCCGGTCGAGGCTGCCATGATGCCACACGCCCCGCCGAGCGGCCATCCTCCGGGCCACCGCCGGCCATCCCCCGCGCCAAGCGAGTCGGGCCTCCCGGCCGGCGCCGGCTGCGGGATTCCACCCCCGCGGTCCTATCCCAGTGCTTGCCTCGCGCGTTTAATCGGTGAGATCGGATGCCGCCGCCCGACGCCGATCCGCCCGACCGTGCCGATGCCCATGCCCCGGAAAGGACCCCACGCCATGCCGCTCCCCATCGCCCGTCGTCGTACGCTCACCGCCCTGTTCGCGGCCGTCGCCTGCCTCGCGGCCGTTGCCGCGGCGCGCGGCCACGCCCCCGCCCGCGCGCAGGAGGCGCCGTCGATCACCGCCTACCGCATGGTCGACCAGTGGCCGCAGCGCGAGGCCGCCGCCGCCGGGCTGTTCCAGAGCCCCGTCGACCTCGACATCGCGCCCGACGGCATGGTCCTGGTGGCGGATCGCGGCATCGGCGGCGTGCACCGCCTCCTGCCCAGCGGCGCGTTCACCACGCCGTTCGGAACGGCGGGCGGCTTCCCCGCCCAGCTCGGGCAGGTCGGCGCCATCGCCGTCGGGCCGGCCGCGGCCGGCGAGCCGGCGAACCGGGTGTTCGTGGTCGACCCGGCCGTCGACCGCATCGTGGCCTACGATCTCGGCGGCGCCTACGTGGCCCACTGGTCTGGCCTGCCCGTGCAGAGCATAACGGCCTTCGGCGGGCGCGTGTACGTGCTGGACCGCGAGGCGAGCGCCGTGCGCGCGCTCGACGCCGCCACCGGCGCCGAGGTGTTCCGGTTCGGGGCGCGCGGGACCGACGACGGGCAGTTCGCGAACTTCAGCGATGTCGACATCACCCAGGACGGCACGGTCCTGGCGGTGGCGGACCTCGGCGGCCTGCGGGTGCAGCTGTGGGACCTGGCCACGGCCGACGCCATCGCCGGTGGCGCGCCGCCAGCCAAGCTCCGCACGGTCTACAACCTCACCGAGGCGCGCTTCAACAAGACCGACATGACGTGCCGCGCCCCGCGCGTCAACGCGCTCGGCGAGGACCGCGTGTTCGTCGGCCAGGGCGAGCAGGCGTGCCTGGTCGAGGGCAAGGAGGTGACGGCGGCCATCGCGTCGACCGCCAACAAGGGCACGATCTGCCGCGCCACCGTTCGGCTGCCGCGCTTGCGGCCCACCGGCGCGCAGTACTTCGCCTTGGCCACCCACGACCCCAACGCCGGCGCCTGCGGCGAGAAGAAGACCGATCTCGAGACGTCGACCGTCATCGCCCGCTACAACGACGAGGCGCTCAAGGCCGTGCGCACGGTGTGGACCGCGGCCGACAACGACACGGTCGAGAGCCGCCTCTTCAACCCGGTGGCGCTGACGATGCCGGCCGACGACATGGTCTTCGTCCGCGACAGCTCACCCTTCCTGCGCTTCTACGGCGCCGACGGGGCGCTCCTGGCCGCCACGACGCGCGACACGTCCGGCAGCGACCAGGGCACCGAGGCCGAGGTCACCCGCGTGGGCCTGGCCATCGGCAGCGAGACGGCCGGCGAGATCTACGCCAACTACACCAAGACCCGCCGCTCGGGCGACCAGTTCACGGCCGAGACCGGTGTCGGGCGCTTCAAGCCGGCCACGGTCCGCACGCAGCAGGGCGAGGAGCGCATCATCGAGGCGGTGTGGACCAAGCCGCTGGCCTCGAGCGGCCGGATGCAGCGCAGCGTGTTCAGCATGGCCTACAACCCGGTCAGCCGCGAGCTCCTGGTCATGCGCTCCGACAACGTCGACGCCCAGCGGACCGTCAACATGGTGATGTACCGCTACGACCAGGCCGGGACGCAGCTCGACCCGGTGTGGGACCTGCCCGACGACGGCCTGACCAACCCCTACATCGACCTGGCGGTGGGGCCCGACGGGCGCGTCTACCTGCTCGACGACCTGGCGGACACCGTCCAGGTCCTCGAGGCCGACGGCACGCCTTCGGCGACGGTCAAGGTCGCCGGCGACTCGCGGAGCGTGGCCGGCGGGCCGCCGGACGCGGCCGGCTCGGTGTTCACGCTGCGCGAGTACGGCAGCATCGAGCGTTATGCCGACGACGGCACGGTGACGGCCCGGCTCGACGGTCGCGCGGTCGACTTCTCGGACCCGACGGCCATCGCGGACCTGGTGGTCGACGCTGCAGGGCGGGTGTACGTCGCCGACGCCCAGGCCAGCCTCATCAGCGTGTTCGAGGCCACCACCGACCCGGCGGCGATCCCGGTGCCGGACGACGGGGCGTGCAGCTTCACCGGCACGAAGACGGCCGTGCCGGGCCGGATTCAGCTCGGGCAGGCGGTGACGGTGACGCTCGAAGTCGCGGGCAAGTGCGGGATCGACGAGGAGCCGACGGACATCGTCTTCGTCGTGCCGTACCTCGCCCAGCTCCAGCAGGGCCGCGATCGCAGCGGCGCGGTCATCAACGCGATGCTCGGCCTGGCGCGGCGCCTCAAGTTCGACCGGCACCGGGTCGGCATCGTCAGCTACTACCAGACCCACAAGGTCGAGCTGCCGCTGACGAGCGATCTGGCGACGTACACCGACGCCGTGCGCAACATGACGCGCATGGACCCGCCCAACCAGGAGATCAAGCCGCGCCTGCGCGACGCGATGGAGGCGGCGGGCGGGCTCTTCGAGACGCCGGCGACGCGGCGGCAGGTGATGGTGCTGCTCAACGCGGCCTACTGCGACCCCAACAACCAGCGCCGCCCGGTCGACTGCACGGGCTACCCGTCGGCGGACGACGTGGCCGCGGAGATCCGCGGTCGCGGCATCCGCGTCGTGGCGATGCAGAGCCCGTCGGCCTCCAACCTGGCCTCGTCGGACGAGGACGTCGTGAGCGGGTTCGAGGACGCCCATCGCCGGATGGTGGCCTATCACCTGCCGGACGCGCTGGCCCGGGACATCAACCTGGTCGACGAGCTGCCGGCGAATATGGCGCTGGTGCCGGGCGGCGCCGGCGGCGGGACGTGGGCCGCCCCGCGCCTCACCTGGCAGCGCGCGGTCATGGGGCTCGAGGACCGGCTGTCGGTCAGCTTCCAGGTCCGGCCGCAACAGGCGGGCCGCTGGCCGACGAACGTGCAGGCGTTCGCCGATCTCGCCGATGGGTGGGGAATGGCGCACCGGGTGACGTTCCCGGTGCCGGAGGTCGAGGTGGTCGGCCCGACGCCCACCCCGTCGCCGACGGCGACCGCGACGCCGACGGACCCGCCGACGCCGGTCGGGCCGACGGCGACGCCCATGCCTACGCCGGTCCCGACCAAGGAGCCCGGGACGGTGTACCTGCCGTTCGCGGCACGGGGCCTGTGCTGGCCAAAGCACCTGGCGATGGACATCGTCCTGGTGCTCGACGCGTCGAGCAGCATGGAGGGCCCGAAGCTGGCCGCGGCCACCGAGGCGGTGCGGGCGTTTGTGGCGGTGGCGCGCCTGGCGCCGGGCCCGGACCGCGCGGCGCTGGTGACGTTCGCCGAGTCGGCGACGCTGCTGCAGGGCTTGACCGGCGACGCGGCGGCGCTCGACGCGGCGCTGGCGCGGGTGGCGACGGGCACCGGCACGCGGATCGACCAGGGCCTGGGCGCGGCGCTCGACGTGCTGGCGGCGGAAGGCCGTGCCGGCGCCCACCCGGTGGTGGTGCTGCTGTCCGACGGTCGGCAGGACAGCTCGGTCGAGGCGGCGCTTGCCGCCGGCGATCGCGCCCGGGCGGCCGGGGTGGAGGTGCACACGATCGGCCTGGGCGACGACGTCGACGCCGACCTGCTGCGGTCGCTGGCGAGCGTGCCGGCGTACTTCGTGGCGGCGCCGGACGCGGCGGGCCTCGAGGCGGTGTATGCGGCGATCGCGGCGCGGTTGACGGGGTGCCCGTGACGGGCGGGAGCGCGGCGGCTATGCCTTGGGCGCGACGTCTGGCAGCGCTCGGTCCGGGCAGGCTCGCCCCGAGAGGGAACCGATAAGACGGCGGCCGGGGATGGATCGCCAGGGCGATTCATCCCCGGCGGCGCCTAGCGCGAGCAGACGCCGAGGTCCCACACGCGGACGTCGGGGCCGTCGGCCGTGAGGAGGCGGCAGCCGTCGGGGAGGAACGCGATCGGCACGCGGTCGGCGGCGTGGCCGGGGAACAGGCGCACGGGGGGCCCGTTGCCGGCGGCGGCATCGTAGAGCTTGACGACACCGCTGTCGTCGCTGATGGCCAGGTGTCGGCTGTCGGGGCTGAGCTCGACGGCGTAGATGGTGTTCTCGCCGACGACGGTCGTGCGGCGGACCGCCCCGGTGGCCGCGTCCCACACGGTGAGCACGCCGGCGTCGCCCCCGGCGGCGGCGAGGCGCCCGTCGGGGCTGAAGGCGACGGAACGGATCACGCGGCCCCATTCGAAGTCCGGCGGCAGCCATTCGGTCAGGCCGGCGGGATCGCGCCAATCCGCGACGGCCCACAGCGAGCCGTCGCCCTTGGCGGCCAGGAGGCGGCGCCCGTCCGGGTGGAGCGCGACGGCGGGGTAGGCCTGCCGGGTCTCGGTGACGACGTGGCGCCGCCACGGATCGGTCGGGGCGCCGGATGGTGCGCCGGACGCGGCGCTCGCGGGCGACTCCCAGACGCCGACCTGCGACTCGGTACCGTACGCGACGACGTCGCCGCCTGCGGCGGGGGCGATGGCGTAGACGACCTGGTCGACGTCGAGCGACGCGCCGGGATCTGCCGGCGCGTCCCAGCGCAAGACGCGAAGGACGAGGTCGGGGCCGGCCGAGAACAGCCTCGCCCCACCCTGCACCGCATCCACCCTCCAGTGAAGGATGTTGCCTGAGTGCGGCTGCCAGTGGGCCACCCGCGTGCCGTCGGCGATCCGGTAGGTCTCGATGCGCGGCTCTTCCTGGCGCGGGAAGCCCATCGCCAGCACGACGTGCTCGCCGTCCGGCAGCATGGTGACATCGTAGGTGATGTTCCCGGGCGCGGTGAAGCGGTGAAGCGGCGCCGCCATGCTCGCCGGCGGGCTGCTGGTCGGTACGACGGTGGCGCCGGAGGCGCCGGTGGCACCGGAGACGCCGGAGGCGGGCGCATGCTCAGACGTGCCGGCGGTCACGGGCACCGGCGCCGCGGGCGACGCGCCCGCAGGCACGCCCGCGTCTCCGTCCGTCGGCCCGCCGCTGGCCGCGGCGGCGGTGGCCGCAGTGGCCCCGGCCGCCCGCAAGCGGCCGGGGGTCGAACCGTCCTGGCCAGCAATTGGACAGTCGCCGGGCACGTTGAGGGTCGCGCGTTCCGCGCAGGTCAGGTCGCGCACGAGCCGGTGGTCGAGCGTCCACTGCAGCAGCTCCGCCAGGTCGGGATGCACCGAGAGCACGTCGATTCGTCCATCCACTATGCCACGCGCCACGCGCCGGCCGCGCGGGTCCATCGCGACGCTGGCCAGGCCAGCAGCGCCGCGGGCCGCATAGCGGCGGACGGATGCGCGGCGCGCGGCGTCCCAGATCAACACGCTGCCGTCGCTGAGGCCGAGCGCGAGGTGCTCGCCGTCAGCGTCCGCGCCGAGGTCGAAGACCTGGTCGGGAAAGTCGTAGGACTCGGGCTCGACCGCCGCCGCGTCTCGACCCGTCAGCGGCCAGCGCAACATCCGGCGGTCGTAGGCCACGCCCGTGACCGCCGAGCCGTCCGGCTCGATCCGCACCTGGTTGATCACCCCGTCGTGGCCGGGCAGGATCCGCTCGACATGCATGGACGCGGCATCGATGATCAGCACCAGGTGGTTGTCCAGGCCGTAGGAGGAGAAAGTACCCGCGGCGATCGAGCGGCCGCCGAGCGCCATCGACAGCGCACGGATGGAGATCCCGTTGACAAAGATGAGGTCCGGGTCCAGCCGCGGATCCCGCTTCAGGGCCCTTCCCGGGTGCGCACGGCGCAGCTCGACCCCGGTCGCACCGTCCCATTCCCGCAACGAGCCATCATAGTGACCCGTCACGACGCGGGTATCGTCGTGGCTGAACCCCGCGGACCAGACCGCGCCGTTGCCGTGGGACAGCACGTGAAGCGCGTTTCCCCCTTCCACGCTCCAGACACGGGCCGTCGCGTCGTCGGCGGCCGATACGAGGCGGGCGCCGTCGCGGCTGAACGCGAGGCGCCGGACCACGCTGCCCGGCACGTGCCCGACAAACTCGCGGCCGCCAGACACGGCGTCGGGTTCGACCGGCAGGGTCTTGACGGTCCCGCTGTAGCTCCCGGCCGCCAGGAGACGGCCCGCTGGGTCGAACGCCAGCGCCCGGACCCGGTCGTCCGTGGCAAACGCCTGGATCCGCCGTTCGACGGCTGCGCCGTGCACCGACCACGCGCGCAGCGTGCCGTTGCCGTCGACCGAATAGGCGTTCAGTCCCGCCCGGTCGACCACGATGTCGGCGACGCCGGCGCGATGGCCCACCAGCGCACCCACCTGAGCGCCGGACGCGGCATCGATCACGGCGAGCAACGAGGCGTTGAACCCGGCCAGGAGATGGGACCCGTCCGGCATGTAGGCCAGGCCGGCCGGGATCTGGCTCCACCGTCCGAGCTCCCGCAACGCGTGGGGCGCCGCCAGGTCGACCACCACGACGGCCGACTTCGGCCACGCCACGGTCGCGGCGACCTGCCGTCCCGCGGGGCTGATGACCACCTCGTTCACAAATGTGCCGAGGTTGGCTAGCGGGGTGACATCCCCGCTGGTCAGGTCGATGCTCGCCACGACGCCGGCGGAGGTTCCGACCACCGCCAGCGAGCCCGTCGCGTCGACGTCGAGGCTTTCGGCGCTCTCCGCGAACGTCGCCAGCCGGCGCACCTCCCGCCCGGCGCCGGCATCCCAAAGCCGCACCGTCCCATCGGCGCCGGCCGTCACGATCTCGCCGCTGGTCGGCACGTATTGAACCCCGGCCACGGCGGCGGCGTGCCCGGGAAGGCGGCGTGGCGCCCCAGCGCCGTCGACCGGCCAGACCTCCAGCGTCGACTCCGACGGGTCGTCGCTCCCGGAGGAGTATCCAACCGCTACGTCGTCGCCATCCGGCGCGAAGGCGATGTCGTACAGCGGGGTCGCGTGCGTTCCGAGGGTGCGGATGAGCCGGCCGTCAGCCGCGTCGAACAGCCGGACCGCGCCGTCCCCCCCACCGGCCGCGACGATGCGCCCGTCGGGGCTCAGCGCGACGGCATGGGCAATGTCATCGTCCGCCTGTGCCTCCCAGCGCGCGCCGGGCGCGTAGGCCGCGTCGGACAGCGCCAGCTCGGCGTCGGTGGTCACGCCGGGCAGGAGCACGGCCTCGAGCGCCACCGCGAGCGCCTCGTCGGTACGGTCGTCGGCCAGGAGCTGCTGCGAGCGCGCCACCAGGGCATTCCGGCGGGCGTCCAGGGCGGCGGCGTCGCTTTGCAGGCGCTTGGCGTTGGCGTACCACGCCAGCCCGAGACCGCCGACCATGCCGGCGATGGCCAGGGCCGCGACCACACGGGTCAGCCGTTGGGCTCGCTGCTCGAGCCGCCGGCGTAGCGCCTGGCGTTCGCTTTCGGCCGCCGCCCGGCGGTCGCGGCTGACGGCGCTCTCGCGGATGAGCGTCGCCTCGCCCGCGGCGAGCTCCCCGCCGCGCTCCGCCGCCCACTGCTCCGCCTCCGCCAGCGGCACGCCCCGCAGGAGCGCGCCCTCGTCCCGCCCGCTCGCCTCCCACTGCCGCACGTTGAACCGCACCCGCTCCTGCCACATCCGAAACCGCCGGTCCTCGCTCATCCAGCCCCGCAGCCGACCCCAAGACCGGATCAGCGCCTCGTGCACCACCTCGGCCGTCTCGTGTCCGGCCTCGTCGCGCCCCGTCGTCACCAGCCGCGCGTCCGCCAGCGCCCGCGCCAGATTCCAGTCCTCCCGCAGCTCGCTGCGCGTCGCCAGCCGGCGCGTGTCCTCGGTCCCTTCCCCCGGCTGCACAAGCTGCACGAAGACGCGCCGCGCGCGATCCCGATCCGCGTCCGGCAGCCCCTCGAACACCGCGTCCGCGTGCCGCGCCACCGCTCCCTCGACCCGCCCGATCCGCTCGTACGCATCGTGGGTCAGCCAGCCGCCCCGCTGCTCGTCCCACAGCTTCGTCAGCGCGAACTCCAGCAGCGGCAGCGACCCGGCCTTCTCGCCGACATCGTCCACGATCCGCTCGACCAGCCCGTGCTCGAAGCGCCGGCCCTGCACCTCCGCCGGGAGCCGCACGGCGCGGGCGATCTCGTCGCGCGTCATGGGCCCGAGCTTCACGTCGTGCTTCTGAATCGCGTCCGCAAACGGCCGGTAGGCCAGGGCGTGCCCCATGAAGTCCGCCCGCAGCGTGAGCGCCAGCGTCAACGGAGCGGCCCGGTCGGCGCGGCCGCCCGACTCGAACGCCGCCGCGAAGAGCAGGTCCTGAAACGCACGCTGCTCGCCATCGTCGGGGCACAGCGTGTAAAGCTCCTCGAACTGGTCCGCCACGAGGAGAAGCCCGCCAAGCTCGGGGTTCTGGGCGCCGATCTGGGCGAAGACGTCGGCCGGGGCGATGGTGCCCTCGCGGAGGTGGACCGCCAGCTTGTTGATCTCCGCGAGACGATCGGTCGCGGAGAGATCCGCGCGTTCGTACAGCGGCAAGAGAGCCCCCGCCAGCGCGTGGTACGGCCGGCCGCCTGGACGCATCTCGACCACGGCCCAGGCGCGGCCGCCGGCGCCACCCGCGCCGCGCAGCCGCGGGACCAACCCCGCGAACACCACGCTGGACTTCCCGCTGCCCGACGGCCCGATCACCCCCACCATCGGCGCCGCCGCGACCGCCGCGACCAGGAGATCGGTGAACGCCTCGCGCCCGAAGAAGTGCGGCGCGTCCGCCTCGCGGAACGCATGGAGTCCCCGGTACGGGCACGGTGCCTCGGCAACGAGGTCGTCGAGGACAGCCCGATCGCCCTCCCCCAGCCGCTCGGCCGTGCGCGGTGGCGTCGCGACATCCGGCATCCCAGGCGCGGCGAGCCGATAGATGTGCTCGGAGTGATCCAGATCCCGCAAACGATGGACGCCCAGGTCGATCAGCTCACACCCCTTCGGCAGCGCATCGCGCGCAAGCTGTTGCGTCGCCAGCGACACCAGCACCTGCCCGCCGTGGCCCGCGGCCATGAGCCGAGCCACGCGGTTGACCGGGCGGCCAAAGTAGTCGCCGTCCTTCAGCTCGACCAAGCCCGTGTGGATACCCATCCGCACGCGAATCGGCTCGAACCCGGCCGCGATCTCGTCCCAACGCTCCAGCGCCAGCGCGCGCTGCGCCTCGACGGCCGCTTCGATCGCGTTGGCGGCATGCGCGAACGCGGCGCAGTAGGCATCGCCGGCCGTGTGGAAGACGTGGCCGCCGTGAGCGGCGACGGCGCGCTCGAGGACGGCGTTATGGCGCGCCAGGGCGGCCGCCATCGCGGCCGGGTCGAGCTCCCACCGCGCCGTCGATCCCTCGACGTCGGTAAAGAGGAACGTGACGGTGCCGCTGGGCAGGGTGGTCATGGGTGCGGATGATCTCTCCCCTCGCCTTCACCCTGCGCACCGCACCGGAGTGACGGGCCAGTAGCGCATCGCCGGTGACGAGGGTGATCCCTTCGACCGGCGCTTGAGCCAGGCAAGGCAAGTGGGTGTCGGGCATCAGGGTCGTCGCGTGCCGGCAAACAGGGCCGCGATCCCGGCATCGCCCATGCGGTCGAAGTCACCCGGCACGGCGATCTCACCCGCCAGGAAGCCCAGCCGCTCGGGGCTTCGGGAACACTTGCCGCCGTGACCTTCACCAGCGGCCTGCCCGCCTTGGCGATCACGAACGGCTCCCCGTTCACCGCTCGGTCGATCGGCTCCGAGAGATGGCACTCGGCTTGATGGATGTCGACGGTGAGCATGTCGGGCTCCGGAGAGAGGTGCTCGACGGGGGCGCCGCCGCCTCGGGCAACCAGAGAACGGCGCACGCGGACAACGGCCTGAGAACCAAGTCTATCGGCGTCTCTCCACCCGGTCAACGCGACGCGCGGCCAAGCGGATTGGCGAGCCACCCCAGAAGCCCTACAATGCACCGGCCGGGACACGGGCACCGCACCCACGACCCGCCCGCCGCGGCCCGGCGTCCGATGCGGAGCCACCGTCGATGCCAGTCCCCCCAGCCGGCGGTCCACACATCCCCGACGCGGCCGAGGTCCGGCGCGCTCTGTCCGCCGTGCGCCACGACCAGCCGCTCGGCGCGAGCCCGCTCATCCACCTCGACGCCGTCTGGGAGCTGCTGCTGCGCGACGGGGTCGCGCCCACCGCCCGCGGCCGGGACTGGGGCCTGAGCCAGCTCCTGCACGAGGCGGCGGCGGAGCGTCTCGACGCGGTCCGCCGCGCGGCCGGCGTGGCCGTCGCGGCCGAGACCACGTGCGCCGACCGGCTCGCCGCCGACTTCGCCGCCGGCAGCCCCGAGCTCGAAGCTTGGAGCGCCCTGTACCACCGCTACCTCGACGCCGCCCGCCCCCAGGTTGGCGAGATCGTGGCCTGGGCCGGCATGCCGCGGCGCTCCTTCGGGCGCCGCCTCGCCGCCGGGCAACGGATGCTCGCCAGGGCTCTGGCCGCCCGCGAGCGCGCGGCCGCCCGGCACCTGGCCCAGCGGTCCGACCTGCCCCTCGTGGATCCGGTGGCGATCGCCGGCGCCGCGCGTTCGGACGCCGGCCATCCGCCGGGCGACGCCCTGCTGCGGGCCGCCCGCGGCAACGGCGCCCGGCGCGTCGCGCTGGCCGCCGAGGACCTCGATCGGCTCGCCACGACCGTGCCACGCGACCTCGCCGAGTATCGACTCGGCCGCGTGGCGGCCTGGTCGCGGCCCGCTTATCGGGTCGACGCACGCTTCGTCGGCCTCACCCTCCTGGTGGACCGCGGCGAGGACGCGCCCGAGCGGTGGCACGCCGACGGCGAGGCCTACGACGACCTCGCGGCGGTCCTGCGAGCCGTGCCGGCCCCGGCCGTCGTGCTCCTTGGGCCGCCCGGCAGCGGCAAGAGCACCCTGTTGCGCCGCCTGGAGCTCGACCTGGCCGAGGCCGGGCTGCGCGGCGAGACCGAGATGGTTCCGTTCTTCGCGTCGCTCGGCGCCTATGCCGAAGACAGCCCCGGCCGCGGGGCGCTCGCGCCGGGCCGCTGGCTGGCCGGCCTGTGGGAGCGCCGCTACTCGGATCTGCCGTCCTTCACCCGGCTGCTCGACGAGCGCCGCCTGGTCCTCCTGCTTGACGGGCTCAACGAGATGCCCCACCAAGGGTTCGACGACTACCGCGCCCGCATCCTCGCGTGGAAGCGCTTCCTGCGCGAGACCGTCGCGGACCACCCGGGCGTGCGGGTGGTGTTCAGCTGCCGCAGCCTCGACTACGGGGCGCCGCTGTCGTCGCCGGAGCAGCGGGTGCCCCAGGTCCGCGTGGAGCCGATGACCGACGCCCAGATCCGCGCGTTCCTGCAGCGATACGCGCCGCGCCACGCCGAGGGCATCTGGTCCGGGCTGCGCGGCACGTCGCAACTGGCGCTGGCGCGAAGCCCCTATTGGCTGGCGCTGCTCGCCGAGCACGCCACCGCCCCGGGCGAAGCGCCCGTGGGCCGCGCCGCGCTGTTCACCGGCTTCGTGCGGCGGGCCATCCAACGGGAGATCGAGCGCGACAACCCGCTCTTTCAGCCAGGGGCGCTGCTCGACGAACGCGACTACCGGCGCGCGACCTCCGCGCGGCCATGGGTCACGCCATGGGCGCTGCCGGAGCGCGGCGCCCTGGTGCCGGGCCTGACCAGCCTCGCCCATGGCATGCAGGCCCGCTTCGTCGCGGGCCGCGCGTCGCAGGTCGGCGTCGGCGTCGGCTTCGATGCCGCGCTCGACCTCATCGGCCACCCGGCGGCCGAGGACGTCGTGCACGGCGGCGCGGCGCTGGGCGTGCTCGACGAGCATCGCGGGCACGACGAGGTGCTGTTCGCGCACCAGCTTCAACAGGAGTACTTCGCCGCGCGGCGGCTGGCCGCCGACCCGCGGGCCGCCGCCGCCCGCGTCCGCATCGAGGTGCGCGCCGACGCGGCCGTGCCCGCCTTGGCCACGGTTCTGGCCGAGATCGAGACGACGGAGCCGCTGCCGCCGCTGCCGACGACGGGCTGGGAGGAGATCGTGCTCCTGGCGGCATCGATGAGCGACGAACCGGCCGGATTCGTCGACGCGATCGCCGCGGTGAACCCGACCCTCGCGGGGCGCGCGGCGGCCCAGATGGAGGTCGCCCATCGGCTCGGCGCGCCGGCGGCGGCCGCGCTGCGCGACCGGCTGCTGGCGTTCGGCGCCGACCTCGGCGTCGACGTGCGGGCCAGGATCGAGGCCGGCGAGGCGCTGGGCCTTCTCGGCGACCCGCGCTTTGCGCCGGGCGTCGGCCCCGACGGGGCCTTCCTCATGCCGCCGATGGTGACGATCCCGGCCGGCACCTACGTGCTGGGCGCCGACGGCGACCCGTCCGGCGCGGCCGGCCCGCGGCACGTCGTTCGGCTGGCCGCGTTCGAGCTCGGGCGCTTCCCGGTGACGAACGCCGAGTGGTCGCGGTTCATGGCGTCCGGCGGCTACGACGACCCGCGCTGGTGGGACACGCCGGATGCCGAGTCGTGGCGGCGGGGCGACCTCACGGCGGAGGGCAGCCGCCGCTGGGTCCGGGAGTGGGTGGCGAAGATGCGCCTCGACCCGGGCCTCATCGAGCAGTACGTCGCGCAAGGCCTGAGCCGGGAGCAGGAGGCGATGTGGCGGGCACGCCTTGCCATGGGCGAGGCAGAGCTGTGCGACCACGTGGAGCGGAAGTTCCCACGCCGCCGGTACACCGATCCGTACAGCGCAAGCCAGGCCGTGCACGCCGGGCCGGGCCAACCCGTGAGCGGCATCTCGTGGTACGAGGCCCGCGCTTTTTGCGGGTGGCTGAGCGCCCAGTCGGGTCTGGCGTTCCGCCTGCCGAGCGAGGCCGAGTGGGAGGCGGCGGCGCGCGGTGGCGACGGACGGCCGTTTCCGTGGGGCGACCGCTTCGACGCGACCGCGTGCAACACCGCCGAGCGCCACCTCCGGCGCGCGGCGCCGATCGGGGTGATGCCAGATGGACGCGCGCCGTGCGGGGCCGAGATGTTGATCGGCGACGTGTGGGAGTGGACCGCGTCGCTGTGGGGCCCCCAGCCCGAGCGGTGCGCGTTCGGTTACCCCTACGACGCCGCGGACGGCCGGGAGCGGCCGGATGCGCCGGCGTCGGTCCGGCGCATCCAGCGCGGCGGCAGCTTCGCGGAGTCGGCCGCCCAATGCACAGCCAGCGTGCGCAACGGCCTTCCGCCCGACACCCGCTTCCACGGGTTCGGGATGCGGCTGGCGCGCTCGCTGCCGGGCGGTTAAGCGGTTAAGTGGCCCAAGGTTGGCCCAACGCCGGCCCAACCCCGTGGCGGGGCGCCCTGGCGATCCGGTATGCTGCTGCACGTAAGCCCGCCGGTCGCCCGCGATCATCGGCCGGCGGCGCGGCTGGAACGCGGATGATCGCTCCGGGATGCCGCGCCGATCGCGGATCCACGCATCGTGACATGAAAGGAAAGGGAATCATGAACTACCCAGCAACGACGATGATCAAGGCGCTCGTCGCCGCCGGCGTGCTCGCCGCGACGGCGGCGACGGCCACCGGCGGCGTGAGCGCCGAGCGCGGGGGGCTCAACGTGTGCCCGAACGGCTGGCGCCAGGTCACGCCGCCCGAGAACCCGGTGCTCCTGTGTCTCCCGAACACGCTCGTGGCCGACGACAACGGCCAAGCTGCGCCGCCCGAGGGCCGGTGCCCCGAGGGTTGGAACCCGGCCACCCCGCCGAAGAACCCCGTGCTGGGCTGCCTGCCGGGCACGGTCGTCCAGCCGTCGGCGCCGAAGCTGTCGCCGCGGGCGACCGACGGCACGTGCCCCCAGGGCTTCCGGCCGGCGACATCGCCGCTCAGCCCGGTCCTCGGCTGCATGCCCGACAACCTGTTCATCCCGCCGGTCGACGGCGACGCCGCTGGGCTGCCGCCGGGCGGCTGCCCCACGGGCTGGCGGCAGGTCACGCCGCCGCTGAACCCGCTCCTGGTCTGCCTTCCCGGCAACTTCGTCCACCGCCCGCCGAGCGGGCCGGCGGGCGGCCGGTAGGCGGACAGGGCGGTCGATGGCCGCAAGGGGGGCGGCGCAGGCGTCGGGCCTGCGCCGCCCCCTTGCTTTCCACGCGGCGCGGTTCCGTCTGAAACCGCGAAGCTAGATGCCATCCCCGGGCCGAGGATGGCGATCGTCGCCTGGCCTGACGCGCGGGGCGCGCGACGCGGCCGATTCGTCGCAGCCGCGAGCCGCCCGCCGTGCCCGCGGCGCCGCGACTGCCTCGCAGCGTCGCTCGACCTGCTTGCCCGGCTCGCCCCCACGTGCTAACGTCGATGGCGTACGGCGTCACGGTGAATCCTGTACACGGAGCACAAGGCCATGCCGTCCCCGCTGCCGGGAATGGATCCGTTCATCGAGCAACCGACCGTGTGGAGCGACTTCCACGGCGCGCTGGCCGGCGAGATCCGGGCCGGGCTCAATGCCCAGATTCGCCCGCGTTATGTCGCCCGACTGACGCCGTATGCCACGTACGACCACATCGAGGTCGGGGAGCCCGCCGCCATCCGCCCGGATGTGGCCGTCTGGCAAGCGCGCGGGCCGTCTGGGCGGCATGCCAGCGCACCCGTGCTGGCCACGACGCCGCCGGTCGAGAGCAAGGTGCTGATGGAGGTTCCGCTCGAGCTTCTCAGCATCGAGATCCGCACCGTCGCCGACATGGTGCTCGTCACGGCCATCGAGATCCTGTCGCCGGTGAACAAGCGCCGCGGGCACGACGCCTTCCACGACTACCTCCGCAAGCGCCGCGACCTCTTGCGGTCCGCCGCGCACCTCATCGAGATCGACCTCCTGCGTGCCGGTGAGCGGCCCCCGTTGGAGTCCCCGGTCCCGGCGGCGCCGTACTACGTCACGCTCGCCCGCGCCAGCCGGCGCCCCAACGTCCAGGTCTGGCCGGTCCAGCTGTGGGACCGCCTGCCGGTGATCCCGGTGCCGCTCCTCGAGCCCGATCCCGACGCGGTCATCGACCTGCCGGCCGCGGTGGCGCGGGTCTACGACGACGGCGGCTACGATCTCCTCATCGACTACCGGCAGCCGCCGCCGCTGCCGGAGCTGGCGCCCGAAGCCGCGGCGTGGCTGGACGGGTGGCTGCGGGACGCCGGGGCCCGGGGGTGAGCGGGGGGCGTTGTCCCGCAGAGTCACCGCGAAATCAAGCCGGCGGATGGCGTGTAGATGCCGCAGCGCGGGGCGGCGCGCCGCGTCCCGCCCGCGCCAGGTTCTCCTCGACCCGATACGCCACGATGCGCGTGATCAAGTCGTAGGGGATGGGCCTGTCCAGCGGGAACCGGACCGTGCCCTTGCCGCCCGCGTAGGCCGCCAGCTCCGCGCGGAACGCGTCGGATCCGCGCGGGGCGGGATAGACGCTGACGTGGCGCTTGAAGGCCGCGAAGAACACCAGGTTGCCGTGGAAGACGAACGCCGGGATGGCGTACTTGATCGCCTCGGTGGCCTCCGGCGCCGCGGCCTTGATCGTGGCCCGCACCCGCTCCAGGATCGGCTGCACGTCGTCCGGGAACGACGCGATGTAGGCGTCGATGTCGTTGCAGAGGGGTCGCATCGCAGTCACCTCCCTGTGGCCGGCGGTGGTCAGAGACTCTTACGGAAGCGAGACGCCGCGATAGACGTCCGCCAGGCGGAGACGCACGCCCACCGAGGCAAGGGCCAGCTCATCCTCGCGCCGGGTGAGTCGTTCCCACGCCCAAGTCCCATCCGACTGCCGCCGAAAGACGTCGATGCCGAGCCGGTCCTGCGCGATGACGACGTACTCGACAAGCCCCTCGAGCTGCGTGTAGGCCAACCGCTTCTCGTGCCGATCCACGCGCTCGGTCGACGGCGACGTCACCTCGACGACGAGGCGTGGGTCCACCCGCACGTAGGGGTCGGCGCCCGGCGGGTCGCACGCCACCACGACGTCCGGATAATAGAAGACCGTCGGGGCCACCCGAACCTTCATACCGGACATGAACACGGCGCACGCGTCGCCGGCGAGGTGTGCGTCCAGGCGCGAGGTCAGGTTGATCGCGATCCGGTTGTGCCGGTCGCTCGCGCCCGCCCTGGCATAGATCTCGCCGCCAACGTACTCATGCCGGACCGGGCTGTCGATCTCGCCGGCCAGGTAATCCTCGACGCTGAGCGGCGTTCGGATGTCGGGTGCCAGCATGGGGTGCTCCCGCAGACGAGATCCTGGCGTCCCCGCCCGCCGTCCGCCAGCGGCGCGGGCCGCATCACACGTAGCATAGGTTCTCCAACGCCCGCCGTCAATCCCCCTTCTGCCCGCCGGCGGGTGGCGCCGGCCCCAGGCATCCGGTAGAATTCCGGCATGTGCCCCGGCGCCTGCGAGCGCCCTTCGCGCGACCCTCGGGAGCCACCGCCAGCCATGATTCTCGCCTCCTGGAACCTCAACAGCATCCGCGTCCGACAACCGCACCTCTTGCGCTGGCTCGAACGGACGCGGCCGGACGTGTTGTGCCTCCAAGAGCTCAAGGTCGCCGACAAGGACTTCCCACTGGAGGCCGTGCGGGCGCTGGGGTACCACGCCGCCGTCCACGGCCAGCCGACGTACAACGGCGTGGCCATCCTCAGCCAGGCGCCGCTCGAGGACATGCGCGTAGGGCTGGACGACGGCGTGGACGATCCCCAGGCGCGCCTCGTCGCCGCCCGCACCGCCGGCGTCCGCGTCCTCTCGGCGTACTTCCCCAACGGCGGCGAGGTGGGCTCCGACAAGTGGGCCTACAAGCTCGCCTGGATGGCCCGCCTGCGCGCCCACCTCGCGCAGCACTATCGCCCCGACGAGCCCCTCGCCCTGTGCGGCGACTTCAACGTCGCCCCCGACGACCGCGACGTCGCGCGCCCGGCCGACTGGGCCGACAGCGTGCTGTGCCATCCCGAGGCCCGCGCGGCGCTCGACGCCTTGCGAACGTGGGGCCTGGTCGACGTGTTCCGGGCGCGGCACCCCGAAGGCGGCGCCTGGAGCTGGTGGGATTACCGCGGCTCGGCCTTCCCGCGCGACGACGGCCTGCGCATCGACCACGTCTGGGCCACCCCGCCGCTCGCCGGGCGGTGCGTCGCGGCTAGCATCGACCGCGGCGAGCGCGAGCGCGACAAGCCCAGCGACCACGCGCCGGTCATGGCCGGGTTCGAGCTCGAATCCGGCGCGGGCGATGCGGCTCCGGCGGCGATCGGCGGGCTGCAGAGGGCGGGGGCGGCGTCCGGCACGGCCGCGCCGACCGGCGCCACCTCCGGGGCCGGGGAAGCCGTCCCGTTGCTTGCGCCCGCCACGCTCGCCACGCCCGCGGCGTCCGCCACGCCCACCACGCCTGCCGCGCGCGCCACGCCGACCGCGCGCAAGCTCGTCATCATCGACGGCCACTCGCTGGCGTATCGCGCGTTCTACGGCCTGCCGCTGTACGACCGGCGCGGCAAGGTGTCGTTCAGCACGGCGTCCGGCGAGCTCACCAACGCGGTGTACGGCTTCGCCAACATGTTGATCAAGACGTGGAACGACGAGCGGCCCGACTACATCGCCGTGGCGTTCGACGCCGGGCGCACCTTTCGGGACGACCTCTACGAGCCGTACAAGGGCACGCGCGACAAGATGCCCGACGAGCTCAGCCCGCAGATCGACCGCATCGTCGAGCTCGTCGAGGCGTTCGACATCCCGGCCATCACGGCCGAGGGCTTCGAGGCCGACGACATCCTGGGCACGCTCGCCACGCGCGCCGCCGCCGACGGCATCGACGTCCTGATCGTCACCGGCGACACCGACGCGTTCCAGCTCATCGGCCCGCGCGTGCGCGTGCTCGCGCCGGGCCGGCTGTGGAGCGACGTCGCGGTGTGGGACACGGCAGGCATCGAGCGCCGCTACGGCCTCGCGCCGGCCCAGCTCATCGACTTCAAGGCGCTGAAGGGCGACACCAGCGACAACATCCCCGGCGTCAAGGGCATCGGCGAGAAGACCGCGCAGAGCTTGCTCGCCGCGTATGGGACCATCGAGGGCGCCTACGAACACCTTGGCGAGGTCACGCCCGAGCGCGCCCGCCTGGCGCTCGAGGCCGGGCGCGACATGGCCTTCCTCAGCAAGAACCTCATCACCATCCGCACCAACATCCCCATCGAGGTGCGCTGGGACGACTGCGCGGTCCATGCCTACGACCGCAGCCGGGTCGAGGCCCTCTTCGACGTGCTCGAGTTCCGCACCATCCGCAACCGCCTCCCGCCCGGCGGCGTCGGGGGCGGGGCGGGCGGCGGCGGGGCGGCAGGCGAGGGTGCCACGGGTCCGGGCGCGCCGCAGGCGACGTCGGGCGCGGGCGACGCCGGATCGGCCGGTGGGCCGACCGCAGACCAGCCTCCAGGCGCCGCGACCACCGGGCCGCCCATGACCCCCGACGGCCAGATGGCGCTGTTCGGGCTGCCGGCCGCCGCGCCGGCCCCGGTCGCGCCGCGCGCCGAGCGGGCGCCCGACACCCGCGCCACCGTCGTCGACGACGCCGCGGGGCTCGACGAGCTCGTCGCGCGCCTGCGGGCCGCCGAGATCATCAGCTTCGACGTCGAGACCACCGGCACCGATCCGCTCACGGCGGCCCTGGTCGGGCTCGCCCTCGCCGTCGAGCCCGGCGCGGGCCACTACCTCCCGATCGGTCACGCCGGCGGCGAGCCGCAGCTGCCATGGGACACCGTGCGCGCCGCGCTCGCGCCGGTGCTCGAGGATCCGGCGCGGCCCAAGGTCGGCCACAACGCGAAGTACGACATGGCGGTGCTGCGCCTGGCCGGGATCGACGTGCGCGGGCTGGCGTGGGACACGATGCTGGCCGAGTTCGTCATCGATGCCAGCGCGCGGCTGGGCCTCAAGGCCCTGGCCCGCGCGCGCCTGGGCATCGAGATGACCGAGATCACCGAGCTCATCGGCACCGGCCGCAAGCAGATCACGATGGACCGCGTGCCGGTCGCCGCCGCCGCGGCCTACGCGGCCGCCGACGTCGACATGCCGCTGCGCCTGATGGCGCTTCAAGCCCCGGAGCTCGACCGCGTCGGCCTGCGCCGCCTGCTCGACGACATCGACCTGCCGCTCGTGCCGGTGCTGCTCGACATGGAGCTGGCCGGGGTGCGCATCGACACCGAGCGGCTCGCCCGGCTGTCGGAGCGCCTGGCGGCGCGGCTGGCGGAGATCGAGGCCGAGGTGTACGCGCTCGTCGGCACGCCGTTCAACCTCAACTCGCCGCAGCAGCTCGGCGCGGTGCTGTTCGAGCAGCTCAAGCTCAAGGCCCCGGGCGGCCGCCAGACCGCCACGGGCCAGGCCAGCGTCGCGGCCGACGTGCTCGAGACCCTGCGCGGGAGCCACCCCATCATCGACCTCATCCTGGAGCAGCGTCAGATCACCAAGCTCAAGGGCACCTACATCGACGCCCTGCCGAAGCTCGTCAACCCGCGCACGGGGCGCGTGCACACCAGCTTCAACCAGACCGGCGCCGTCAGCGGCCGCCTCGCCAGCCAGGACCCGAACCTCCAGAACATCCCCATCCGCACCGAGCTCGGGCGCGAGGTGCGCAAGGCGTTCGTGGCACCCCCCGGCTGGAAGCTCATCGCGGCCGACTACTCGCAGGTGGAGCTGCGCATCGCGGCCCACATCTGCCACGACCCCGGCCTGCGCACCGCGTTCGCGGCGGGCGAGGACATCCACCGCGCCACGGCGGCCACGGTCCTCGGCATCGCGCCGGAGGCGGTCACGGCGGACCAGCGGCGGTTCGCCAAGACGGTCAACTTTGGCATCCTCTACGGCATGGGCGCCCAAGCCCTGGCGCAGCAGACCGGCTCGACCATGAAGGAGGCCCAGGCGTTCATCGAGGCCTACTTCGCGGGCTTCCCGAACATCAAGCGTTACATCGACGACACCAAGCGCCAGGCGCGCGAGCAGGGTTATGTCGAGACGCTCCTCGGCCGGCGGCGCTACTTCCCGGTGCTGGCAGTGCAGACGCGCGACAACCGCACGCGGCTGATGCAGGCGTCGGCGGAGCGCGAGGCCGTGAACCACCCGATGCAGGGCTCGGCAGCCGACATCATCAAGGTGGCCATGCTCCACATCCACGCCGCCCTGGTCGAGCGCGGCCTGCGCGCGCGGCTGCTCCTGCAGGTGCACGACGAGCTGGTCCTCGAGGCGCCCGACGACGAGGTCGACGCCGTGGTCGTGCTCGTCAAGGACCTGATGGAGGGCGCGTACCCGCTCGACCCGCCGCTCCGAGTCGACGTCGGGGTGGGCGCAAGCTGGGACGAGGTCAAGTGACTGGCGCGGGATTGGACGCCGCCGCGAAACCGGCTAGCATGATGGCACGTTTTGGCAAGGAAAGGAGACGAGCCAAGTGGTTGAGATCCGCGTCAACCGCAATGTGCTGTTGATGTTGCTCGCGGTCGTCGGCGTGAGCGCCGCCCTGGCCATCGGCATCTGGCTGGGGCGCGGCGGTTCGACGGCGACCACCAACGCGCCGGCGCCGGCGGCCTCGAGCGGTCTGCAAGCGCTGCCGGTCACGGTCGAGGCGCCGGGGATGGCGCCGGCAGACCCGACGGCCCTGGCGGCCACGATGGCCGCCGTGGCGGCCGCGCCGCCGATGAACACGCCGGCCTTCGGGGAGCTGACCCCCGAGCAGGACGCGGCGGTCGCCCGCATGGACATCGCCGAGGCGGTGGCCAAGGTGGGGCAGGCGGACGTGGTCTTCGTGGACACGCGCACCGACGCCGAGTACCAGCAGGGCCACATCCAGGGCGCGATCTCGATGCCGGCCTACACGCAGGACGCCGCGCTCGAGACGCTGCCCAAGGACAAGGAGATCATTCTCTACTGTGCTTGAAACGCCGAGCACACGAGCGCCCGTGCGGCGCACATCATGACGACCAAGGGGTTCACGAACGTCAAGGTGATCCGGGGCGGTTGGGGCGCCTGGCAGTCAGGCGGCCACCCGATCTCGACCGGCGGCTCGCCGAGCCAGTAAGCCAGCCACCTCGGACAACGTGCATCGTCTTCGCTTCCGGCCGGGCCCAACACGGGCCCGGCCGGTGTCGTTGGGAGCCTGGTGATCGTGGCGACGCGGCGACCCGGCGTCCCACGGAATCGGCAAGGATGCGGCCCCGGCCTCCCGGACCGCGTGCGCGGCGGGCAAGCTCGCCCGACCCGCTCCCCCCGATCCTCCCCTACCGGTTCCGCTCGCTCCGCACGAACCGCACCGTGCCCACGACCAGGCAGGCGGCGAAGATCGCCGTCATCACCACGAGGTTGAACGCCGGCGAGGCCAGCACCACCTCCGGGTAGTCGGCGCCGTAGGGCGCGCTGGCGCCGTAGAACAACCCACGCGCCAGGTCCACCGAGTAGCGCATCGGCGAGATGTACGACAGCACGTTGATCGGGAAGTTCAGCTCGCGGATGGGGTTCATCACCCCCGCCAGGAAGAACTGCGGCAGAAGGACCAGCGGGAAGACCTGCTCGGCGCCGCGGCGGCTCTTGAGGTTGACCAGGATGAGGAGCCCGAACGCCCCGCCGAGCAGGCAGCCGGCGATCGCGGCCGGCAGGAGCGCCAGCGTCGACGCCACCGTCAGCCGGACCCCCATCAGCGGCACGAACAGCAGCACCCCCAGGCCTTGCGCCAGCGACACCGCCGACTCGCCGAGGATCTTGCCGAACACGATCGCGTAGCGCGAGATCGGCGCCACGAAGATCTCCTGGCTGAAGTCGTTCTCGCGGTCGTCGATGAGCGAGATCAACCCGAGGGCCGACGACTGGAACATCGTCTGGGAGATCACGCCGACGAAGACGTAGACCAGGAAGTCGTAGCCGATCTTGGCGCCCAGGCTGCTGTTCATGCTGCCGCCGAGGATGCCGATGAAGATCAGCGGGAAGATCAGCGACCCGAAGATCCGCCCGCGGTCGCGGGCGAACTTGAGAAAGTCGCGGTAGGCGATGGTGATGACGGCGTGGACGGTGTGCATCAGGCCTCGTACCCCACGATGTGCAGGTAGGCGTCCTCGAGCGACGGCGTGTGCGTCCGCACGAGCGTGAGCGGCGTCTCGATCGACCGGAGGAACGCGTGGATGTCGCGGCCGTCGAGCGGGATCCGGTACGGCACGGGGGCGTCCGCCGGCACCTCGACGCGGTGCCCCGCCAGCTCCGCCCGCAACCGCTCGCGGTCGCCCGCGGCCGCGTCGACGAGCAGGTAGGCCGGCGCCAGCTCGGCCTTGATGGCCGCCGGCGTGCCGAGCGTCACGACCCGGCCGTGGTTGATGACGCACACCAGGTCGACCGCCTCGGCCTCTTCGAGGTAGTGCGTCGTCAGGAAGACCGTCGTCCCTGACTCCTGCCGCACCTGGCCGAGGTACTCCCACAGGTTGCGGCGGCTGACGGGGTCCAGCCCGGCCGTCGGCTCGTCGAGGAAGAGCACGCGCGGCTTGTGGATCAGGCTGCGCAGGATCTCGAGCTTGCGCTTCATGCCCCCGCTGAACGTGCGGATCGGCTTGAAGATGTCGTCCTGGATGCCGAGCACCGTCGCGAGATGCTCGATCCGCTGGCGATACTCGCCCGGCATCAGGCGGTAGGTCGGCCGGAACGGGTAGAGGCCGTAGAGCACGGCGTGGAAGCGCACGTTCTCCTCGGCCGTCAGGTTCATGTCGAGGCTCGGGTTCTGGAAGATGATGCCGACACTCCGCCGCACGTCGGCCGCGGCGTCGACGACGTCGTGCCCGGCGACGCGGACGGTGCCGCCGGTGGGCGCCAGGGTCGTGGTCAGGATCGAGATCGTCGTGGTCTTGCCGGCGCCGTTGGGCCCCAAGAGGGCGAAGAAGCTGCCCGGCGCGACGTCGAACGAGATCCCGTCCACGGCGTTGGTCTCGGCCAGGCGGTAGCGCTTGACCAGGTCGTGCACTTCGATGATGGGTGACATGCAGGGTTCCCGAGGGTGGTGGCGGCGGCGCCAGGCTGCGGGCCGTGCGCGGCGAGCCGCAGTGGGCTGGCCGGCGCGACGTCCCGTCCGTCGCCGTCGCCAAGGCCGCGACCGATCGTGTCCATTATAGTGCCGCGCGATGCCGTCCGTCCCGCTGGCGGTGGCGGCGTCGCCGCGGGATCCGCCGGCGCTCGATCAACCCGCGCCCGCCCAGGCATCCCTCACCCACCCCCGCACCTCGTCGTCGACGTCGGCGGCGGACCACAGCTCGAGGTGGTGGGTGAAGCGCCCGGGCGCGGGCTCGACGATCTGCTTCCAGCGCGGCGATGGGTCCCGGCGCGCGAACCCCAGCGAGAGCACGAGCGGCGCGTGCCCGGGTCCGAGATAGCGGTCGGGCGTCCATGCCCATGCGAAGGCGCGCCGGCGCCGGAACGACACCTGGCTGCGCGTGACGCGCAGCGTGGCGGGCCCGGCGGCGTCGACCGCCGCGCGCACGGCGTCGAAGATGGCGCGGGCGGCGGCGCGCCCCGCGAAGAAGGCGTCGAGGCCGGCGTCAGGGGCGACATCCGGCGACGCGTGGGAATCCCGGTCGCCGCCCGCATTGCCGGCGAGGGGCGCCATCGGCGTCAACGCGAGAGCAGTGCCGCCAGGCCGACCACGATCCCCACGGCGGACAGCACGAGCAGCGCCGCGATGATCCGCTCCCCATGATGGGGAAACCGCCGGCGGATGAGGTGTGAGATGTGCATGGCAGGGCTCCTGGCGTCGGGAAGTGACATTGTATCACGCTGGATGCGGCATCCGCGCGCTGTCGGCGCTGGCGCCGCCGCCGGCATCTGTTATCATGGTCCGCACCGGGCAGCCGGCCGCCCTCCACCAGCCAACCCCGAACCCCCATGCCGTGATCCGACCGCGATGCCCACCCCTGCCCATCCCGCTGGCCCGCCCCGCCCACGCCCTCCCCGCGCCGCCGTGCCGGCGACGGCCGTCGTGTTCGCCGCGGCGCTCGTCCCGCGCCTGGCCCACCTCGGCCGCTTCGTCACGTGGGACGAGCCGGCGTGGGCGCTGCGGACCTTGCGGTTCTGGCAGGCCGTGCTCGACGGGCGCTGGGCCGAGACGGTCCCGTCGGCCCACCCCGGCGTGCTGACGGTGTGGCTCGGCGGCGTGGGGCTGGCGGTCGAGCGCTGGCGCCAGCCGGCCGCGGTCGCGTGGGCCTGGCGGGTCGCCGCCGACCTGCCGGGCCTGCGCGACACCGACGACGCGGCGCTCAAGGCCCTCGGCGCCATCCTGCCGGGGCTGACGTGGCCCGTCGCGGTGTTCCACGCCGCGGGCATCGCGGTCGCGTACCGTCTCGCCCGCCGGCTCGTGGGGCGGCCGACGGCCGCGGTGTTCGCCGCGCTGCTGGCGTTCGACCCGTTCGCCGTCGGGCTGTCGCGGGTGCTGCACGTCGACGCGCTCCAGATGACGTGCGGCGCGGTCGCGGTCCTGGCGGCCGGCGTGTTCGCCCGGCGCGGCGGCCGGCGGCACCTGGTCGTGGCCGGGATCGCGACGGCGCTGGCGGCGCTGGCCAAGCTGCCTGGCCTGGCGGTCGCGCTCCCGGTCGGGGTGCTGGCGCTGTGGCCGCGCCGCGCCGAGGGGAGTCCCGGGGGGCGGGGGAGTCGGGCCATCGCCGCGGGGAGTCTGGGAGCCGGGGGAGATCCCCTGGCCGCAGCATCGCCCCCCGAAGCCAGGTGGCCCTCTGCGGCTGGACGATGGTCCACCACGGGCAACGTCGCCACACTGGTGATGGCGGCGGTGCTGACCGCCGTGGCGCTGTGGCCGGCGCTCTGGGCGGACCCGTGGGCGACGCTCGAGTTCGTGCGCGCCGGCAGCACGAAGTACGCCGGGCGCGCCGTCGACACCGCGCACTTCTTCCTCGGGGCGACGGTGGTCGAGCCGGGGCCGCGCTTCTACCCGGTGGCGTTCGCGTTTCGGCTCGCGCCGCTGATGCTCTTGGGGCTCGGGGCATCGCTGGCCGCTTGGCGGCGGATGCGCCCGGTCGAGCGGCGCGTCTGGCTCGTCGCGGTGGGGCTAGCCGTCGGCTACGCGGCCGCGCTGTCGCTGTCCCCCAAGAAGTTCGACCGTTACCTCCTGCCGACGTGGCCGGCCTGGGCTTTGGCCGCCGCCATCGGCTACCACGCGGCGTGGCGCGGGCGCATGTCCGGGTCGTCCGACCCCGCTCGCGGTGCGGTCCCCCCAGCCGCATGGCGCGACCGCCTGCCGGCCAGCCCGGCCGCGCGCCTGGCCGCCATCGCGGTGGCGCTCGTCGCCGTCTTCCAGGCACGCGCGGTGCTCGACCCTTACGCCGTGGCCTGGTACTCCCCGCTCGGGGGAGGGACCGCGGGCGCCGCCGCGGCAATCCCGGTCGGTTGGGGCGAGGGCCTGGACCGCATGGCGGCCGCGATCGACACCGATGGCGCGGATCTCGGGGCGCCGCCGGGTCAACGAACGATGGTCGCGACCTCGGCCGTGCCCGGGCTGGCCCCGCTGGTGCGCGCCGCGGTGATCCCGCTCGATCCCGAGCGCCTGGCCGACGCCGACGCCGTCGTCCGCTACCTCGCCGATACCCAAGTGCCCGCGCCGGACTGGCTCGCGCCGGTGCTGGCGCACACGCCGGTCGTGACGACCACCGTCCACGGCATCCCCTTCGCATGGGCCTACCGCAACACGGCGGCCGGCGACATCGCCGACGCCGTGCGCGGCGAGCCCGCGCCGATCTTCACCGGCCGGGCCGACTACATCGCGCGGCATTTGGCAGGTGCGCGCGTGCTGGGCGAGGGAGGAAGCGGCGAATCGGCGGCAAGCGGTGACGGGACGATGGGCGAAGACGCAGCGGTCGGCGGCGGCCCGCCCGGCGCCGCCGCAATTCAGACCGCGCTGGCCGCGGCCGGCATCGGACCCGGAGACGATCTCTGGCTGGTCACCCACCCCCTCGCCCCCGGCGCGGACGAAGCGGGCGCCGCCTTCTGGTTGGACGCCCAGGCGCATCGGCTGCGCCGGATCGAGACCGCCCACACCGTGGCCACCCGCTATCGCCTCGCCGCCGACATGGCGGCGGGTGAGCCGATCCGCTGGACCGATGCGCCGGCGGCGGGCATGCGCTTCGGGGATCACGTCCGGCTTGCACGGGCACGGTGGACGGCAGCGCCGGCGAGCTGGACCCGTGGGGCCGCGATCGAGCTGACATGGGCCGGCGCCGATGAGGCGGGCGGCGACGTCTCGACCGTGGTCCAGCTGCGCGACCCGGCCGGGCACATGTGGGGGCAGGTCGATCAGATGATCCCGCGGGCCGCGGACCTAACGGCCGACGGCGGCGGGTTCGAGGGCGGCGCGGGGGGCGGAACGGGCGTGCCAGCCGAGGCGAGCGGTCCGGACGCTCGGGCAACCCAGGACCTCTGGCTCTACCCCTGGCCCGGCACCCCGCCGGGCCGCTACGAGGTGTGGGTCGGCGTCTACGGCAGCGCCGACGGGTCGCGCCTGCCGCCCAGCGACACCGGCGGCGCGCCGGTCGAGGCCGAACGGGTGCGGATCGGCCACGTCGACGTCGGCCACTCTCCCCTGCCGCCCACGGCGGCGGACATCGGCCTGTCGATCGCGCTCGATGCCGACATGGGCGCGCTGCGGTTGGTCGCCGCGGCCATCCTGCCGGACACGCCGCGGCGCCCCGGAGAGACCGCGACGGTGCACCTGCTGTGGGAGGTCGAGGACGCGGCGGCAGCGACCGGGAACGACGTCGCGCTCGCGCTGGCGGACGCCGGCGGGCAAGCGACGCCGCTCGGCGTGTCGCCCCTCTGCGCGACCCCGGCCCCGTGCGGCTGGATGCCCGGCGAGCGGATGCGGACACAGCACACGGTCCGGGTGCCCGACGGGACGGCGGCGGGGGAGTATGTGCTGGAGGCCACCGTGGCGAGCGTCACGCAGCGCGTCGGCGGTCTCGTCGTGGAGCGCTGAGGGCGCGTCCGGGCAAGCTGCCCGCCTCGGCCCGACCATCTTCCCGCCCGGTGCCGCGGACCATCCTCTGCCGGCGCGAAGCAGGCGGCGTCCCCGGCCGCCCTCGATGCCGTCCGGCCGCCGATCAGCCGCCGCCGGCTTGCCCCGCCGCGGGCGGCTGGATCGCCGCGAACGCCGCCGTCTCCCCGTCCCCCACGTCCGCCGCGATCGTGTCGCCGGCCTTGAACGCGCCCTCGATGATCCGCCGCGAGAGCGGCCGCTCCACCAGGCGGCGGATCGCCCCCGTCAGCGGCCGGGCGCCCAGCTCCGGCGCGTAGCCCGCCCGGGCCAGGTGGTCCTTCAGCGCGTCGCTGAAGCGAATCGCCATCCCCTGCTCCGCCAGCTTGCGGTTCAGCTTCTTCTCCTGGATGTCGACGATCTGCCGCATCGCGTCCGCGCCCAGGCTGTTGAAGATGATGAACTCGTCCACCCGTCCCAGGAACTCCGGCCGGAACGCCTCCCGCGCCTCCTCGCGCACCGCCTCCACCACCTTGGCGCGCCCGACGTCCGGCTCGGCGCGGAAGTACTCCGAGCCCACGTTGCCCGTCATGATCACCACCGTGTTGCGGAAGTCCACCGTCCGCCCGCGGCTATCGGTCAGCCGGCCGTCGTCCATGATCTGCAGCAGGATGGCGTGGACATCCGGGTGCGCCTTCTCGATCTCGTCGAAGAGCACCAGCACGTACGGCTTCTTGCGCACCGGCTCGGTGAGCTGTCCCCCCTCGTCGTAGCCGACGTAGCCGGGCGGCGCCCCGATCAGCCGGCTGATCGTGTGCCGCTCGTGGTACTCGCTCATGTCCAGCCGGATCATGGCGTCCTCGTCGTCGAACAGGAACTCCGCCAGCGCCTTGGCCAGCTCGGTCTTCCCCACCCCCGACGGCCCCATGAAGATGAACGATCCAATCGGCCGGTTGGCATCCTTGAGCCCCGCCCGCGCCCGGCGGATCGCGTCCGCCACCGCCGCGATGGCCTCGTCCTGGCCCACCACCCGCTGCCGCAGGTGGTCTTCGATGGCCAGGAGCTTGGTCTGCTCGTCGAGCTGCGCCTTGATGCCCGTGATCCGCTCGAGGGCAAGGAGGATGTCGTCGCGGTCGATCGACGGCGTCGGCGTCACGCGCACGTCGTGCAGGGCCGCCATGCCGCCGGCCATGCGGACCTTGATGGCGGTCGCCGCCTCGTGGATCAGGCGGATCGCGCCCCCCGGCGGCGGCGGGTCGCGGTAGTACCGATCCGCCACCCGCGCCGCCGCGTCGATGGCCTCGTCGGAGATCTCGAACGCCAGCGCCGGGGTCGAGATCGCCCGCGTCAGGGCGTCGCGCCGACTCCGGAGCAGCCGGACGGTCTCGTCGATCCCGGCCGGGTCGAGGTAGATCACCTCGTGCTCCGGCGCGTCGTCCACCGGCCAGCGCTTGCCGGCGTCGCGGCCCGTGAGCGTTGCCACCACCCGCACGTCGCGCCGCGCCAGCGCGCGCCGCAGGTCGGCGTCCGCCCCGCCCGAACGCGCCGCGTCGAAGTAGCGCGGGATGTCCGGCAGGTAGAGGACGCCGCCCAGGGCCGCCTTGAGCCCGTCGCGCACGGCATTTGCAGGCTGCGTCGCCAGATAGCCCGGATCCAGCGCGACCACCGCGCGAACGCCGAACATCCCCGCGGCGTCGCCCGCGAGCTGCCCCGCCAGCGCCCCCACGAGCGCATCGGCGGCTTCGGCGCTCTCGGTGACGACCACCGTGAGCGGGTTGCGCTCGATCGACGCCAGCACCCGCTTGACCCCGATCGGGCTGACGTACAGCTCCCGCGCGTCGCCGCCGTCGGCCTTGGCCCGCGCCAGCAGGTCCACCACCGGCCCGACGCCGGCCAATCCGCCGGGTTCGACGCCCCCGCCCGGGCCGGTCGCCGCCGGTGCGCCGGGCGCGCCACGCCCCACCATGGCGCCCGCCTCCGATCCGACGGACCCGCCGGGCTGGTCGCCCGCGCGTGGGCCGGCGCCCGCAG
>CAYQBA010000023.1:0-34426 GCA_964415605.1 uncultured Anaerolineales bacterium | reverse complement strand
TGCTGCGGGTTGAACGGCGCGAACGGGTCGGTGTACGGCGCCACCTCCACCGGCAACAACGCGTTGGCGGGATCTGCTGCCGCCAGGTCGCCCGCGCCGGCCAGCTGGCTGCGGCGGGGGTCGTCGGATGTGCAGGGGAACTCCGGCGGCTGCGGCTGCCCGCCGAAGACGCGGACGCCGTTGCCGTCGTACAGCAGCTTGCCCTGGGTATCGGGGTCGAACTCGAAGCCGGCACGGCGCGGGCTGCCGAAGGGCGCGCCGCCGTCGGGCGTGGCATTGGTCTCGAGGTCAGGCGGCGTGGGCGGGACCACCGCCGGCACCGGGCCGTCGGGCATGCCCCAGCGGCGCCAGCGGGCGGTGGGGTTGGTCCAGGCCGTCGTCACCAAGTAGTTGTCGGCGTCGTATGGCGGCCGTCCCGTGTCCGGATCCAAGACCGGGTTCGCCTGGTCCGGCAGCACGAACTCCGTGTAGTTCCAGGGCAGCGTGAAGATCTGCTCGTTGTAGAAGAACGACTGCGGCAAGCCGCCGGTCTCGAATGGCTGCGTGGCCCCGAACTTCTCGCGAAGCTGTCCGAGGAAGGCCGGGTCGACGTCCTCGCGCACGTAGAACCACCGGGTCGCGCGGACGTTGTCGTACGGGCCCACGACGTGGTTGGGGTCGCGGCCGGTGTACGGCAGCTGCTCGCCGGCGCCGAGCACCGGCGGGACGGGGCCGATGGGCCCGCCCATGTAGTGGATCGTCGGCCGCGGCAGCGTCGAGGTCGGCGAGCCGGGCGGCACCACCACCGGGTCGAAGCCCTCGAGCGCCACGATGTCTTCGAGGATCGTGTGCTCGTGGTTGAACGGCGGCGGCAGCGGCAGCGAGCGCTCGACCGGGTACGGCTGCAGGCGAACCGAATGCTGCTCGATCGTCGCCGGCACCTTTGGCAGCGGCGCGCGCAGCGTGAGGTACTGGAACCGGGTGCGGCCGCACGTCTGGATGCCCACCACGTTGTATTCGTGACCGTCGACGTAGGTGCGCTTGAGGAACCACGGACCGCCCGGCGTGCGGTTGGCCACGCCTGGCGCGCTCTCCATGGCGGTGCACGGAGCGCCGAGGCCACGGCCCACCATGATCACGGCCGTGCCGTCCCGGGCGTCCACGTCCGACACGTAGACGAACCAGGGGCCCACCGGCACCGCGCCGAGGTTCGTCCCGCCCGGCGAGAGCACCTGCACGGGGCCGGTGTCGCCGGCCAGCGCCACGGCGCCGATGCCGATCGAACGGCGCTGGATCATGCGGGGGACGAGATCGCCGGTGTAGTAGATGTCCAACGAAACCGACGAGTTGGCCACCGATCCGACTTCGACGTAATGGTCCATGAACTGCAGCCGCTGGCCTTGCTTGAGCAGCAGACCGTCGGTGTGCAGCACCACGAGCTCATCGCAGCTCAGACCCACCCCGTTCGAGTCCAGCACGTCGAGGCCGCCATCGCCGTCGAAGTCGATCCGGGCGCCGTCGAGCTGGCCGGGGAGCGTGGCCTCGTCGGTCACGTTGACCATGTCGATGTCGCCGTCGAAGTCCGCGTCGAGGCTCGTCAGGCCGTAGCCGACGGCGGCGCCGGCCGGATCGGCCTCGGCCGCCGTGACGCCGACCGGGAACACGATGCGCGTGCCGCCCACCGCGCCGCACACCGGCCGCGGGGCCGAGTGGTGCACGTCGTTGGCGGCCGGGTCGCGGTCCGGCAGCGGGTCGTTGTCGACCAGCATGTACGTTAGCTCGGTCATGATCGCCGGGTACCACTCGTCGATCGACGTCGCCGTCGGGTTGGCCGGCGCGTCCGGCGTGCCGTCGCCGTCGGTGTCGGTCAGCCGCCCGTCGGCGTTGAGGTCCTTGTCGAGGTGCTGCGGCTCGTACCAGTGCCGCAGCCACACCTTCTCCGAGGCGTTGCCGACGCCGCCGGCGCGGATGTTGGCGCCCGCGCTGACCTCGTCGATGCCGCCGAGGCCGGGCCATTCCGCCCGCAGCGCGGGATCGCCGAGCCGCTCGGAGATCCACGCCGGGTCCCACGTGGCGAAGTCCATCCGGGGCGCCTCGGGCGAGAGCGGGTCGAACGGCCCTTCGCCCTCGGTGTAGGGCGCGTCCTCCGGGATCCGCCCGGTCAAGGGGTCGTTTTGCGTGCTCGAGCCGGCGGTGGCGGGTCGGTTGGCGTGGGGCGCGTCGGCGGGGTTGTTCGCCGCCGGATAGCCGTGCAGGCGCAGCGTGTTGAAGCCGAGCTGGACCGGGGACAACTGCCCCGGGACCGGCTGCAACTGGGCGTAAGCGGGTGCGGCGGGCGATCGAAGCCCGACCAGCACGCCGGCGCCGGCCACCAGCGAGAGCGATGCCAGCGTGACCAGGCCCCTGGCCAGGCCGAGCCCGGCAGCTCCCGGGGCGAGGCGGACTCGTGCGATTGGGGTGCGCGCGTCAAACATGCCTAGAGACTCCTCTCAAATGCGACCGCCGGTCTGCGCGGCGAGGGGGGAAGGCAGAGAGGCCACGATGGGGGTCGACACAGCTCGTGCTCCTTGCTGCTCGTGTCATCTAATGACGCGGTTGGCGCCGTCGCGTTATGCCTCACCGCGCCGGCTGCAAGCAGGCGGCCTCGCGACCCACAACCCGTCTCCCGCCGTGCCCCGGCCACCTCGGGCGATGGCACGCTGCCCACGCGGCCATGGGCGGGCAGCGTGGGGCGTCACGGATGGTTGATTAATCCAATTATAACCGGTTTGGACGCCGATTGCAATACCTTTGGCCGGCGGTGACCGTCGGCTGGTGGGCGGGCGGCACGCGCACTACTGTCCCCGATGGCGATTGTGTTACCATTGCCAGTGCCGGCCGCGCTCACCCGAGCGCGGCCAGACGATCTCCGGAGCGCCGTGTGCGGCGCGGGCCACCGCCCACCGGGCCCCATCCATCCCTTTGCAGCCAGGAAGGACGATCATGGACAGTCTATCCCGCGAGACGCTGCGCGCGCTTGCCGCCGAGGTCAACGGTGTCTGCGTCTCGTTTTACCTGCCGATGAACCGTGCCACCGCTGCGCAGGAGGGCCCGATCCGCCTGCGCAACCTGATTCGGACGGCCGAGGAGCGCCTGGTGGCGCGTGGCATCCGCGCGGCCGAGGCCCGCGAGATCCTGGGGCCGGCGGAGCGGCTGGCCGGCGACAGCGACTTCTGGCGCCGGCCGGGCGACGGGCTGGCGGCGTTCATCTGTGGGGCGCGGTTGCACACCCTCCGGCTGCCGCTGGCGTTCGACGAGGTGGTCTATGTCGGGGACCGGACGCACATCACGCCGCTCCTGCCGCTGTTTACCGGTTCCGGGCGCTTCTTCGTGCTCGCGCTGAGCCAGAACCAGGTGCGCCTGCTGCAAGGCGCACGCGACGGCGTGTCGACGGTGATGGTCGAGGGCATGCCGACCAGCTTGGCGGAAGCGCTGAAGTACGACGAGGTCGAGAAGCAGTCGCAGATCCGCAGCTTAGGTGGGGGAGGCGGGCAGCGTGGCCCGACGGTAGGCTACGGCGAGGAGGTCGACGAAAAGGAGCGCCTGCTGCGCTACTTCCAGCTCGTGAACCGCCCGGTCCACGACCGCCTGCGCGAAGAGACCGCGCCGCTCGTGCTGGCGGCGGTGGACTATCTCATGCCGATCTACCGCGACGCCAACACCTACCCGCAGCTGCTCCCGGAGGGGGTCGTCGGCAACCCGGACGACGCGTCGCCGGAAGACCTCTACATGCGGGCCCGCGCGGTGGTGACGCCCTACTTCCAGAGAGCCCAGGCCGACGCCGTCGCGCGCTACCAGGCGCAGGCCGGCACGGGCGGCACCGCCAGCGGCGTCGAAGAGGTGGTCGCCGCCGCGGCCACAGGGCGCGTCGACACCCTCCTGATCGGTGTCGGTGAGCACCGCTGGGGCAGCTTCGATCCCGGGACCATGACGGTCGAGCGCCATGCCTCGCCACGGCCCGACAGCGTCGATCTCCTGGACGTGGCGGCCACCGAGACCCTGCTCAAGGGCGGCTCGGTCTTCGGCGTGCCGGTGGAGGAGATCCCGGCCGACTCGGCGTTGGTGGCCGTCCTGCGCTACTGACGGGCGTTGGCGGCACCGTCGGGCAGGACTGGCCTCGTCCCCCGGCTTCACTCCACGGCCATCAGTCCCTCGGCGCCCAGCCGCTGGTGGATCAGCGCGAGCAGCCGCGGCCGCAGGTCGGCCCCGGTGCCGAAGCGCGCCTTGGCCACCAGGGTCAGCGTGGTCTCGTGCCCGAGCACCCCGGACTCGCTGATGATCTGCCACGGCTCGATCAGCTCGGGCAGCGTGTCCGCCGCTTCGCGCCCGAGATCTTCGAGGATCGGCAGGGCGCGAGCCAGCTCGGTGCTGCGCAGCGTGAGCGTCACGTTGGCGGGGCTGAACCGCCCCCGACTGAAGTTCCGCAGCGCGCGGATCTCGCCGTTGGGCACGACGCATAGCTCGCCCGTCGGCGCCCGCACGAGCGTGGTGCGCAGGTTGACGGCTTCGATGACCCCTTCGACTGGCAGATCGGAGACCTTGAAGAAGACCTTCTCGCCGACCGAGAACGTGTCCTCGAACACGAACCCGATGCCCGCCAGGTAGTCGCTGATCATCGGCCGCGCGCCGAACCCGAACGCGGCGCTGAAGAGGCCGATCGTCCACAAAAGGGTCTCGGTGCTGACCCCCAACAGGCGCTGGATCCCGAGGCCGACGGCGCCGATCAGCACCGCGGTCGTGATCAGATCCGCCACCAACCCCTGGAGCGTCGTCCGCCGCTCCGGGCGTACGTCGCGGGCCCGCCGGGCGAACCGGCTGAGCCGCACGAGCCGGTGTGCCAGCGGCCACGACAGCCGGCGGACGCCCCAGGTGGCGAGCGCCAGGACGGCCAGGAACGCGACGTCGTCCCACGGGGGCGGGAGATCGGGCACGCGGAGCCCGAGCCGGTCGAGCCAGAGGGGGTGCATAACCCTGAGCGTAGCACAATCGCAGGTCGGATCGTGCGCCATGGCCCTTGGGTCGCGCGGCGTGCGGCCGAGGCCGCGTTGACAGCCCGCCCGCCGCCGCTAGAATAAAGCGCGTCGGGTCGGGGGGCCTGCCCACCGTCGCCGCGCCGCGCGGCCTCGACCCATCCCCACCCACTCGCTACCCAACGAGAGGACGTTGCATGTCGATCACGACTCGTCTGGCTGCGGCTGGCCTGGCCGCCGCGACGCTGGCGGCGGCCGCCCCGGCGTACGCCGCACCACTCCACCAGACCACGTACACCGTCGCCAGCGGCGACACCCTGGGCGCCATCGGCTCGCGCTGTGGTGTCAGCTGGCAGAAGATCGCCGCCGCCAACGGCATCGCCAACCCGAGCCGCATCAGCGTCGGCCAGACGCTGAAGGTTCCGGGCTCGACGGGCTGCAAGGCGCGGGCCGCCGCGCCGGCCGCCGCCAATCCCGCCCCGGCCGCGGCCCCCGCTCAAGACGCCGGCGCGGCCCCCGCCGCCCCGGCCGCGGCGCCGGCCCCTGCCGGCTTCGGCTATGGGGTGCAGCTCCACGCGCCGGGTGGCGACCAGCATGCCATCGACATGGCCCGCGGCATGGGCTTCAACTGGGTCAAGCAACAGATCGAGTGGAAGAACTACGAGGGTTCCAAGGGCGCCTACAACTTCGGTGGGCTGGACGGCCTCGTCAACCAGGCCAACGCGGCGGGCATGAACGTGCTCTTCAGCGTCGTCAAGGCCCCGGACTGGGCGCGCTCGCCGGGCTCGGACCGCTCGGTCGAGGGCCCGCCGGCCAACCCGCAGGACTATGCCGACTTCGTCGGCGCCATGGCGGGCCACTTCCGCGGACGGGTCAAGGCCTACGAGATCTGGAACGAGCAGAACCTGCACTACGAGTGGGGCAACGAGCCCCTCTCGGCGGGGCGCTACGTACAACTCCTGTGCGCGGGATACAATGCCATCAAGGCCGGCGACCCCGGTGCCATCGTGTTGACCGGCGCGCTGACCCCGACCGGCGTCAACGACGGCTCGCGCGCCATCGACGACGTGACGTACCTCGGCCAGATGTTCGCCAACGGTGCCGGCCGCTGTTCCAACGGCGTCGGGGCGCACCCGTCGGGCTACAACAACCCGGCATCGGCGCGTCCAGGCTGGAACAACCCGGCCGAGCCGCAGTTCAAGGGCCACCGCTCGTTTTACTTCCGCGGCACCATGGAGGCCTACCGCGCCGTGATGGCCCGCGCGGGTCAGGGCGGAAAGAAGATCTGGCCGACCGAGTTCGGCTGGGCTTCGGTGGAGAACATGGGCACGGGCCCGGCCGGGGGCTACGAGTACGCCGGCCAGAACTCCGAGGGCGAGCAGGCGCAGTGGCTGGTCGAGGCGTTCAACCTCGCCCGCAGCTGGGGCTGGGTCGGCCCGATGTTCGTGTGGAACCTCAACTTCGCGCCGGTGGCCGGCAATGCCGACGAGAAGGCCGCGTTCGGGCTCTTGCGCTCCGACTGGTCGACACGGCCGGCGTACGAGGCGCTGAAGAGCATGCCCAAGTAGTCGGCCGCGTGACTGGCGGTCGGGCCGCACGGCGCGCGCGTCGCGCTGGCCGCGTCGCCGGGCACGAATCCTGACGCGCACGGGGGTCGCGAGGACATCGCGACCCCCGTCTCGTTCCCCGGTGCGCCACGCTCGGGCCGCCAACCGGGCACGTTGGCCGTATAATGGAGTTGATGAATCGCGTGAACGCCGAGTTGGGGCGCGCGCGCCGCCCCCGCGGTGCGGCGTCGTCACGCGGCCGCGCCGATCGGCGGGCCTCCGAAGCGAGATCCCGCCCGGCGGTCGCGTTCGCGCTGGTCGTGCTTGCCGCTGCCTGCACCCGCGACGCCACCCGCGTCCGGCCAACCGATACGCCAACCGAGCCCACCGGGTCGACGTTGCGCCTGGAGCTCGTTGCCGCGCCCGTCTCCGGCGAGGCCCCGTTGCGGGTGCGGCTCGATGCCCGGCTGATCGGCGATGTGGGCGACCCGGCGGCGTTCGGTTGTCCGACCCTGGCGTGGACCCTCGACGATCGCGACGATGGAGAGGTGGTCATCGCCCAACCCCAGGGCTGCGTACCCGGCACGGTCGCCCGCGCCTTCACGCTCGAGCACACCTACGCCACCGCGCGCAAGTACCAGGCCTCCGTCCGGTTGATCGCCCGCGACGTCCCGCCCAGCAACGGCGTCGAGATCGTGGTGCGCGGCGCGACCCCCACGCCCGCACCGCAGGTGGCCTTCCCGGGGCCGACGATCGTCATCGCCACGCCGGCCGGCATCACGCCCGCGCCCACGCAGGTGGCGGCGGTCGTCGCCCCCACGCTGCCGCTCGCCGGGCCGGCGCCGGCGGCGACCGCCACACCCGCGTTGGCGCAGCCCGGCAGCACCGAGGTTCCCGGCGCGCCGACCGGCGTCGTCTCCACGGCGAGCGGCACGCCCGCCGATCGATCGACGCCTTCGTTGACGGATCTTACCCGCGTGCCCGGGACCCTGGCGGCCGTCGTCGTGGCACCGCGTGAGGCCACGGCCATGGCCAGGCCGACCGCCATGCTGGTCACCGCGGCGCCGCCGATCGAGGCCACGCCGGGCGGGGCCGGCCGCGCCGCGGGCACGGCACGAACCGCCACCGCGCCAACCGTCGAGCCCCAGGTCTCTCCGGGGGCGGTGGACCGTACGGCGACGCCCCCCCTTGCCGGCATCGTGGCGGAGCGCACGCCGGCAATGCCCGGCCGGCCCTCGGCCACGTCCGGCCGCGCGGTCGCTCCCGCCCCGCGCCCGACGGCTTCACCCGTCGGCGGGGCTGTCGGGCGCGAGGCGGCTCCCGGCTTGCCGGCGGCTCCGGCCGCGCCGCCGGCTCGGTCTCCGGCGCCGCCGCTTGGCAGCCCACCGCCCGCCAGCTCACCGCCCAGCGTCGCGCGCGGTGGGTCGCCGATGCCGGAAGCCACGACCGTGGGTCCCGCTCCGCTCAGCCCGACGGCAGGCCCGGCAACGGCGCGCCGACCCGCGCGCCGGGTCTTGCCCGCCGACCTGTACTACCTGGCCGGTGCGCCGGCGCAGCTCTGGCGCCTGCCGGTGACCGGCGAGCCGCCGAGCCGGCTGACCGACATGCCGCACCCCGTCGATGCCTACGCGGTGTCGCAGACCGGCCCGGTCGCGTTCACGAGCGCCGGTGGCCTGTACCTGCTCGCACCCGCCACCGGGGCGATCACGCCGTTGGATCCCGGTGGCGCGGCGCCTGTCTGGTCGCGGAGCGGCTATCAGCTTGCGTACACGGCCGGCGGTTTGCAGGTGTACGATCTTGTTCGCCGGCAGCACTTCACGATGGCGCAGGACGGGGTGCCGCTGGCGTGGTCGCGCGACGGCGCGCGCCTCCTCGCGCGGCGTGCCGACGGCCGCCTGGCGCTGATCCAGGTCGCCACGCAGTCTGCGGTCGACCTCCCGCTGTTCGGCATCGCCGCGGCCGGATGGCTCCCGGATCGCGACGTTGCCTGGCTGACCGATGGCGAGCGCCTGGACCTGCTGACCGCCGGCGCTGCGCTGACGGTCAACCGCGTCTCCGGGCTCGATGCGGGGCTGTCGATCGCCGACGACGTCATGGTGCGGCCGGACGGCCGGCTTTTGGTGGCCGCCCGCTCGTCGGCGGGGTTGACGGCGTTCGGCGTGGATCTGGCATCAGGCAGCGTGGCCGCCGTGCCGTCGGGGCCGACCACCCCGCTGCCCGGCGCCGACTTCGATTGGGCGCCCGACGGCCGGCACGCTGCCCTGGCCGGCCCCGATGGCGTCGCGCTCGTCGACCCCATCGCCGGGGCGCAAGTCCAGATGGTGGCCGGGCCGGCACGCCAGCCGCGCTGGGTGCTGACCCGCTGAGCGGGGCCCCGTCGACACCGACGAGATGTCTCCGACCGATGGGTCCAGGCGACGGGCGAGCCTGCTCGGGGGCCGCCCGCGCACGTTGACAGCGCCGACGGCGCTCTCTACAATGCGGCGCACCGGCACTCGCGCGGCCCCCCGCCGGGTGACCGCCGCCCACACGACACGCCGATTCCACGCGCCCTGGGCAGGCCCACGATCGCCCCGATGCCCGGGCCGGCGCGCCACGTAAGGAAGGTGAAGGCGAAATGACCGCACGCATTGCCATCAACGGCTTCGGACGGATCGGGCGGCAGCTGGTCAAGGCCGTCTACGAGCGTTACTGGGACACGATCGAGATCGCCGCCATCGGCATCACCGACTCACATCTCACCGAGAACCGGGCCCTCCTGCTGAAGCACGACTCCGTGTACGGCACGTTCGATGCCGACGTCGAGGCCGTGGTCAAGGGCCGCACCAACGCCATCCGGGTCGCCGATCGCCAGATCGACATTGTCGGGCGCAATCCGTATGGCCCGGTGCCCGAGTGGCGGCGCTGGGGCATCGACCTCGTCGTTGAGGCCACGGGCTACTTCAAGGATGGCCCGGCCGCCAGCAAGCACCGCACCGCCGGCGCGGACCGGGTGCTGATCACGGCCCCCGCCAAGGGCGTCGACGTGACCATGGTCCTCGGGGTGAACGAGTCGGACTTCGACCCGGCCGCGCATCGCATCATGTCCAATGCCAGCTGCACCACCAACTGCCTGGCGCCGGCCGCCAAGGTCATCGCCGACACGTACGGCATCCGCCAGGGCCTGCTGTCGACCATTCACGCCTACACGTCGTCGCAGGTGCTGCTCGACCACGCCACCAAGGAAGCCCGCCGCTCGCGGGCGGCGGCCCTCAACATCTCCCCCACGACGACCGGCGCCGCCAAGGCCGTCGGAGAGGTCATCCCCGAGCTCAAGGGGCGCTTCCACGGCGATGCGCTGCGGGTGCCGACGCCCACCGTCTCGCTGTCGGACTTCACGGCCCTCGTCGAACGGCCGCCGGACTCGCCCGAAGCCGTCAACGCGGCCCTGCGCGCCGCCGCCGAGGGTCCGATGCGCAACGTCCTCAGCGTCGTCGAAGTGCCGCTCGTCAGCATCGACTTCCGCGGCGATCCGCATTCCAGCATCGTCGACGCCCCGGCCACCATGGTCCAGGGTGAGCTTGTCAAGTTGATGTTGTGGTATGACAACGAATGGGCGTACGCGTGCCGCGTCGCCGACATGGTGTTCTACATCAGCCAGCGCTGTTCGGGCCGCCCGCACGCCGACGTGCGCGCGGATATCAACGCCCGGGCCGAGGCCGCGGGGCAGGCGGAGGTGATGGCATGACGCGCATTCGGGTGGCGATCCACGGCTTCGGCCGCACCGGCCGGCAGGCATTCAAGGCCATCTGGGCCCACCATCGCGACCGCCTCGAGATCGCGGCCATCGGCTTGCGCAACCCGTCGTTGGCGGCGTCGGCGGCCCACCTGCTCAAGTACGACTCGACCTATGGCCGCTTCGCGCCGACGGTCGGGGTGGCTGACGGGAGCCTCCGGGTGGGCGACACGGTCATCCCCCTGGTCTCGGCCGATCGCCTCTCGGCGCTGCCATGGGCCGATCTGGGCATCGACGTCGTGATCGAGTCCAGCGGCGCCTACACCACCGAGCGGGCGGCCGCCGGGCACATCGAGGCCGGGGCCGGCAAGGTCATCCTCACCGATCCCAGCGACGACGCCGACTTCACGCTGATCTACGGGGTCAACGAAGGCGGCTACGACCCCGCGCGCCACCACCTGCTCTCCGCCGGGTCCGACACCACCAACGCGCTGGCGCCGCTGGTTCAGGCGCTGCGCGACCACTTCGAGGTCAAGACCGCCTTGATGACGGCGGTGCACGCCTACACCAACGAGCAGAAGCTCCTGGACTTCAGCGACACCGACCTCCGGCGCGCCCGATCGGCGCCGACCAGCATCGTCCCGACCTCGACGCGCGCGGCGACGACGATCGGGCGGGTATTCCCGGACATGGCCGGCCGTCTCGGCGGCTATGCCGTGCGGGTCCCGGTACCGACGGTCAGCATCCTGCAGCTCACCGCGCACTTCGGGTCCGCACCGACGGTCGATCAGATCAACACGGCGTTCCGCCAGGCGGCGGCCGGCCCGCTCGGCCGCGTGATGACGGTATCCGACCGGCCCCTGGTATCAAGCGACTATCGGGGCTCGACGTACTCGGCCATCGTCGACGCGCCGTCGACGATCACGATCGGCCCGCTGGCCAAGGTGGCCGCGTGGTACGACAACGAGTGGGGCTACTCGTGCCGCGTGGCCGACGTGGCGGCCTTCATCGGCGCCCGTGGCTCCAACGGGCGGGCGTCGGCGTGACCGCGGGCGCTCCGGTCGACCTGCGCCGCGTCCGCGGCCTGGACGCGCTCGACCCGGCGGGCAAGCGCGTGCTCGTGCGGGTGGACTTCAACGTTCCCCTGAAGGACGGCCGGGTGGCCGACGATACCCGGCTGCGGGCCAGCCTGCCGACGATCCGCGACCTCCTCGGACGCGGCGCGGCCGTGATCCTCATGAGCCACCTCGGCCGGCCCAAGGTGGTCGACGACGCTTTCCGGATGGCGCCCGTCGGCGCGGCTCTGGGTGAGCTGCTCGGGCGGCCCGTCACCACGCTCCGCGCGGTGATCGGGCCCGAGGTCTCCGCGGCGGTGGCCGCGATGCGGGCCGGTGACGTCGTCCTGCTCGAAAACCTGCGCTTCGACCCGGGCGAGAAGGACGACGACCCCGCGTTCGCGCGCGCCCTGGCGGGCTTGGCCGACGCTTACGTCAACGATGCGTTCGGGACCGCCCACCGCGCGTCGGCATCCGTCGTCGGCGTGACCCGCCTGCTCCCGGCCTTCGCCGGCCGGTTGATGCAGCGTGAGATCGACGTGTTGGGCGTGGCGCTGGCCGACCCGGCCAGGCCGTTTGCGGTCGTGCTCGGCGGTGCCAAGATCGCCGACAAGATCGGCGTGATCGACGCCTTGTTGCCGCGCTGCGACCGGATCCTCATCGGCGGCGGGATGGCCAACACCTTCCTGGCGGCCGGGGGTACGGCCATGGGCGACTCGCTCGTCGAGGCCGACAGCCTGGACGCGGCGCGCCGCATCCGGGCCGATGCCGGCACCAAGCTGGTGCTGCCGGTCGACCTCGTGGCCGCCGACGCGTTCGACGCCGCGGCGCGCACCCGGGTGGTGACGGCGGCGGATGGCGTGCCGGCGGGCTGGCGCGCGCTCGACATCGGGCCGGCGAGCTTGACGACCTTCGCCTCGGCGTTGGCTGACGCGCGCACGGTGCTCTGGAACGGCCCGATGGGGGTGTTCGAGCTGCCGCCGTTCGCCCGCGGGACGTTCGGGGTCGCCGCGGCCCTCGCGAGCCTGCCTGACGCCCTGACCATCGTCGGCGGCGGTGACTCGGCGGCCGCCGTGAAAGCCGCCGGCCTCGAAGATCGGATCGGCTGGGTGTCGACGGGCGGCGGGGCGACCCTCGAGCTGTTGGAGGGCCGCACGCTGCCGGCCATCGCGGCGCTCGCCGCGGCGGGCGCGGGGGGCTGACGACGCCTCAGTCGGGGGCGTGGTCGGCCGACGCCGCGAGCCAGAGCATTCCGGCGAGCAGGACAAGCGCTCCGGACGCGAGCGCCGGCGCGGGCCCCACCCGCATGCTGAGCGCCAGCCACCACTGCCGCCACGGCGACATCCCGTCCCATAGGCCGCCATAGACAGCATCCAGCGGGCCGGCCTCGTGGTTCCCCGACACGTGCATCCACACGCCGAGCACGCCGATCGCCGTCGCCAGCGCCGCGATCCACGTCACCCGGCGGCGGTGGGGGGCCGCCGTGGGACCATGCCGGCCGGGGCCGGCCGTCACGAGGCGGCGCGCCGATGCCCAGCCCCACGCCAGCAAGAGCACCGACGCCCATGCGATCCCCTGCGATGGGCTCTGCCAGTGCCGGCTCAATGCCAGCTCGGCTGCCACACCGGCGATGCCGAAGCCGCTCAACCATATCAGGCCCTCGGCCAGGCCCGGCACGCGCGCGTGCCGGAGACCGCTCGGCCGGGAGTTCGGCGCGATGTTCATCGTTGGGGCTCCTTCGTCCGAGGGCACGCGTCCGGCCGACCCCGACCCTGCGCTTCGATGGGTGGGGGCGTCCTTTGCCCCGGCGCATCCAGCCTGGTGTGAGGGTGCGCACCTCCCGGGCGGGGAGAACGGTGGCTGCCGTCCTCCCCGCCCGGGCCGATGCCCGGAGGCGGGTGGCCTTACGGCTCGAGGATGGCGACGATCTGGTCGATGACGCCCGGCGCCGGGTTGTACTTCGCCAGCTCCTCGCGAAGCGCCGTGAAGTTCGGGTCGTCGGTCGGGTACGGGCGGTACTCGACGACCTCGTCGGCCCACTTCTCGGCGTTGTCGATGCCCGCGGCCGTGAAGGCCGCGATCAGCTCTTCCTCGGTCGCGTTGTTGGCCGAGACCTTTGCCATGGTCGATGCGGCGGCGTCGGTGGTCGGCATCGCGGCAGTGTCTGCCGTGGGTTCGACGGCCATCTCCGCCGTCGGCTCGGCCGCCATCTCCGCCGTCGGCTCGGCGGCTGGGGCCATGTCGCCGGCCGTGCCCTCGGGCGCTTCGGCCGTCGACGAACAGCCGGCGGCCACCAGGCAAACGGTGACCGCGAACAAGGCGATTCGCTTCATGGGGTGCTCTCTCCTTTGGAAGCCATGGGAAGGGACCGGCATCCGCCGGTCGATGGGCCCGCGAGCCGCGCCGGCTGAAGCCGCCACCGCGCCTCACGCACGGTTGGCGACAGGCAGAGGCCCGTAGGATTAACGCACATAGACGATGCAATGATAGCCGTGGCGGCGGCAAACAGCGGCCACAGGGCGCGCCCAATCGCACCCTGCGCGACTCCTCACGGCACCGTGTCGAAATCTCCCCCACACGTGTCCGGGGCCCACAACCCGCGCTCTGTCTCTCGGGCGGACCGCGCGGCGGCCCGGAACAGCGCCCGATGGTGGTAGGGCCGGTCAAACGTGTACTCGTTGGCGAACCCGTCGCGCAGCATCGCCAGGTTTGCGAACAGCCCGTCGTCGCGCCAGACATACGCCAGGAGGCGCCCATAGCGATCCCGGGTATCGGCCGCCGGATCGGTGGCCAGGTAGGCGCGGCGCCCCGCCAAGAGGTCCTCCAGCCTGGCCTTCGCCTCCTGCCCGAAGCACTGCACCGCCCGCCGCCCGTCGCCGGTCTCCGGTGCGTTGATGCCCAGCAGCCGCACCTTGTCGTCGCGCCCGTCTCGCCGCACATGGATGGTGTCCCCGTCGACGACGCGGGTCACGTCGAATGGGGCGTCGTCGAACGCCACGCCGGCCGACTCGGCGGGATCCACCGGCACGCCGGCGGTCGGTTGCGCTTGGCCGGCGGCATCTTCGACACCGACGGCGGAGCCTGAAGCGGGCGCCGATCTGCCCGCGGGTCGGCATCCGGTCAGCGCGGCGGCCACGGCAATGGCCAGGCACACGGCGAGGACCGGCGCCGCGGCCCCGGCGCCCCGCAGCGCCCCGCCAAGCCGGCCCCCCACGCTCACGCCGCCCGACCCGTCCGCCGGAACCAGAACCAGGCCGAAGGCCACGGCGGGTTGTCGCCGACCTGGGTCGTGCCGCGCTCGACCCGCTCGATGCGGAAGCCGGTGCCGAACACGGCATCGAGCAGCGATTCGTCGAGCCAACGACGCGGCTCGGCGTCGACGGCCGGCGCGCCGGGCATATCGAGGTGCGCGAACAGAAGAAACACGGCGCCTGGGCGGAGGAGTCGCATCAACTCCGCGTGACTCGCGCGCAGCTCAGCCGGTTCCAGGCTGTGCAAGCTGCCGACATCTAGCGCGAGATCGTAAGGGCCATCGAGGAACGCCAGGTCGGTGATGTCGCCGACGTGGACGTGGATCCGGTCGGCCAGCCCCGCTGCCGCGGCACGCACCCGGGCAACGTCGACCGCCGCCGTCACGAAGTCGACGGCATCCACCTGCCAGCCGAGCCTGGCCATGAACAGGGCGGCGCGGCCGAACCCGCAGCCCAGGTCCAGCGCGCGGCCCACCGGCAGCGTCGGCACGTAGGCCAGCACCTCGGGCGGGGGGTCGGCGTGGTCCCACGGCACGTCGCCCGCCGCGTAGCGCTCGGCGAATCGCTCGTAGCGGCTCATCGGGACTGGCACCCGCGCAAGGCGGCCGCGGCCCGGGCGTGGTCGGTCATCGAATCGCCCCGCTTCCCGGCGCTGCCGCCCGCACGGTGATCGGGACGAAGATCCGCCCGGGGCCGGCAACGGTGACGGCATGTGACGCCACCCACGTGTGGCCGCCCGCGGTCGTGGCCTCGGCGCGTACCGTGAACGCGCCGGCGCGGGCGTAGGTGAACGCGATCGTCGGCTCGGCCGTCGTGACGAACGAGCGCCCGTCGCCCGCATCCCAGCGCCATGCCACCGCTCGCCCCCCGGATGTCGAGGTCGCGCTGGCGGAAAAGACGGCCTCGGCGCCGGTGTCCAGCGCCGCGGGACCTGTCACGCTCAGCACCAGGTCGTCGGGTTCGATGGCCCATTGATGGACGCGCTTCAGCAGGTCGGCGCGTGTCAGGTGCCCCTCGCCGGGCGTGACGGCCTCGATCGCGAAGCCCGCGAAGAGCGCGCGCCACGGGATGAAGTCGGCGCGTGTCGGCTGCTCCAGCGTGGCGTCCGGCGTCACGCCGGTCATCGCCGCGTCGCCGCCGGCCGCGAGGTAGGTGCGCATGTACGGCATGACCCGGTCGACCACCATGGGCGCGGCGAGCCCGATGTCCGGCGCGAGCTGCTGACCCGCCGCCGTCTGGATCTTGGCGAGCGGTCGTCCTAGATCGAGCGTCGCGCCGTTGCCGGCCGCGTCGGCCGAGGTGGACGCGGAGAGCGCCACCGGCCGGTCGAAGAGGCGGACCGGCGACAAGGCCGTGGGAGCCGGGGCGTCGTCGCGCGTGCGCTCGAAGCCGCCGAAGTAACGGCTCAGGAAGTACATCGCGCCGCTACCCTGGATGCCGAGCGCGTTGCCGGCGGCGTGCGGGTAGTTGTGCCCGCTGACCAGCACGCGGCCGCCGCCAAGCAGGTACATCTGCAGCGCGGTCATCCCGCCCGCGGTCTGGTCCAGCGGCGCGTTCCCGTCGCCCGCCGCCACGATCACGAGGTCGTACTTCTGCAGCACGGAGAGCGGCGGCGTTCCGGATTGAGCGCCCTCCGCCACCGTCCACGTGTCGTGGCTCAATCCGGCCGACTCCAGCGCTTGCGTCCAGTAGGGCGCGTAGTCCGGTCCGTCGGTGAGCGTGCCGCCGCCGGGCAGGCCGGGGATGGGCGGCGGCGCGCCCCCCGCCGCCGTGCGCCGCACGTCGAGGAGCAGGACGTCCGTCTGGTCCCCGACGATCTCGACGCGATAGGCCACGCGAACCGTGTGCGCTGCGCTCTCGAAGACGATCCGGCCTTCGTGCACGCCCGGCGCCAGCCCGTCGAAGAACGCCAGCGTGTTGATGTCGCCGGATCCACCCGCCCGCAGCGTGACCGTTGTGCCGGCGAGCCGGAAGACCTGGTTTTCCGGTTGCCCCTCCGCGGGCTCGTCGCGCATCGTGTACGTGACGTCCCCGGCAGGCGCCTGGCGAACATCCTTGAGGCGGAGCTGGACGGACCTGCGCCCGCCCGGCCCCCGTCGGCCGAGGTTGATCGAGGGCGGGAGGACCAGCAGCCCGGGGTCGATGGCCTGGGCAAGGTCAAGGCGACCGCTGCCTTGCACGGACAGCGGCGCCCCCGCGCCGCCGACAGTGGCCACCGGGTCGGCGGTGATCATCAGCGCCGCCTTGATGTCCGCTGGCGGCCACCCTGGCCAGGCCTGGCGAACCACTGCCGCCGCACCCGCCACGTGTGGGCTGGCCATGCTGGTGCCCGTGGCCGTCGTGTAGCCGTTGGGGGAGCCGTCGGCGGCGACGTTGGTCGAGAGGATGTCCGTTCCCGGCGCGCTGAGGTCGGGCTTCAGGGGGCCGCCGGGCTGCGGTGCGGGGCCCTGGCTGGACGTCGGGTGCACGGCGTCCACCAGGGTCGGATCGGAGATCGACGCCGGGGTGTTCTCGAGGCGGAGCCGCAGGGTGCGGTGCGTGTCGGCCCATGCGGTCAGCTGCATCGCCTCGTCACCGGTGATCACGGCCGTGACCGGGAAGTTGGTGCTCGGCAGGAACTGCTGAAGGAGCGGCTTGAGCGTCTCGATGAGCTGCAGCGCCTGGCCGTACAGCTGCGGGCTACCGGTCGGGCTGTAGAAGACCACGCTGCCGACGATATCGCCGGCGGCGTTGGCAAGCGCGGCGTTGATCAGCTTGTTGACAAACGCCAGCTGCTCCGGCAACGGGATCGGCAGCACCGACGTCGGGCAGGCCCCCTCGATCGGAGCGAGCACGACCTTGCCGCGCGCCCCGAGCGCGAGCGACAGCGGGTTGCACAGGTCGTTCTTGAACACCGGCGCCTCGATCACGTCCCAGCTCTTGCCGAATCCTTGATACACCGTCGGGTGCTTCTCGAGCTCGGTCGGCAGATCGGCATCGGAGGCGTACAGGTAGTAGGCGAACGACCGGCCCGTCTGGACATTCGCGACGGTGATCACCTCGTCGATCATCTGGTGCGGCCCGCCCAGCGTGGCCTCGCCGTTGGTGCCCGCGTTGCCGGCGGCGGCGACGACGATGACGCCGGCCGCGGTGGCTGCCTTGAACGCCTGGGCGACCGGATGCCGATCCGGGTCCATGACGTTCATCGCCGACGTCCCCCACGAGTTGTTGATCACATCCGCTCCGTCGGAGACGGCGTCGTCGATCATGCGGAGGATCTCCGGGGTGTAGGCGTTGGTGAACTTGTACGCCATGAGGTAGGCGCCGGGCGCCACTCCGGAGAGCGGCAGCGAACCCGTCCCGCCGCCCGGCGCGCCGCGCGTTTCGATCCCCGCGGCGGTGCCGGCCACATGCGCGCCATGGAACCCGCCGAACCCGTCCGCCAGCGGTGTCGGCGGGTTGGCCGCGTCGAAGACCTCGGGGTTGGCGTAGGCGCGCGCCACGATCACCTTGTTGTTGGTGAAGCGCGCCACGTCGGCGGCGGCATACGGCGTGACGCGGTCGCCGACGGTCAGCGATGCCTTGGGGAAGCCCGGCGGTGCCGCGAACCCCGCATCCGCGAAGAACGGGTGGCTGGCCGTGATCCCGGAGTCGATGACGGCGATGCGCACGCCGCGACCCGCGTTGGCGCGCCCCCCGACGCGGGGGTCTTCCCAAGCGGCCGGCGCATGGATCTGGCCAAGGCTGGTGTCCATGAGCGGCACGATCTTCTCGACTGGGCTGACGGCCTTCACGCCCGGCAGGGCGGCCACGGCGGTCGCCTCGGCGGAGGTCAGCGGCAGCGCGATGCCGTTGAAGGCCACGTGGTAGTGGTACTGCGCCGCCGTGCCAGGGGCGATGTGGGCGAGGCGCGCCTCGAGCTCGGCCTGGCGGTGGGCAAGCAGGGCACGATAGGCGGCGGCGGCCGGCGCGGCGAGATCGAGACGCGCGCGTCCCGAGGCATCGGCCCGGGCGTCATCCGGCGGCGTGGTGGCCGGGGAGGCCAGATGCTCGGCGAGAGGGGGGTCGGCGAGCTGTACGATGTATCGCTCGCGATTCGCCGCGGCGCCGTCCCCGTCGCCGTCGACGGGCGGCGCGGCGAACCGTCCCGCCGGCGCTGCGGCGATCGCCGCCGCCGGCGCCAGGGGCGGTGGCGTGAGGGTCGACCCCAATAAGATCGACACGCACATCGTCGGCACGGCCCACGGCCGCCACGCCTTTAGCACCCTCATCCATCGTCTCCTGAGCTGCGCTCTCTGTTGCGGGATTAAGTCGAGTGATGATAGCATCGGGGCCAGGCGGCGGCGTGCCGGCCCGCGGGGCAAGCGGCGTCGTGTGCCGATCGTGACCCGTTGTTGACCCGCGAACTGCGTTGACATGCGTGATCCGACTATAATGGCCGAAGGGCCACCTATGAACGATGCCAGCACCATCCTTGTCGTCGATGATGATCGAGTGGGTCGTCATCTGCTCACGGCATTGCTTGAGCCGGAGGGCTACCGCTTGATCACGGCCACCAGTGGCGCCGACGCGCTCGCCATGGCATCCAACCATGCGCCGGATGTCGTGCTGCTGGACGTCATGTTGCCGGACATCGACGGCTACGAGGTGTGCCGCCTCATCCGGGCCGACGACGACCTTGCCGAGACGCCGGTCATCATGATCACCGCGCTCAACGACCGTGCATCGCGCCTCCAGGGGATTGAAGTCGGGGCGGACGACTTCCTGACCAAGCCCTTCGACCGGGTGGAGCTCCTGGCACGCGTACGGGTCATCACGCGGCTCGCCCGCAACCGGCGGCTGCTCTTGGCGCGCCTGAAGGCCGAGCGGGACCGCACGCGCGCCATCCTCGAGGCGCTCGGCGAGGCGGTGGTGGTGACCGACGTCGACGGCAACATCGAGTACGTCAACCCATCCGCCCTCCAGCAGACCGGCTACGCGCGGGATGAGATGATCGGCCAGAACTTTCTGGCCTTGCATGGGGCTGACCGCCGATTGCAGGCCTTCTTCGATCAAGGCGACCGGCGCGGTTCGTTCGCGCCTTGGCACGGCGAGTTGATGACCCCGCGGCGGGACGGCACGTGCTTCAACGCCGCGCTTACGCTCGCGCCGCTGCGCAGCCTCGACGAGCCGGCAGGCGCCGTGGGCTTCGTCGGCGTCCTGCGCGACATCACGCCGCTGAAGCAAGCTGAGTGGATGAAGGAACGTTTCATCTCCAACATCTCGCACGAGCTCCGGACGCCGCTCTCGATCATCACGTTGCTCAGCGGCAACCTCGACACGTTGTACGACCGTCTCGACGACGGCAAGCGGCGCCACATGATTCGGGACATCCGGAAGCATGCCCAGGTGCTGGACGACCTTATCGGAGATGTGCTCGAGATCGCCCGCATCGACAGCGGGCACATCTTCTCGGAGCCCATCCGGCTGAACCTGGTGGACCTGATCCGCGAGGAAGTCGAACGGCAGCGTGCGCTGTCGGACCGGATGCGGCTTCAAGTCGAGCTGCACGGTCCCGACCGACTCGCGATCGAGGGCGACGAGGATCAATTGCGCCGCGTGCTCCGCAACCTGATCAACAACGCCATCAAGTACAACCGCCAGGGCGGAACGCTCCGCCTGGACTGGGGTCCCCGCGACTCCGAAATGGACCATGCTGCCTGGCCGGGCGCGGCCGAGCTGCCCGACGGCGCCTGGGCCGGTGTGCGCATTCGCGACACCGGCGTCGGCCTGTCGGAGAAAGACTTGCCCCGCATCTTCGATCGGTTCTACCGCGTCAAGACCAAGGGGAACGTATCCGGCACCGGTTTGGGGCTTGCCATCGCTCGCGAGCTGATCACCTGGCACGCCGGTCACATCGCCGTGGCTTCGGACCTCGGTCACGGCACCACCATCGCCTTCTACCTGCCCATGATCTCGGGGGATCCTGCCGCATGACACACGCGACGCCCACGCCGCCGACCCTGCAAGCGCCCACCATCCTCGTGGTGGATGACCAGCCCGATCTTCTCGAAAGCCTTCGGTTGACGCTCGAGACCGCCGGCTACCACGCCGTCACCGCGTCCAATGGCGCCGATGCGCTGACCCTCCTGCAACGCGAGGCCATCGACCTCATCCTGGCGGACATCGCGATGCCACAGATGAACGGCTATCAGCTGTACGAGCGGGTGCGGGAGAACCCGGCCTGGGTGCCGATCCCCTTCCTGTTCCTCACGGTGCGCACGATGGACAGCGACATCCGTTACGGGAAGGAGCTCGGCGTCGACGACTACCTCACCAAGCCGATCCAGCCCGAGGACCTCCTGGCGGCCATCCACGGCCGGCTGCGGCGCGCGCGCGAGATCGCGGCCGTGACCCGCGCCCACGCTGGTGGCGACGCGGTTGGGGATGACGGCTACCTCAAGCTGGGGCGGCTGCGGATCGAGCCCGGCGAGCATCGCGTGTGGTTGGACGACGAGGCGGTTCGACTCTCGGCCAAGGAGTTTGCGCTACTTGAGCAGCTCGGCCGCCGGGTGGGCAAGGTGGTCCCCGCCCAAGACCTGATTCGCGTCACGCATGGGCTGGAGACGGACTACGTGGAAGCCGGCACGCTGCTGCGCCCCCTGATCCGAACGCTTCGCCGCAAGCTCGGCTATCACGTCGGCGACATGGGCTGCATCGAGAACGTGCGGGGCGTCGGCTATCGGTTGAGCCCGCTCTGAGCCAGGGCCTCGGCAACGACCGCCACGGTCGCCTCAAAAAAGACAGCGGGAGCCGCCACGGCCCCCGCTGATCTCGACGCTTGCCCGAACGATGGCACGTCGGGCGCCATGGGTCATTCCGGGTTGACGCTGCGACAGCGCCAGAAGAACCAGTTGTGCTGCAGGTTGCGCCCGGCGCCCGGGCGCCCGCCGCCCGCGGCGTCGAAGTCGTCCTGACTGACGATGAAGACGGGGCGGGAGTTCGGGCAGACGGTGTACCCGACCGGGTTGACGGTGATGAGGTTCACCTGATAAGGCGGGGGCACGCGGAGCAGGACCTCGCGCTGAACCGAAAGCGCGCCGCTGCTCGCCCGGTCGATCAAGCCGACCCAATAGGTGTTTTGCGGGTTTCCGGGCTCGGTCACCACGACGAACAACGGCTGCAGCGGACGGTCGGTGGCGCCGATCCGGTCGGCGTCGGAGAAGACGCCGTCACATCCCTGGCACTGGTAGCCGCCCACCCCGACCGTATCGGGGAATCCGCCCAGCCGGATGCGCCACGTGTTGGCATCCGGGCCGGGGGTCGGGACGGTAGGGGGCTGGTCCGGGAGGTTGGGGCGGCCCTTCGCCACCGCGCTGTTCTCGGCGATCCTGACGGCCGCGGAGGCGTTCGCCACCGGCCTGTAACCAGCCAAGAGCCCGACCGCCATGGCCAGCGCGACGATGCCCAACCCGCGATTCAACATGCTCGTGTTCGACGCTCGAGCCAACATGGTTCGATCTCCTGTCGTGGCGATGCCCCCGCTCTCCAAGAACCCGTTGCCCTTGCGGGCACGACCTCCAAGAATTGAAGACGTACGCGTTGCAGGCGAGGATACGCAACGCTCCAAAGATTGTCAATCACTATAGCACGCAACCGCGCGGGGGGCGAGCGCCCCGCCGCGGCGGGACGCTCGCCCCCGTTCATTGGGCTCACCGATCGTCGCGCAGGCCGGCGACGATCGCGGCAACGTCGGTCATGGGGATGTCGTCGCGCACCACCACATCCCCGATGCCGCGCGGCAGCACGAGCCGCAGCCGGGTGCCCAACCGCTTCTTGTCGGTCGACATGGCCTCGACCACGGTCGCCGGGCTGGGCCCGAACCACCGCACCGGCAGCCCGTGGCGGGCGAGGGCGGCTTCCACCCGCGAGGCAAGGGGTTGCCGGCCGGTCAGTCCCAGGCGATCCGCCAGCCGGGATGCCGCCACGAGCCCCACCGACACCGCCTCGCCGTGGGACAGACGATAGTCGGTGGCGCGTTCGAGGGCATGCGCGAACGTGTGCCCCAGGTTGAGGACGATCCGGCCCGCGACCTCGCGCGTGTCGGCGCCGACGATCGCGGCCTTGACCCGGATCGCGCGCGCGACGAGCTCGGCCCACGCCGCGGCGTCCGATGGCGCCGGCAACGGGTCGCGCTCGATGCGCTCGAACAACGCACGGTCGGCGACGAGCCCTGCCTTGACCACCTCGGCCAGGCCGGCGCGCAGCTCCGCCCACGAAAGCGTGGCCAGCACCGTGGGGTCCACGGCCACGCATGCCGGCGGATGGAAGGCGCCCGCGAGGTTCTTGCCGGCCGGCAGGTTGATGCCGGTCTTGCCGCCGATGGCGGCATCCGCCATGGCCAGCAGCGACGTCGGGACCGCCACCCACGGCACGCCGCGCAGATACGTGGCCGCGGCGAAGCCCACGGCATCCGTCACGACGCCGCCGCCCATGGCGAGGACGAGGCCCCGGCGATCGAGGCCCAGTTCGACGAATCGGTCGTAGAGGGCGCTGATGGTGGCCAGCGTCTTGGTGCCTTCCCCAGGCGGCAGGACGAGCGGATCACCGGCGATCCCGGCGGTCCGCAGCGCGCCCATCAGGGCCGTCCCGTGGAGGGCGGCGACACGCGCGTCGGCGACCACGGCCAGCAACCCGGGCGCGCCGCGGGCATCGAGCCAGGCCCCCAACCCCGCCAGCAACCCCGGGGCGACGACGACCCCGTGCCCCGGCACCGCGCGGGCGGCGCAATCGAGGCCGGTCATGCGGACCGCGATGGCCCGGGCGTCGAGCGTGCCCACGGCATCGACGAGCCGCAGCGTGGCGTCCGCCACGTCGCTCGCGGCGCGGCCGACGGTGTCGACCTGAAACGGCAGGCTGTCGTAGACCGGTTGGCGCTCGGCCAGCAGATCGGCGAGGTCCGCCTCGGCCGACGACGGCAGGCGCGGCCGCGTGGCAGCCTCGGCCGGCGTCATCCGCGCCGCGAGGGTGGCCGGATCGGCGGTGAGGCACACGATCGGACCCAGCGACGCGAGGCGGGTCAGGTTGTCGGGGTCACCGACCGTCCAGCCGCCGAGCGCCACCACGGCCGGGCGGGGAAGGGAGGCCGCGAGGCCGGCGACCGCTGTCCGCTCCCGGGTCCGAAAGCCCGCCTCGCCCTCCGCTCCAAAGATGGCGGCGACGGATCGCCCCGCGCCGGCCTCGATGGCGACGTCGAGGTCGACGAACGCCCAACCCAGGCGGGCGGCCAGCGCGCGCCCGACGGTGGTCTTGCCGGCGCCGGGCATCCCGGCCAGCACGATGGCGTCGTATGACTTGCCCATGCCTCTTCCATCCCACTATACTCGCGCTTTGCATCTTGAGAGGATTCAAGGAGGAGCCAGATGAACACCCAGCGTACCGTCGCCCGCCTCGCCCTGGTATTGTCGCTTGGCGCTGGCGCCGTCGCCGCCGCGGGATGCTCGCGCCCGACGCCCGCCTCGCCCACCCTCGGCGGGGACGGCGGAGACACCGGCGGCGCTCCGGTCGAGCCGGCGGCCACCGGCGACGCGGTCAACCCGATCTACGGCGACTACACGACCCCGATCCCGACCGCCGAGGGCGACTATCCGCCGCCACCGACCGAGGCGGTCGCTCCGGAAGGCTATCCGGCGCCCGCCGAGGATGCCGCCCCCGCCGGCGACGACGCCGCGGCCACGAGCGCCCCGACCAGCGAGGGCTAACCCGCTCAGACCACGGCCAGCAAGAGGCCGTCGCCGACGGCGACGGTCAGCGTGGCCGTCACCCGCGGCAGGGTTCGCAGGAGCGCGTTGAACCCCGCCAGCTTGCCCGGGTCGGTGCCGGCGCCGTGCGAGATTACCACGGCGCCGGCCGCGCACCGCGGCAGGATCGCGACGAGGTCATCGGCGCGGTCGGCGGGATCTTCGTCCATGAACACCAGGTCGTAGGGCCCTGCCAGCTTGGGCGCCAGGCGGGCCACCTCGCCGATCTCGACGGACACCCGTGCCGCGAGCCCGGCGCGCCGGAGATGCTTGCGCGCCATCCCGACCCGCTGCGCGTCGCGCTCGATGGCGGTGACGTGCCCACCGGTCCCGGCGACCGCGCTGCCCAGCCACAGCGCCGCCGCCCCGGCCGACGTGCCGAGGTCGAGCACCCGCCGCGCCCGCGTCGCGCGGGCCACCACGTAAAGCAGCCTGCCGGTGGCCGGGGCGATCGGCGCCAGCGGCCGCTCGATCTCGCTGGCGGATCGGATGGCGTCGATGGCGGCCAGGACTTCGGGCCCCGGGCCGGGATCCGCCAGCGCCAGCGCCGCCCGCGGGGCGCCCGGCGTTCGGCCCAGCGGAATCTCCGCGACGACGAGGCCGGGCAAGCCCGCGACGACGCCGGCCCTGGCGGCGACGATCAACGCGTCGGCGGCGGTGCCGGGCTGGTCAGCCACGGGCCGGCGCGGGCCGACGGCGGCGACCCAAAACGCCCGCCACCCGGCCGGCAGGGCGTCCGCAGCGGCGCCGGCCGCCGCGGACGATGCGGGTGTCACGCCGGGGCCGCCGCGGCACGCAGGCAGCGCATGAGCGCGTCGTGGATCTTTCCGTTGGACGCCACGAACTGCCCCCCGTCGACATGCACCGGCCCCCCCGCGTAGTCGGTCACCGTCCCACCGGCCTCGGTCACCAACAAGATGCCCGTGGCCACGTCCCACGCATGCGTCCCGCGCTCCCAGTAGGCCTCCATCCGGCCCGCCGCGACGTACGCAAGATCGAGAGCGGCGCTGCCCAGCCGGCGGATGCCCCGGACATGGGGGGTCACCGCCACGAACTGGGCGAGGTTGTTGTCGGGGTTGGTGCGCTTGTCGTAGGGGAAGCCGGTGACCACGATCGACTCGGCGAGGGTCGCGCGGCCTGACACGCGGATCGGTCGCCCGTTGAGCCACGCGCCGCCGCCCCGCCGGGCCGTGAACAGCTCGTCGCGCAGCGGGTCGTAGGTCACGCCCACCAGCACGTCGTCGCCCCGCATCGCGGCCAGGCTCACGCAAAAGATCGGCAAGCCGTGGGCGAAGTTGTTGGTGCCGTCGAGCGGGTCCACCACCCAGACCACATCGGTGTCGCCGGCACGACCGCGGCCCTCCTCCGCGCGGATGCCATGTCCGGGCAACCGCGCGGTGAGCGCGGCCACGATCAGGGCCTCCGAGGCGTGGTCGATCTCGGTGACGAGGTTGTGGGGATCACCCTTGTGGGCCTCCGCCGGCCGCGTGGCAAAGCCCGCGGCCACCAGCGCCCCGGCCTCGCGGGCCACGGCGGCGCCGATCGCGAGCCAGCCGTCGAGCGTGTCGGCCCCCGGCGTCGGCGTCATGGCGGCGTCCCCGTGCCGACGGGCCGCGCGCTGAACGTCACGGGCCAGGTGATGTCGGGCGCGCGCGCGCCGCGCGCCGCCCCGTCGTGCCAGTAGCGCGCTTCGTAGGACTGGTCCACCGCCTGGGGGGGGAACGCGAAGTGCCCGAGGTGAACCGGCCCCAGCGCCGAGCCCCATCGGCCGAAGGCGATGGGTTCGATGGCCGGCGCGCCGTCGGCGGCGCCCGCCGCCACCAGCACGAGCGCCGGCCGGGTGCTGGTGACGACGCCGGCGACCCAGACCGTGCTGCCCAGCAGACCGTGCACCGTCTGCAGGAGGGCTGGTCGTGGCAGATCGGCGTTCGCCAGGCGCTGCGGATCGTAGGTCCCGCGCTCGTCGGCGAGCGCGGGGTTGAGGTCGTCGCTCCGGACCGCCCGCCAGCGCCGCGGCTGGATCGGCACCGACCAGGCGCGCCGCATGTTGCGGATGCCGTCGGACGGGATGTCGCCCCGGACGAGCGCCCACAGGTACTCGAGGTCGCGCACAAAGTCGCGCTGCGTTGTGCCGGTCTGCTCTTCGGCCTCGCCGACGACCTTGATCTGCACCGTCGTGTCGTAGTCGGGCGGTGCCCCGTCGGCACGGAAGAACCACGTCGGGATGTCGTCCGGCGCCTGGTTGCGCCAGACCGGCTGCCCGACGTCCTCGATTCGGAACCCGTACATCGTACCATCCCCGATGGGCCCGGGGACGTCGCGGTCCTCGAACAAGTACTCGCTCACGCCGACGCCGCGCAGGTCGGCGCCGGGGCGCGCCTGGAAGAAGAGGATCGACCGCGTGCCGTCGGTGCCCCAGTAGATCATCGGGTCCACGCGGGCCAGGCCGGCCTCGATGGGGCTGCAGTAGAGCAGCCCGTGATCGAAGAGGAGGTCGATCTGGCCCCGAGCGTCCGCCGACACGGCGTCGCGGTACGCCGGGCGGGCGGGGCAGACGTAGCTCGGCAGGAGGTCGAAGTGGTCCAGCACGCGATAAGCCGTGACGGCCACGATGATGCCGGCGATCACGAGCGTCCACGCCCCCATCGCCCGGCGCGCCCGGGTCAACAGCATGGCGGCGTCCCCTGGCGAGGCCGGCTCATGGCGCCACCGCCCCGGCGACGATCCCGTTGACGGCGGCCGACTTCGCCGGGCTGGCCGTGCGCACGCCGGCACCCGATCGGATCAGGCTGCCTTCCCCCGGCAGCGCTCCCGGCAGCGCCGCCCAGCCCCCGAGCACCATCGGCGCGCGGGGGTCGTCGGCGGGCACCCACTCGCCGTGATACTTGCGCGCGAACGACACGCGGGTCTGGGTCGGCAGGCCGCCGTCGCACGACGGATGGCCCAGCCGGTCGCCGGCGGCGACCCTGGCGCCCACCGGCGCGCGGTCCACCGGGCTGAGGTGCGCGTACACGTGCACCCAGCCTCGCCCCTCGTACGGGTCGCCCCCGAGGTTGACGGCCACGCCCGACGCCCGCGATCGCACGACCCGCCCGGCGGCCGCGGCGGTGACCCATGCGGTGGACGGCGTGCACCCGGTGGCGGCGTCGGGCGGCGGGGCGAAGTCCACCGCGGCGCGGGGGCCCCCGGCACCCCATGGGCTGTAGGGGCCCGCCGTGAAGTACCACATCTCGCCAGGCGCGAACGGGAGCTCGGCCGTGACCACGGGCGGGGCGTCCAGCGGCAGGCCGCCGACCGCGAAACGCAGCGGGTCGCCAAACAGCGTGGTCCAAGCCGCGTAGAAGCGGGTTGGTGCCTCGAGCCCGGGCCATGCGCCGGCCGCCGCGTCGCGGCCCAGATAGGCCAGGAGCGCGTACGACGCCGCGTTCGTGCCCGGCATGTCGACGACGGCGCCGTCGACCGTCGCCGCGGACCGCTTGTTGCCGAACCGATGGGCATAGTAGTGCGCGTTGATCGCGTCGGCGGCGGCCGACAGCCCGGCGTGGAGGCCTGGGAGCGGCTCGCCGACGGGGAACGCGCGCTCGGCGGGATCGGGATCGCGCACCCAGCCGCCGTGCATCTCGATCAGCGCCAGGAGCAGCCGCGGCCCGACGCTGAAGTCCTCGGCGACGCGCTGCACGATGCCCGCCCCGTCGAGCACCTCGCCGTCCACCGTCTCGCTGTAGCGCGCCAGGTAGCCGCCGGCGGCCGACACGAACGCGCGCGTGTCCCACTGAAACAGGGTGGGGCCGTAGACCAGCTCGCCGTCGGGGAGGATCTGCCCGATGGGATACCCCACTTTGAGCGGCGCCGCCGGCTGCGCCGCGGCCAGCGTGGCGGCCAGCACAGCGGTGCAGCCCAGCGTGGCGCGGGCCAGGCGGGCGAGGCCGCCCCGCTGGCGCGTCATGGTGCGGCGACCGCGGCCCACGCCTAGTAGGCGCCGGTGCCGCGCAGGACGGTGGGCACGGTCCGCAACATGATCTTGAGGTCGAGACCAAGCGACCAGTTCTCGGCATAGAACAGGTCGAGCATGACCATCTCGTCGAACGTCAGGTCGGACCGGCCGCTGACCTGCCACAAGCCGGTGAGGCCCGGGGCGATGTCCAACCGGCGCAGGTGCCATTCGGCGTAGTTCTCGACCTCGCACGGCATCGGCGGGCGCGGGCCGACCAGGCTCATATCCCCGCGCAGCACGTTCCAGAGCTGCGGCATCTCGTCGAGGCTCAGGCGGCGGATGACGCGACCGACCCGGGTGACCCGGGGGTCCTGGCGGATCTTGAAGATCGGGCCGGTGGCCTCGTTGTGTGCCAGGAGCGCGTTGCGGTCGTCGTCGGCGCCTTCGCGCATCGATCGGAACTTGAAGCACGTGAACACGCGCCCGTTGCGCCCCACGCGCGTCTGGCGATAGAGGACGGGGCCCGGCGAATCGACCTTGATCGCGGCGGCGATCGCGAGCAGCACCGGGGCGTGCACGGCCAGCATCAGGCCGGCCAGGCCGATGTCCATCGCGCGCTTGATGCGGTAGGTCCAGCCGTGGATGACCGGCTCGCGCACCGCGATCAGCGGGATGCCCGACAGCGAGTCCATGTCGACCCGATTGAGGCTGAGCTGGAACAGGTCGGGCACGATGCGGACGGCGATGCCGGCCGACTCACAGGTGTTGACGAGCAGGATGATGCGATCGCGCGACCGCCACGGCAGCGTGATGATCACCAGGTCGACGGGCTCGCGGCGCAGGACGCGCCCCAGGTCGACGCTGCCGCCGAGCGGCTGGAAGCGGCCGATGGCCCGTGCCTGCTTCGTGGGGTTGTCGTCGAGGAACCCGATCACCCGGTAGCCGAGGTCCGGCTGCGCGATGATGTTGCGCATGACGGCGCGACCGACCTCGCCGGCACCCACCAGGAGCACGTTCCGTACGCCGACGCCGCGGCGGATCTCGCCGCGGTAGCGGGCGACGTCCACCCATCGCCCGGCGCTGACGAACACGGTGATGAGGCCAGCCGCGTACGGCAGCACCAGCCGGCTCTCGGCTTCGGGCCGCACGCCGTACAAGAGGACGGTCAGGAACGCGACGCCGACGAATGAGGACGTGGCGATGCTGTAGGTGGTGACGAGCCACGAAGCCCGGCGCCGCGTCGTGTAGAGCCCGTCGAGGGAGTAGGCGGCGAGCAGGATGACGGTCAGGGCCGCGCCCCAAGGCGCGTAGCCGCGGTACGGGATGTACGCGCCGATCGGGCCGCCGATCTCGGCCTCGTAGCGCAGCCAATGCGCGGCGAAAAAGGCCAGGTTGATGATGACGGCGTCGGCGACCACCAGCCCGAGCCGGCCGAGGCCTCCATGCTCGATCGCGGCATCCCGCGCGCGCGGCCGGATCGGGTCGTTGCCGCGGTCGGGCGCGGCGGCGGGGATGCCGCCGGGAGGGCTGTCAACGGCCACGCGGCGCCTCCAGTCGGCCTGGGGTCGTGGCCAATCGCGCCGCGCCGGTCAACGCGTGACGGTACACGGCGGTGGTCTCGCGGGCGGCGCGCGCCCAGGTAAAGCGCGCCGCCCGCGCCAGCCCGGCCTCCGCCATGTCGGCTCGGCGGGCCGGCTCGGCGGCGAGGGCGCTCAGCGCCGCCGCCCAGCCCGCGATGTCATCCGGTTCGACGAGGATCGCGGCGGCCCCGGCCACCTCAGGCAGGCTGGTGGCGTTCGAGACCACCACCGGCGTGCCGCAGGCCATCGCTTCGAGCACCGGCAGCCCAAAGCCCTCGTAGCGCGACGGGCAGGCGAAGGCCAGGGCGGCGTTGTACAGCTTGGGCAAATCGTCGGGTGGCAGGTAGCCGGGAAAATGGACGTGGCCCGTCAGGCCGAGCTCCGCGACGCGCCGCCGCGGATCCTCGTCGCCCCAGCCGGGTGCGCCGGCCACCACGAGGTCGGGGACGTCGGGGTCGGTCGCCCGCATGCGCGCCTGCGCCGCCAGGAGTGCGCCGACGTTCTTGCGCGGCTGCAGCGTGCCGACGGTCAGGAAGAACCGCTCGGGCAGCCCCGCCCGCCGGCGCCAGGCCGCGACGTCCGCGGGCGGCAGGGGCCGGAACGTCCCGTCGGCCCCGTTCGGCACGACATGGACGCGCTCCGGGGCCGCGCCGAGCACGTCGATCAGCTCGCGGCGGGTGTGGCTCGACACGGCGACGAGCGCCGCGGCCCGCCGAACCGACAACCGCGTCGCGGCACGCAGGTAAAAGCCCTGGGCGCGCGGGAACGTCTCGGGGACGCGGAAGAAGGCCAGGTCGTGCACCGTCACGATCGACGGCACGCGCGCGAGCGCGGGCATCCCATAGGCCGGGCCGTGGTAGACGTCGACGCCGGCGCGTGACAGCGCCAACGGCAAGGCGGCCTGCTCCCACAGGATGCGCGGGAGCGGCCGCCGGATGGCCGCCGGTGCGGCGCGGACGTCGGCGATCGGCAGGATGGCGCGCAGGGCATCGCGGGCCGCCGCCCCGGGCGCGAACACCGTCTGGCGCACGCCGCCCTCGCGGGCCTGGGCTTCCAGCAGCGCGGCGATGTAGCGGTGGATCCCCGCGGCACGATAGTCATGCGTCGGCGAGAAGAGCGCGGCATTGAACCCGACCCGCGGGGACGGGTGCGGTCGATCGGGCATGATCGTCCATTATACAGCAGGCGGCCGGTGAACGCACCGGCCAGGCGGGCCCGGCATGGGCGTGGGCGTGTCAGTCGAGTCCGCCGATCTCCAGGGTCGCTTCGTCGACGCGCGCGGGCTCCAGCCGCCGCAGCTCCCCGGGGCGGATCTGGTAGTGCTGCAGATCGTCGGCGACGACGGTGCCGGGGAAGATCGCGCGCGCCTCGGCCCGGATCTCCCGGCTGGGGTAGCGCCGCGACACATGGTTGAGGATGAGTGCGCTCGCCCCGCCGTCGCGGGCCAGCTCGGCGACCTCGCGGGCCGTCACGTGTCCGTACTGCCGGGCGATGTCGCGATCGGCCCACAAATAGGTGCTCTCGCAGATCAGGAGGTCCGCGCCCGCCACCACCGGCGCGAGGTCCGACACGTCGGCCACGTCGCCGATGTACACCAGCCGCGTTCCCGGCGTGGCGGGGCCCAGGACGTCGCCCGGCTGGATCACGCGCCCGTCGGCCAGCGTGATGGCGTGGCCCTCCACCAGCTGGCGCCGCACCGGCCCGATCGGCACGCCCAAGGCCTCGGCGCGCTCGACCAGGAACGGCCGCCGTGATCGCTCCTGGAACACGAAACCGAAGTTGCCGCTGCCGCGGTGCTTGACGGGGAATGCCGACACCTCGAGGTCCCCGGCGCGCAGCACCGGGCCGGCCGCGAGCGGCGCGTAGATCAGCTTGAAGCCGGGCTCGTCGCCCTTGACCACCACGTCCATCAGTTCGCGGACCCGTTCCAGCGCCCAGCGTCCGCCGTGGATGGTCAGCTGCTCGGCCGCTTCCCAGCGCGCGAACGTGCTGGCGATGCCGCCGAGCCCGAGGATATGGTCGAGGTGCCCGTGCGTCAGCAAGATGGTGTCCAGGCGCTTGAAGCCGAGGCCCGAGCGCAGGAGCTGGCGCTGCGTGCCTTCGCCGGCGTCGACCAGAAAGCGTCGGTCGCGGTACAGCACCATGGTGGCCGGCAGCCCGCGCCGGACCGACGGCGCCGAGGCCGACGTGCCGAGGAAGACGACCTCAAACACCGGCTTGAACCCGGGCCGGCCCCGAAGCGGATCGCGAAGAAGGCCGCACGTCTCCGGCGATCGCCGGCGCCAGGCCCCGCCACGCCGGATCCGGTCGGAGACGCGCGTTCGGCGCGCGCCTCACGGCCGTCGCCATCCGAGGCCGGCGAACGGCAGGTAGAAGCTCGTCCACAGCACCGGCCGGCCGGGGGTGAGCGTCGCGGACGGCACGCGGATGGGCGTGCGGGTGGGCGTGGCGGTCGGCGGCGCGGCGGTGGTCGCGGCCGACGTCGGCCGGGTGGAGCCGCCGGCGACTTCGGCGACGAGCGGCGCGCGGCGGTTGGCGACGAGCTGGGCGGCCGTGACGTTGCGGCCGATCGGCAGGACCACCGCCTCGCCCGGGAAGCCGGTCTCGATCAGCTCCCTCAACGTCGGGGCGGTGACGCCGGTGTCGCCGAAGGACCGTTGGTCGCCCGTGTCGGCGGCGTCGATGGCCGCGTCGTCCTTGTAGTAGACCCGCGCGCCCGACGCCGCCGGCACGGCGGCGGACAGCAGGGCAAGCCGCCCCGCCGTGAAGGTCACCTCGCGCCACGCCGGCACGGGCGCCTCGGGCACGGCGTCCGGCTCGCCGTCGACGGGCACGCCGGCCGGGATGTTGGGGTCGGCGTAGATGGCGCCCGACGCCTCGGGCGACCAGTCCAGCGAAAGCCGGGCGTTCTTGAGGTCCACCGGCAGCGCCCCGCCACCGAGGTCGGACAGCGCGCCGAACCCTCCGAAGAGCGCGAACCGGTTGGCGTACGCGAAGCCGCCGTCCGCGCTGAGCACCACGCGCAGCGGGCCGTAGATGACCGGGTCGAACGACGGGCTTTGGCCGAGGAGCGCCAGCGCGTCGATCAGCGACTCCTCGGTCAGGGGTTGCTCGAAGCCGAGCGCGGACAACGTGCCACGGATCTTCATCCGATCGACGAGATCGGCCGGGTCGTCGTAGAGGCTCAGGCGCTTGACGCCGATGAAGCGGTCCGTGGCCTGATCGGCCAGGCCGATGGTGTATTCGGCCGTTCGGACCTCGCGCGTGGCCGGGTCCCAGGCGACCACCGGCGGCGGCGCCGGCTGGGGCACGGTCGCGGATCGGAACAGGTAGAAGCGCGCCGTGAAGCCCGGGTCGTCGGGATCGGAGACGACCACCTCGACGCGGGGATGCGCGCGATCCACGCCCTCTGGCCAGGCATCCGCCGGCGCTGCCTCGCCGAGGTCGCCGAGCACCACGACCCACTCGTCGTTGTCGTCCAGGCGGTCGTCCTCGGCGGCGGCGTACCGGCCGTCGGCATCCTTCTCGTCGATCTGGCTCAACACGCGCGACCAGGCGCCATGGTGCCAGATCCACGTGGAGATCTCGGCCGGCCGGGCGCCGACGAGGTCGCCGAGCTCGGCCCCGGACAGGACGATGGGATCGGCGTAGCGCTGCGTCGAGCCGTGCGCGGCGGCGGTCCAAGCGCTGGCGGCGACGAGCAGTGCCACGGCGGCGGCGATCGTCGCGCCCGAACGGGGCTGATTCATGGGCTCTATCCTCACGGGGAGCGGCGCCGGCTTGGGCACGGGGCGGCGGCTGCCCCGGCATCGGCCGCGTGGGCGTCGCCGGGCGGGCCTGGAATGATAGCCGACCCCCGGGATCGACGGTAGAATAGCCCACATGTCGCCCGCGCCGCCGCTCGTGCTCGCATCCGCCTCGCCGCGCCGCCGCGCGCTCCTGGCCGCCCTCGGCCTGGAGTTCGAGGTCCGCACGGCCGACGTCGACGAGTCGCCCCGGATGGGCGAGCGGCCGGCGGTCTATGCGCTGCGCGTGGCCGGCGAGAAGGCCACGGCGATCGCGGCCGCCCACGGCGGCGGGCCCGCGCGCATCTTGGCCGCCGACACCGTCGTGGCCCTCGACGACGCCATCCTCGGCAAGCCCGACTCCGCCGAGACGGCGCGCGACTACCTGACACGGCTGCGCGGCCGGCGCCACCTCGTGCTGACCGCCGTCGTCGTCGCCGACGCCGGCACGGGGCGGACCGTGCGCGAGACGTGCTGCACCGGCGTATGGCTGCGCCACTACTCCGCCGCCGAGGTCGAGGCCTACATCGCTTCCGGCGACCCGTTCGACAAGGCGGGCGGCTATGCCATCCAACACCCGGAGTTCAAACCGGTGGCGGCGCTCCAGGGCTCGGAGGCCAACGTGATCGGGCTGCCGACGGCGGTGGCGCTCGACCTCTTGGCGCGACTGGGCGGGTGAGGGCGGTCGTGATGGCCGTCGGATTGGTGTCAGGCAGCGGTGCGCCGAGGTCGGAGCGCGCATCGGCGCGGCGCGGGGGCGTCGTGGCGGCGGCCATCGCGGCGGCGATGCCGCTCGCCGGGGCGCCGGCGGCG
>CAYQBA010000022.1:0-34583 GCA_964415605.1 uncultured Anaerolineales bacterium | reverse complement strand
GGCAGCGCGGCGATGGCCTCGTGCGCCCCCACCGCGCGCGCAGCGGCCTCGACCTCGGCGTCCGTGGCGCCCGGGCGCCCGTAGCGGATGTTGTCGGCAATGCTGCCGCTGAAGAGGAATACCTCTTGCGGCACCACCCCGAACTGCCGCCGCAGCGACGCCTGCGTCACGTCGCGGACGTCGTGCCCGTCGACGCGCACGCGCCCCTCGTCGACGTCGTAGTAGCGCAGCACGAGCTTGGCCAGCGTGCTCTTGCCGGCGCCCGTCGGACCCACCACCGCCACCATTTGGCCCGGCTCGATGACCAGGTCCACCCCACGCAGGACCGGCTGACCAGGCTGGTAGCCGAACCACACGCCCTCCAGCGCGATCCGCCCCTGCGCCGGCGGCAGTGCCACCGCCTCCGGCCGGTCGACGACCTCGATCGGCTCGTCGAGGAGGTCGAACACGCGCTCCGTGCCCGCGACCGCCGCCTGCGCCTGGGTGTAGAGCGCGGAAAGCTGCTGGATCGGCCGGAAGAAGTTCGCCACCCAGATCACGAACGCCACCACCGTGCCGACTTCGATCCGTCCCGTCGTCGCCATCCATCCGCCCAGCCCGATGACGATGGCCGTGGCCATCGCGCTCAAGACATCCACCGCCGGCGTGAACGCACTCGTCACCGCCACGGCGTTCACGTTGGCGTCGCGGTTGGCTGCGTTGGCCTGGGCGAAGCGTTCGATGTTGCGGCGCGTGCGGGCGAACGCCTGCGACTCGCGCACGCCCGAGATGTCCTCCTGCAGGTTGCTCGAGACCTCGCCGATGGCCTCGCGCGCCGTCCGGTACCGGTCGCGTGCCCGGGTCGAGAACACCCGCGTCAGCCAGATCATCGCCGGGATGACGGTCAGCGTCGTCAAGGCCAGCACCGGGCTCGACCAGACCATCACCGCCACCACCGCCACCAGCCCGAACAGCGAGCCGAGGCTCTGCATCAGCCCCTGCGTCAGGAAGTTGCCGATGACCTCGGTGTCGCTGACCAGTCGACTCATGAGGTCGCCCGCGTCGTGCGTGTCGAAGTAGCGCATGCCCAGCCGCTGCACCCGGGCGAAGATCTCGGCGCGCAGCGTGGCCAGCACGTGCTGCCCCAACTGCCCCACGACGAACGTCTGCCCCACGAAGCCACCGAAACCCACCGCGTAGGCCGCCAGGAGGCCCAGCATCGCCCGGTTGAGCGCTGCCGGGTCGGTGCCCGGCGCCAGGTGTTGGTCCACCGCCCGTCCAATGAGGGCCGGCCCGAGCGCCTGGCCCACGGTGCCGGCCAGCACGAACACGAGGACCGCCGCCAGCCGCGCGCGATACGGCCTCAAGTACGCCACAAGCCGTCGGACCGTTCCGACGCGGTCCGCGGCGGGGGCCTTGTCGGCCAGCTCCGCGATGCGCTCCCACCCGCCGTGCATGGCTGCCTCAGCTCCCCGTCGCGATTCGGTCGTCGACCAGCTGCGAGGCCACGATCTCACCATAGAGCGCGCTCGTGGCCAGCAGCTCGTCGTGGCGGCCCTGCGCGGCGATCCGCCCCCCTTCGAGCAGCAGGATCCGGTCGGCGCCGACCACCGTCGAGAGCCGCTGCGCGATGACGAACGCCGTTCGGCCGCGCAACAGCACGGCCAGCGCCGCCTGGATGCGCGCCTCGGTCTCGGTGTCGACCGCCGAGGTCGAGTCGTCGAAGATCAGCACCCGCGGGTCCACCAGGATGGCGCGCGCGATGGCCACGCGCTGCCGCTGGCCGCCCGAGAGCCCCGCGCCGCGCTCGCCGATCTCCGTGGCGTAGCCGTCCGGCAGCGCCGCGATGAACGCGTGGGCCTGCGCCGCGCGCGCCGCGGCCTCGACCTCGCCGTCGGTGGCGTCCGGGCGGCCGAAGGCGATGTTGTCGCGGATGCTGCCCGAGAACAGCACCGGGTCCTGCAGCACGATGCCGATCTGCCGGCGCAGCGACTCCTGCGTCACGTCGCGGACGTCGCGCCCGTCGATCGTCACGCGCCCGGCCGTGACGTCGTAGAAGCGCGGGATCAGGTTGATGATCGTGCTCTTGCCCGAGCCCGTGCGGCCGAGGATCGCCACGGTCTCGCCCGGCTCGGCGACAAACGAGACGCCCTTCAGCACCGCGTCGGCCGCGCCGGGGTAGCGGAATTGCACGTCCTCGAACGCCACGCGCCCGGCGACGTGTTCCAGGGCCACGGCCCCCGGCCGGTCGGCGACGTCGATGGCCGCGTCGACCACCTCGAACACCCGCGCCGCCGACACGCCGGCGCGCGAGAGCCCCGCGGCCAGGCCGCCGAGGATGAAGAGCGGCATGAGCAGCATGGTCAGGTAGGTGTTGAACGCCACGAGATCGCCCACCGACAGCGCTCCCCCGATGACCTGCCGGCCGCCGTACCAGAACACGATCAGCGTGCCGAGGTTGGCCAGGAGGAAGATCAGCGGGAAGCTCGTGCTGAACACCCGGATGAGGCCGAGCCACACCTCGAGCAGCGCCTGGTTGGCCTCGCCGTAGCGCCGCGCCTCCTCGGCCTCGGCAGCGAAGGCGCGCACGACGCGCACGCCGGCCAAGTTCTCCTGCAGGACCGTGTTGAGCACACCCAGCCGTTCCTGGATCACCGTGAAGCGCGGCCGCACCCGCGTGATGAACACGCCGAGCACGGCGAAGATGCCCGGCACCACGGCCAGTGCCGCGAGCGCCAGCCGCCAGTTGATCCACACCAGCACGGCCGCGCTGCCGAAGAGCAGCGCCAACGCGTTGAGGAACTGCAGGAAGCCCAGCCCCACGAACTGCCGCACCTGTTCCACGTCGCTGGTGACGCGGGTCATGAGCTGGCCGGTCTGGGCCTGGTCGTGATAGCTGAACGACAGCCGTTGCAGCTTGGCGTAGATGGCGTTGCGCATGTCGAAGGCCACGCCTTGGCTGGCGACCTCCGACCAGTAGCCCTGCAGGAATGTGAAGACCGCCCGCAGGAGCGCCACACCCACCAGCGCGCCAGCAGCCACGCCGACCGTGTGAAGGTCGCGTGCCTGCACGGCGTCGATGGCGACCGCCAGGATACGCGGGCTGACCAGGCTGGCCACACTGACGAGGATCAGGCTCACAAACGCCCCGGCCGCCGTGCGCCCGTACGGGCGAAGGTAGCCAAGGGCACGCCGAAGCGCCGTCACACAGCCGACCGAGGTGGGATGGACATGAGCTTCATTATATCATCCCACATCGATTGCCCCACCTCCGCCGATCGCCTAAAATGATGGTTCAACCTCAACCCGCCTCAGGAGAGAGCCCTCCATGCCCATTCCCCCATACCCCTACACCGCCGAGTTTCTCGATGGCCAGCGGCAACGGCTGGTGGCCGAGCGCGACCGGCTGCGGGAGGCGGTTCGATCCGTCGAAGAAGAGCTGCGCAGCTGGAGTGGCACCGAGGGCGCCGGGGTCGACCAGCATCCCGCCGACGACGCCATGGCGCTGACCGAGCAGGAGATGGACGTCACCCTGATCGAGAACACCCGCTACCTCCTCGGCGAGATCGAAGACGCCCTCGCGCGCCTGGAGGCCGGGGCATACGGCTGGGACGAAGATGGCGAGTGCTGGATCCGCGAGGAGCGGCTCGAGGCGCTGCCGTGGGCTCGGTTCGAGATCGCCGGTCAGCGCCGGCTCGAGGAGCGCGTGAAGTATCGCGACACCGGCTACGGCCACGACCCGGACATGACGTCGCTCTGACGCGCCGCTCGATGCTCCGCCCCCACTTCAGACTCAGCGCCGCCGTGGCGTTGGGCGTGCTGCTCCTCGACCAGGCCACCAAGCTCGCGATCATCGACTGGCTGGATCCCGGCACGGGTTGGCCCGCACCGGACGCCGGCATCGGGCGGTTCCTGCGCATCGTCCACGTGCACAACACCGGCGTGGCTTTCGGCATGTTTCAGGGCCGCAACACCCTGCTCACGTGGGTGGCGATGGGGGTCGTCATCGGCCTCGTGGTCTACATGGCCCGCTGGTCGGGCGAGGGTCGCGCGCTGCGCGTGGCCCTCGGGCTCGTGGCCGGCGGGGCGGTCGGCAACCTCATCGACCGCGTGCGGCTGGGCCACGTGACGGACTTCATCGACGTCCGCATCGAGCCGTGGTTCCATTGGCCGGCGTTCAACGTCGCCGACTCGGCCGTCGTGGTGGGCGTCATCGTGATGATGTGGCAGCTCTGGAGGCTGGAGCAGGCCGAGCGGGCCGCCGCCCACGCGCCGGCCGGCGAGCCCGCCGCCGCACCGGTGCCACCCGGCGAGCCCGCCGCCGCATCGACGCCACCCGGCGAGCCCGCCGCCGCGCCTGTCGAAGCGGGGTGAGCGAGTCTCAGGCCAGGCCCGGACCTGGCCGCAGGGGCGAATCGGTCGGCCCCGCCGCCATGCCCGTGACCTCCCGGCCGTCGCGCCGATGACTTCCCCGCGCAGCTTCGTCGTGCCCGTCGCATCGGACGGCGCGCGGCTGGACCGCTTCCTGGCTGATGCGCTGCCCGCCGTCTCGCGCAGCCGGATCCAGCGGCTCGTCACGGCGGGTGGGGTTGCCGTCAACGATGTCCCCGCGGTGCGCGGCGCGCAGCGGGTGGACGCCGGCGACCGGGTGGTCGTCGATCTGCCGCCGGACGCCCCGCCCGCCCCGCTGACCGCTGCGCCCGAGCTGCCGCTGACGGTGCTCCACGCCGACGCGGACGTGATCGTCGTCGACAAGCCTGCCGGCATGGTGGTGCACCCGGCCGCCGGGCATGCCGACGACACCGTCGTCAACGCGCTCCTGGCGCGGTTCCCGGACCTGCGCGCCGCGTTCGACGGGCCACGCCCCGGGATCGTGCACCGGTTGGACCGCGATACGTCGGGGGTCATGGTCGTTGCCCGCACCGCCGCGGCGGCCGAGTCGCTGAAGGCTCAGTTCAAGGCGCGGACGGTCGAGAAGCGCTACCTGGTGCTCGTGAAGGGACTGCTCACGCCGGCGGAGGGGGTGATCGACGCCCCGATCGGGCGCGAGGCGCGGGAGCGCAAGCGGATGGCGGCGCTGCCGGGGGGGCGGCCGGCCCAGACGGGGTTCCGGGTCTTGTGGGCGGGGGGAGCGTACACGTGGCTCGAGGCCCAGCCCTACACGGGGCGCACGCACCAGATCCGCGTGCACCTGGCCGCCATCGGCCACCCGGTCACCGGCGACACGGTGTACGGCCGGCGTGATCGGACGGTCGGTCGCATGGCGCTGCACGCGTGGCGGCTGGCGTTCGACCACCCGACGACGGGCGCGCGGATGACGTTCACGGCGCCAGTGCCGGCGGATCTGCGCGCGCCGCTCGCCATGCTCGGCATGAGCGAGCCGGAATCGGGCGCTGGCGTGGGGACCGCCACGACCGACGCCGAGGGGGCGGTCAACGCCGGATTGGGGGAAGGTCGGATCTAGACGACCGCCGACGGTCCACCGGCCGATCAGGCCGACGGCGTCTCCTCGGCCTTGGTCTCGGCCGGCGCGGCGGGCGCGGCCTCGTCCGTCACCGACTTCTTGAACTCGCGGATGCTCTTGCCCATCGCCCCGCCGATGTCGCCGAGCTTGCCGACGCCGAAGAGGATGATGACGATGAGCAGGATCATGAAGATCTCAGGACCGCCGAGTGGACCCATGATGGTTGCCTCCATGTCAGCGGAGCGGGCCGTGGGCACCGCTCCCTTCGTTCCCACCGGTGGGCCGGGGGCCGCGAGCCGCGCGGTGCGCGGGTCTGTTACGTCGCTGCCGGCGCCACTGTTCGGGATGTGGCGCACAGTATAGCACCCCGGTTCGAGGGGGGCGTAAGCGACGGGTTGTCGACCCGCCGCGCCGGCCACCGTCATCGCGTCGTGATCAGCCCCGCGAATCGCTCCAACGTCTTGGCGCCGATGCCGCCGACATCGAGGAGCCCATCCGGTGCGCGGAACGGCCCATGGGTGGTGCGGTATGCCACGATCCGCTCGGCGAGGGCCGGCCCGATCCCGGGCAACGCCTCGAGCTCCGCCGCGCTGGCGCGGTTGATGTCCAGCCGAACCGCTGCCGCGCCGGCGCCCATGCCTCCCGACGCCGCCCCCGCCGGACCACCGCCGCCGAGCCCCCCGACCTGTGTTCCCGGCCCAAGCGCCGCCCCGCCCGTTCCCGCCACGGCCGCTGCGGGCGGCACCGCCTCGCCGATCGCCGGCACGTGGAGCTGCTGGCCGTCCGCCAACGGCGCCGCCAGGTTGACCGCGGCCCGATCCGCGCCCGGGGCGAACCCGCCGGCGGCGATCACGGCGTCGCGGGCGCGCGCGCCATCCGGCAGCACCACGACATCGGGCGTCGCCACGGCGCCCGAGACGAACACGCTGAGCCGCGCCGCCGTTGCCGTCGGCGCCGGCGCCGGCGTCGGCGCCGACTCGATGCGCACGGCGCCCGCCCGCCGGTCGCGCAGCGTCCAGGCCGTGAGGCCCAAGGCGATCAGGTTGAGCAACACGATGACCAGATAGCCCGCGTGCCGATGCAGAGCGTCGCGCATGCGGCCAGGATACGCGGGCAAGCCCTGAGCGGCGAAGGGGGTGCGCGCCACCATCGCGCCACGCGTGCGCCACGATCGCGCCACACCCGCGGGTCTGCGCCCGATCGTCACCACTTGGCCTCGCTCTGGATCGACCGTCCCCGCCCGCTCCTGCCGACGCCTGCCCGACGCCCGTCGACGCGCTTCCGTCGCCGGCCCGTCGCCGGCCCGGCGACCGGCACGCGGTGGGCCCGCGAAGCCGAAAAACGGCCTTAGGGCCCTTGAAATCCGCGCCCCCGCCCTGTTAGAATCGAGCTCCCTACGCGCGTCCTCAGCCCCCTGTCCCGCGCGGCCGCTCGCGGCCGTGCCTCCGTGAAAGGAGCGCGTGAGCATGAACGCTCGCCCTGATTTGTGTGATCCGGTTCGGCAGGTTTGGCGGAGCCGCTCCTCCGCGTCATGCGCGGCCCGGCTCCCCGGTGGCCATGGCCGCCGGCACAATCGAATCCTCCCCACCCTGGCCGCCGCCATGCTCCTCACCGTCTCGGCGACGGCCGAGCCATCGCGTGCCGCGCCCCGATCCGACGTCGGCGGCCACGGCCAGGTCGCCGTGTGGACCGACACCGGCGCCGCCAGCCGGGTCGTGGCGGGGTCTGACGGCCTGATCCATGTGCTCAACGGCACGACGGTGCGCCACACGCGCACCGATGGCAGCCTGGACAGCCAGACCCCGGTCAGCGCCGTGCGCGAGATCGCGGTCACCGGCACGGGCGGCCTCGTCGGCATGCGCGAGAAGGAAGTCGTGTGGCTCCAGCGCAACACCGGCAACCTCGGGTGGCGCAACGTCGTCATGGGCGACATCCACGGCCTGCTCGGCGAACGGCCACCCTACCTGGCCGCCATCGCGTGGAACCCCGCCGCCGACGAGACCACCCTGGTCTACGACAAGTGGGACACCGACGTCATCGTCTCGCTGCTCTCGCGCTTCCAGCCCGACGGACGCGAGGGCATGGGCCACGCGCTGGCCAACCGGACGCACAGCTACTGGGACCTCGACTACGAGGGCGACACCGAGTACCTGCTCAACCGGGCCACCCAGGCCGTCGAGCGCTACCGTGGCGGCACGCTCGTCGATGTCGTCCCGCTGCCCGCGCCGGCCGAGCGGATCGCGCCGAGCGCCGACGGCACGCTGTACGCCCTGTCGGAGCGGCGCTGGGTCTACCACCTCGACGCCGCCGGCACCGTCCTGGACGTGTGGGACGCCGTCGACCCCAATCCCGGCGCACGATCCACCGCCACCGACATCGACGTCGACGCCATCGGGCGCGTCTACGTCGCCGACCCCGGCATGGGCCGGGTGCGCGTCTACGCCCCCACCCCCGGCGTCGTCCCCATCACGCCGCCGCGGCCGAGCTTCCTGGAGTGCGAGACCGTCCCCGACAAGTTCGCCGAGCCGCGCTTCCTCCAGCTCGGCGAGAAGACCAAGGTGACGCTGCGACTGAACGGCAACTGCCCGTCGATGTTCGAGAAGGCCGATATCATGCTCGTCGTCGACCGCTCGGGCTCGATGGAAGGCGAGAAGATCGTGGCCGCCCGCGGCGCCGTCCAGACCTTCGTCAACCTCATGGATCTCGAGCGCGACCAGGTCGGCATGGTGGCATTCCAGTCGTACGCCCGCCTGGCGGTCCCGCTGACGCAGGACCGCGACCAGATCCTGCGCGAGGCCGGCAAGCTCGTGCCCGAGGGCGGCACGGACATCACCGGGGCCATGGACATCGCCATCGACGAGCTGCTCGGTCCCAACCGCCGGCCCGACGCCAAGCCGATCATCGTGCTGATGACCGACGGCGTGCCGTTCAACAACTCGCGCATGCGCACGCTCGCCGCCGGTGACCGGGCGCGCTACGCCGGCATCACGACCTACGCCATCGGGCTCGGCCTCGACGTCGACCCCGACCTCTTGCGGATCGTCGCGCGCGTGCCGGAGCTGTACTACTTCGCGCCCACCGCCGGCGACCTCGACGCCGTGTACCGGGCCATCGCCCGCCGCATCGCCGCGTCGGTGCTGCTCAAGCGCGTGACCATCGTCGACAAGGTGCCGACGAACATGGTGTACCAGGAGGGATCGGCGGCGCCGCCGGCCACGTGGGACGCCGCCGGCCGCACGCTGACGTGGACGTTCCAGTCGGTGCCGTTCACCGGGATCGAGATGAGCTTCTGGCTCGAGCCGCTCGAGGTCGGCGAGTGGCCGACCAACGTGCGCGCCGACTACGAGGGCATCGACGGCCTGGACCAGCCCGAGAGCGGCATCTTCCCGATCCCGCGCGTCGTCGTGGTCGCGCCCGACCGGCCGACCCCGACCCACACGCACACGCCCGAGCCGACCGTGCCGCCCACGGCCACGCCGACCACGCCGCCGACGGTGCCGCCCACGGCGCCGCCAACCGTCACACCGCGGCCGGGGCCGGTCTTCATCCCCATCGTGTTCAACGACCGCTGCTTCGAGCGCCACACCGACGTGGTGCTGATCATCGACAAGTCGACCACGATGCGGCGGGTGGGGCCGGACGGCCGGCTCAAGCTCGAGGAAGCCAAGGACGCCGCGCGGGCGTTCCTGCAGCAGCTGCAGTTCACGCGGGACCCCGTCAGCGGCGGGTTCGACCAGGCGGCGATCGTGTGGTTCAACAACACGGCGCGCACCGAGCAGACGCTGACCAACGACCCGGCGGCGCTCATGCGGGCCGTCGACCGCATCCGCGACCCCATCGAGGGCAGCCGGATCGACCTGGGCCTGACGTTCGCCCACCAGCAGATGCTGAACCCGCGCCGCCGTTTCGAGAACACGCCCGCCATCGTGCTGCTCTCCGACGGCGAGCCGAACCGGGTGACGATCGAGGAGGTCTACAAGGCGGCCGACGGCATCAAGCGCGACCGCATCGACCTGTTCGCCGTGGGCTTCGGCCGCGACATCCGCGAGTACGCGCTGCGGACCATCGCGAGCCGGCCGGAGCACTACTTCTTCTCGCCGGACGGGTACGACCTGGCGAAGATCTATCGGACCATCGCCGGCAAGCTGGTGTGCCGGTGAGGCGGGGGATCCTCGCGCCGTAACATCCCGAACGCGCCATGACCGTGGCGTGGGGGCGACGCACCCGCATCTGGCGCGGGTGCGTCGCCCCCGCTTTGGCCGCCCGCTTCTCGCCTACGCCCCGTTCCCGCCGCCGCGCGGTTTGAACAGCTGGCCCAGCATCTCCACCGGCAGCGGGAAGATGATCGTCGAGTTCTGCTCGACGGCGATCTCGGTCAGCGTCTGGAGGTAGCGCAGCTGCAGCGCCGCCGGCTGCGTCTGGAGGACGCCGGCGGCCTCCGCCAGCCGCTCGGCGGCCTGCGCCTCGCCCTCGGCGTTGATGATCTTGGCGCGCCGCTCGCGCTCGGCCTCGGCCTGCTTGGCCATGGCGCGCTTCATGTTGTCGGGCAGCTCGACGTCCTTGATCTCGACCGTCCCGACCTTGACGCCCCACGGCTCGGTGGCCTCGTCGATGATCTGCTGGAGCGTGAGGTTGATCTTCTCGCGCTCGGCCAGGAGGTCGTCGAGGTCGCTTTGCCCGATGACGTTGCGCAGCGTGGTCTGGGCGATCTGCCACGTCGCGCGCCGGAAATCCTCGACCTTGACGATGGCCGCGCCGGGGTCGACGACGCGGTAGAACACGACCGCATTGACCTTCACCGTGACGTTGTCGCGGGTGATGCCCTCCTGCGGGGGCACGTCGAGCGTCACGACGCGGATGTCGACCTTGATCATGCGGTCGACGAACGGGATGATGAACTTCAAGCCCTGGTCCTTGATGCCGGCCAGGCGGCCGAGCCGGAAGACGACGCCGCGCTCGTACTCCTGCAGGATGCGCGCCGAGGCGGCCACCACCGCCACGACCACGACCAGGATCGGCACCAAGCCCCCGAACAGGGCCAACAGCAACTCCAGCATCGCGGACTCCTCGTTGCGCTGAGATCGCCAGCCTTCGCGGTCGCGTCGGCCGCGGGCGGGCGATCGAATCACCACGATCTACGCCGGGCGCGATCGTGGAGTTGTCGCGGGATCGTCGCCGCCCGGCGTGGTCAGGCCGAGCCGCGCAGCCACGGGCGGATCGGCGGGTCCGGGTCGTCGATGGGATCGCCATCGTCGGGGTGGGCGCCGGGATCGGCGCGACGGTCGGCCTGGCGCGGGGCTTCGCCCGGGCGATCGTCGGTGTCGGGCGATCCGCCGGCGTGTTCGCCGGTGCCGGTGGGATGGCCTGGATCGGGGTGATCGCCGCCGCGCCGGGCCTCGCCGCCGCCCGGCGCCTGGAACGCCCGGTCCAGCCGCGTCTTGAAGTCCGCCGCGTCGGCCACCGCCGCATCGGACTGTGCCAGGACGTCGCGCGAGCCGCTGGGCTGGGCTGGCCCGACCACGCCGGCCGCCTCGAGCTGGTCGATCAGCCGGCCGGCGCGCGCGTAGCCGATGCGCAGCTTGCGCTGCAGGAAGCTGATCGACGCCGAGCGGTGCTCGCGGATCAGCGCCACCGCCTCGTCCCACAGGGGGTCGCGCGCGTCGGCCAGGGCGCCCGCATGCGGGTCGACCATGTGCTCCCACAGCTCCGGCTGGATCATCGGCTCGGGGATGTCGAGCGGCGAGGCGGTTGCGCCGGCCGGCGCCTTGTCGGTGCGGGCCGTGTACTTCCAGTACTGCACCAGGCGGTCGATCTCGGCGTCCGAGACGTAGCACCCCTGCAGGCGCCGCAGCTTGCTGTCGTCGCTGGCCATGTACAGCATGTCGCCGCGGCCGAGGAGCTTCTCGGCGCCGGCGTTGTCGAGGATGACGCGCGAGTCGATGCCGCTCGACACCGCGAACGCGATGCGGCTCGGGAAGTTGGCCTTAATGAGCCCGGTGACGACGTCGACGCTCGGCCGCTGGGTGGCCAGCACGAGGTGGATGCCGGTGGCGCGCGCGAGCTGGGCCAGGCGCGTGATGAGCCGCTCGGTCTCCTCCGGGGCGAGCATCATCAGGTCGGCCAGCTCGTCGATGACGATGACGAGGAACGGCAGCGGCGGCTCGCGGCGGTCGGCCAGCAGGCGGTTGTAGATCTCGAGGTTGCGCGCGCCGGCCTCGGCGAACATCCGGTAGCGCCGGTCCATCTCGCGCACGGCCCATTGCAGGACGCCGACGACACGCTCGACCTCGACCACCACCGGCGACGCCAGGTGCGGCAGGCCGCGGTACTGCGTCATCTCGACGCGCTTGGGGTCGACGAGCACGAGCTTGAGCCGCTCGGGCGTGCAGGTCAGGAGCAGCGAGCAGATCAGCGCGTTGATGCACACGCTCTTGCCGGCCCCGGTGGCGCCCGCCACGAGGAGGTGCGGCATGCGCGTCAGGTCGGCCGACACGGCCACGCCGCTGGTGTCGCGGCCGAGCGCAATGGGCAGGCCGCCGGCGGCGAGGATCTTGCGGAAGCCCTCGTGCTCCATGACGCCGCGCATGGTCACCACGGCCTTGGCGGTGTTGGGCACCTCGACGCCGACGTAGGGCCGGCCCGGCACCGGCGCCAGGATGCGGATGGGGCTGGCGGCCAGCGCGAGCGCCAGGTCGTTCTGCAGCGACACGATCCGCCGCACGGTGACCCGCGTGCGCACGCCGGCGCGCTCGATGTAGCCGGGGTTCAGGCCAAACTGCGTGATGGTGGGGCCGGTGTTGATCTTGACGACCTTCACCGGAATCCCGAACTCGCCCAGGGTGTGCTCGATGGTCCGGGCCATCGTCTCGGCCTCGTCGGGCGAGCGCTCGACCTCGACGGCGGGGTCGAGCACCTGGTCGACCTGCGGCAGGCGCCATTCGGCGCGGGTGGCGGGCGGTGACGGTGGGGCGGGGACGGGTGTGCTCGGCGCGGGTGGCGCCGCGGCGGTGCCCGCGGCCCCGGCCACCAACGTGACGTCGCGCCCGGTGTCCGGCGGCGGGGCATCCGCCGGCCCATCGGCCTCTTCGTCACCCAGCGGGAGGGGGCGGCCGCCGGCCCACCCGGCCAGCGCGGACCATGTGCGCAGGATGGCGGCGCGCGCCCCGCCGGCCACGAGCGCGGCGCTCTCGTTGACCGTCAAGCCGGCGGTGAAGCTGGCGGCCACGGCGGCGACGACGACGAGGAGCGCGGCGGCGGGCACCGTGCCGAGCAGGGGGGTGAGCAGCGCGCCGATGGCATACCCAATCCAGCCGCCGCCGGCGCGCGCGGCGGCGAGCTCGGACGGCGCGACGGCCTGCCAGGCCGCGCCGGCGAGGTGCAGCAGCCCGAGGACGGCGAGGTACAGCACGCCGGCGCCGGCGGGGCGGCGGCGGGGGATGTCGGCCGTGCCGTCGAGGGCGTCGACGAGGAGCCAGCCGCCGATGCCGGCGATGACGAGCGGCGTGGCGGCGGCGGCCCACCCGAACAGGGCGGCCAGCACCCCGAGCCACAGCTCGGTCAGCCGTCCGCCGCGGCTGGTGTAGGCCACGAGCGTCACGACTCCGAGGGCCACCAGCGCGACGCCGGCAACCTCGCGCCGCCGCGCGGGCGTGAGCCACGGCACCACCGGCCCTTGCGCCGGGCGGGGAGCGCGGGGCTTGGTGGCGCGCGGGGGGCGCGCGACGCGGGCGGGCTTGGATCGGGCCATGGGCTCCGGCGGGCGAGGCGGGCGATGGTGGGTCGCGGGTGGGGGCGGCGCCCGGCACCCGAACGTCAGTTCGGATTATAGCACTGGGGGCGGGGGGCGACCCGGCGACAACCGATTCGACGGGCTCCCTGTCTTCAGTCATTCTGGATCAGCGGCTGGACGAGCCACTCAGTGATCTGGGGATCCCTGCGATCCTTGCAGACGTCGCCTCTCACCTGCCACCACCGGGAACGCCGGGCGTCTCATTGCCCCGCGTCCAGATAGGGCAGCGCCACATTGCAGCTTGTGCTATCGGACAGGTCGACCGATGCCAGCAGTCGGGCACGGAGCGCCTTCTGCTCGGCGCGCCAGACTCGGTCCAGGTAGCCTCGGATGGTGTCGGCCAGCATGCTGCTGACGATGAGCCCCTGATCCACGGCGTGGTAGCGGGGCGAGGCCTCGCCCGTCGCCGGATCGACCGAGTCGCGCCAGCCCAGCGGGCCGCGTACCGCGGGATAGGCCGCTTCCATTCGTGCTGCCCAGACGGCCATGGTCTGGGGGTCGATCATCGATGCCAGGGCCAGGCTGTGGGGGGCGACAAAGGGGTGGGTTTGGGCCTTGGAGTTCTCGGCGAGCTCGACGAGGCCGTTGACCTGGTACGCGCGCGAGTGGGGATCGCTCGCCGTCTCGGGGAAGGCCCACCAGCCGCGGCGGCGCGCGGCGTCCATGAACACGGCCAGCCCATTTCGGTGCATTCGCGCCAGGCCATCGGAGAGCGCGATCTCGTCGGCGTAGATCAACGGCCACCAGTATTGGAAGGGTGCGCCGTCCCAGGCCAGGTGCAACTGGCGGCGGCAGCCCTCCAGGCCACGGTAGTGGACCATGGGCTGTCCGAGCCTCGTCCACGCGGCCTCGGGCGCCTGACCCTTCATGATCGCCAGCAGCGTCGCCGCCCGGCTCTCGCTGGCCACACGGTCGAGGTGGTAGCCCGGGCTCTGTTCGCCTTGCAGCAGGCCGCGATCCCTGTCGTAGAGGTCCGCGAAGTCCTGGGCTTCGACGAGCGCCCGCGCCCGATCGACGACTCCCTTGGCCTCGGCTCGATCCTGCAGCGCGCCGATCAGCGCGATCAGGGCCAACTGCAACTCACCGTTCTCGACGGTGGAGACGACCAGCCCCCTCGGGCTGGGGGTATCGCCCTTCAGATCGTAGAAGTCGTAGAAGAATCCATGCCAGCCCGCCGATTGCATCCGCGCCAGGGTGGCCAGGATCCGGTCGATGCGGTCGAGCGCTGCATCGGGGGCGATCGCGGATGCCAGGTCGCCAGCGGCGACGGCGGTCAGGAAGTGCAGGTCGTGGGCCACGTTCGGGATCTTGGTGTAGCCGGCGCGGCCGGTGACCCGGCCGTCGTCTTCGACGTCGAGCCAATCGTGGACGAGGCCGCTCTCGTGGTGGCGGGCCGCCTCGAAGTACTTCCCGGCCTCGTCGCGGACGCGTGGCCACAGCTCGCTGTTCTGCATGGGCGACATTAGCCCCACTCTCTCGGATCCCAGTGCGTGGCCCTGGGAATGGTCGACAGCGGTCATCGTGACACTGCCGATCGCCAGCAGGCTCACCAGTGTAGCGCGCCAATGCCATGGGGCGCTCCGTTTACCTCTAGCCTGTGCCAAGGGGTTCAGCGCATCCCTCCGGGTCTCGACCATCCCAGTCCTCCTTCCGCCCTCCGGCCAGCATTGCTAAGGCGATCTCGAGCCAGGCGACGGTGTCGAAGGGCTATGGCGCGAGATCCCACCAGATCGGGTCCACTCCGCTCCGCCCAGGACATCGGCGTGGGCGCATCGGGGGGTCGCGCGCCAGGCCAACGTGCCGCATCGGACCGCCGATGGCATCGGCCAGCAGCAGCGCCACGATCGGTGGATGCTGTGGCAATTGAGCCATCTCGATCCTCCAGCGCCGTCACGCGGTCCCAGCCCCACCCGTGGTCGAGTAGCGGCGCAACGCGTCGCATGCGATCGATCCAATGGAGCGGTCGGGCAGCGATGCGTTACGCCACCGAGCAAGTCAGCGGGGAGCTCCCCCGACACGCCACCGGTTGACATCCAAGCCTCAGGATCTTGCGCGCCACGTCCAAGCGCAAGACGTGATCGTGTTCCGCCTTGGCGGGATTCCGTACGGCGCACGCCACCCCCGCCATGAACCCCCATTGTCGAACAAGCGTTCTTATGCTATGCTGTGCCCAGCGCATGACCCTGCCGCCGCGCACCCGCCCCACCCGCCCGCGGGCTCCCCACTGAACCCTCGCGGCCCCCGGCGCCGGCGCGGCGGATCTCCCTCGTCGACCCCCACACCCCCCAAGGAGGCGCATCATGACGCTCGACCTTGCGGCGCGCTATCGCGCCGTGCGCGGCCTCTCGGAGGCCCTTTGCCAGCCGCTGACGACCGAGGACTACGTGATCCAGACGATGCCCGACGTCAGCCCCACCAAGTGGCACCTGGCCCACACCAGCTGGTTCTTCGAGACGTTCGTCCTCGCGACCGCCGTCCCTGGCTACCGGACCTTCCACCCGCGCTTCAACTACCTCTTCAACAGCTACTACAACGCCGTCGGCGAGCGGCACTGCCGCCCCAGCCGCGGGCTGCTCTCGCGGCCGACCGTCGCCGAGGTGTACCAGTACCGCGCGCACGTCGACGCCGCCATGGGCGAGCTCTTGGCCGGCGGGGACGTGCCGGGCGACCTGCGGCCGGTCGTCGAGCTCGGGCTGCACCACGAGCAGCAGCACCAGGAGCTGCTGCTCACCGACATCAAGCACGTGTTCGCCACCAACCCGCTCCAGCCGGTCTACCGCGAGGCCGACGCCGCCGCGCCGGCGGACCCGCCGCCGCTCGCGTGGCACGCGCGGCCGGGCGGGACGGTCGAGATCGGGTTCGCCGGCGACGGCTTCGCGTTCGACAACGAGTCGCCGCGCCACACCACCTACGTCCAGCCCTTTGCCCTGGCCTCGCGGCTGGTGACCAACGGCGAGTACCGGGCGTTCATCGCGGACGGCGGCTACCGGCGGCCCGAGCTGTGGCTGTCGGAGGGTTGGAACACCGTCAAGGCGCTGGGCTGGGACGCCCCGCTGTACTGGGATCCCGCGCCGGGCGGCGAGGGCTGGTGGTACATGACGCTGAACGGCTATCGGCCGGTGGATGACCACGCGCCGGTGTGCCACGTGAGCTTCTTCGAGGCCGACGCGTTCGCGCGCTGGGCGGGCGCCCGCCTGCCGACCGAGGCCGAGTGGGAGAGCGTGGCCCGCGACACGCCGATCGCCGGCAACTTCGTCGAGTCCGGCCGGTTCCACCCCGTGGCGGCCGGCGCCGCATCCGACGGAGCGCCGGCCCAGATGTACGGCGACGTGTGGGCCTGGACGGCCAGCCCGTACCTGGCCTACCCCGGCTACCGCCCCGCGGCGGGCGCGCTGGGCGAGTACAACGGCAAGTTCATGTGCAACCAGTGGGTGCTGCGCGGCGGGTCGTGCGCCACGTCACGCGACCACGTCCGCCCCACCTACCGCAACTTTTTCCCGGCCGATGCCCGGTGGCAGTTCACCGGCCTGCGCCTGGCCCAGGACGCGTGACATGGCATCCCTCGCGGCCTTCCGGCGACCCCTGGCGTTGCACGACCTCCACCCGGCTCCGGCCAGCTTTCGCGACGATGTCGTGGCCGGCCTGCGCCGGGCGCCCAAGTCGCTGCCGTGCAAGTACTTCTACGATGCGCGCGGCTCGGCGCTGTTCGATCGCATCTGCGCGTTGGACAGCTACTACCCCACGCGCACCGAGCTGGCCATCATGCGCGCCCACGTCGCGGACATCGCCGGCCGGCTGGGCCGTGGCTGCCGGCTCGTCGAGTACGGCAGCGGCAGCAGCCTCAAGACCCGCGTGCTGCTGGACCACCTGCCGGCCCTGGCGGGCTACGTGCCCATCGACATCTCGCGCGAGCACTTGATGGGCGCCGCCGCCGACCTGGCCGCGGCTTATCCCAGGCTGGACATTCAGCCGGTGTGCGCCGACTACACCGGCTCGCTGGACCTGCCGGCGCCGCGGCGGCCGGTCGCGCGCCAGGTGGTCTACTATCCGGGCTCGACCATCGGCAACTTCCACCCGCCCGACGCCGAGGCGTTCCTGGCGCGGATGGCCGACGTGGCAGGGCCGGGCGGGGGCCTGCTCATCGGGGTCGACCTCAAGAAGGACGTCGCCGTTCTCGAGCACGCCTACAACGAGCCCGACGGCGTGACGGCGGCCTTCAACCTGAACCTGCTGGGCCGGATCAACCGCGAGCTCGGCGGCGACTTCGACCTGACGCAGTTCCGCCACCACGCGCCCTACGACGCCGAGGCGGGCCGGATCGAGATGCGCCTGATCAGCCTGCGTCCCCAGGTCGTCCGGGTGGCGGGCGAGGCGTTCGCCTTCGCCGCCGGCGAGCCCATCGTCACCGAGCACTCCTACAAGTACGGCCTCGCGGAGTTCGAGGCGCTGGCCTGGCGGGCGGGCTGGTCGCTCGAGGCCGTGTGGACGGACACGCGCCGGTGGTTCAGCGTGCAGTGGCTGCAAGCGCGGTGATGGACGTCGCGCGGCTGGCGCGGTGAAGGGCAGGGCGGCGCGGGCGTCCCCGACCGGGCGCGCTGCGAACGGTTGCCGTCGCCGGCGCCGCCGGTCTATGCTTGGCGCGTTGCCCGACCGGGGCGTGGCCGGCGCAATCGCCCGCCACGAGGAGAACGCCCGCAGGAGCCCGCCATGCGCACGCCCGCCGGCACCGAGTGCCGCTTCTACTACGAGGACTTCAACCGCGGCCGGCAGACCCAGGAGTGCCGGCTGATCAAGGCCAACCCAAGCTCGCTGCCGTGGACGCCTGGCCTGTGCGCCAAGTGCCGCGTCCCCGACGTGCTGCGCGCGAACGGCTCGCCGGACCTGCGCCTCGAGCTGACGGCCCGCAAGCGCTTCGGGCTCTTCACGACGCTCGACCTCACCGGCTACTGCGGCCGCCACGGCCGTGCGGTGGTCGACCTCATGCGCGGCTGCGAGGCGTGCGCGGCGGAGGATGGCGGGCGCGGGCAACGGTCATGATGCCAGTGTCCGCCGGCTGAACCGGCGAGCGGCGGCCGGCGCGGGGTAGGCGGGCGTCGCTCCCGCCCACCCGCTGCCCGCGCCGGCCGCGACCTCACGCCGGCGGGCGCGTCTCGCCCTCGCCCATCCAGCGCGCCAGCTGCCGCGCCGCGTAGTCGCGCCCGCCCAGGCCGAACGCCAGGGCGACGGCGGCCGCGATGGCGTACACCAGCGCGCTGAAGCCGTTGGTCACGATCTCCTGGCCGAGCTGCATCTGGCTGAGCGCCATGAAGCCCGCGAAGACCAGGATGCCGTAGCGGCCGAGCATGGCCACCGTCCGGCCCTCCTCGCCCATCGTGCCCAGGATCGTGGTCCGGGCCAGGTTGGCCAGGTACACTCCGAACGCGAAGACCGCCAACGCCAGGATGGCCTGGCCGCCGAGGTCGAGCACCGCCCCGATGGCGTCCGCCAGCTTGGACAGGCCGAGCTGGCTGGCGGCGGCCGTGGCGGCGAAGAGCATCACCGCGGCCTGGGTCAGGTTGCCGGCCGTGCCCGACGGCGATGCGATGCCCTCGCCCGTCAGCCCGTGCAGGCCCAGGCGGGCCGGCCACGTGTCGAAGCCGACGCCCGCCAGCAAGCTGGCCACCAGGCCGCCGACGAGGCGGGCGGCGAGCCAAGCCACGACCAGGATGACCCCGGCGCTGACGACCGTCGGCACGAACTCGAGGAACCGGTTGAGCATGTTGGTCGCCGGCTCCGACACCGCCGTGATGCCCAGCGTGTCCAGCGCCTGCACCACCGTCGGGACGAGCACGAAGGCGTACACCAGCGTGCCGATCAGGCGCGACAGCGAGATCTCGATGCCGGCGCGGGCGCCGAGGCGGTCCAGGCCGGTGGCCGTGAGGAGGTTGACCGCGATCTGCCGCAGCACGCGCGCGATGAACCATCCGACCAGCAGGACGATGGCCGCCCCGAAGATGCCGGGGATGAAGTTGACGATGTTGCTGACCAGGCCGCTGGCCTGAGACGACAGGGCCGTCAGGCCGAGCGACTCGAGGATCTGCGGCAGGAAGGCCAGCCACACGAGCGCCGACGCGCCGGCGGCCAGGCTGCGCGAGAAGCCCTGCTCCTCTTCCATGCCGACTTGGGTGGCCAGGCGCTCGTCGAGGTGGCTCATGTCGGCGACGCGGTTGACCAGGGTCTGCACGACGGTCGCGATGACCCAGGCCACCACGGCCAGGATGGCGGCGACGACGATGCCGCTGAGGCTGCTGGTGAACTTGGCGGCCAGGTCGCTCAGCGGCTGCGACACGGCGTCGATGTGCAGCCAGCTGAAGAAGACGCCGAGGGCGTAGAGCAGGACAAGGTAGTAGACGATCTGCCCGACCCAGCTCGTGACGGGTGGGAAGGCCTCGTCGGCCTCGTTGCCCATGGCGCGGGCGACGCGCTCGTCGACGTGGAACCGGCGCAGGACGCCGCGCACGACGCCGGCGAGCACGGTGGCCACGAGCCAGCCGATGATCAGCATGCCCAGCCCGATCAAGAGGTTGGGCAGGAACGTGGTCAGCTGGTTGATCAGATCGTTGAAGCTGAAGCTCATGGCCTGCGACTGCAGGAACGGCGGCATACGATTCCTCCCTGTGGGTGCATGCGGCGCCGCCGCGGGGCGGCGGCCGCCGGGGACGGGTTGGGACGGCTGGCGGCGGGCGATCAGAGGCGGGCCCGCCGTGTGTCACAACACCCGAGGGGGGGATTTGGTTGTGGGAGCGCGATGGCGGGTTGTGTGAGCCCGGTTGTCGAATACGGCCGTGGTCGGGACACTAGTACGTTGTCACGTCGCACGGCACGCGCGACCATGGAGGACGAGGTGAAGCCCAACCCCGCCACGCCTGTCACCGGACACGACTACTCCGCACCGGAGCACGTCAGGGCCTCGGCCACCTTCGCCACGACGGGTGGCGGCGGCGATCCGCCGGCCACGTCGGTGGTCGAGGTTGAAGCCGCGTTTCTCCGGCACGCCCCAGCGCTGCTCCGCTACCTCTACGCGCGGACCCGGCGCGTTCAGGACGCCGAGGATCTGCTCGTCGACACGTTTGTCCACGCCCGTCGCTATGGCAAGCCCATCGTCCAGCCCGGCGCCTGGTTGTACACCGTCGCGCGCCGCTGCGCCACGCGGCATCTCGCGCGCCGGCGCCGCGAGACGGCGATCGACCCCACCGACGAGCGCGGCGGCCTTTCCGGCGGAACCGCCTTTGCCCCGACCCCCGATCACCATCGGCTGGATCGCATGGCGCCCGAGATCGTGGCGTTCCTGGCGCTGGCGGAGGGCGATCGTGAGATCCTGCTGATTCACGGGCTGGACGAGCGCCCGATGGCCGAGGTCGCCGCACTCCTGGGAGTCCCCGAAGCCACGGCCTGGCAGCGCTGGCAGCGCGCGCGGAACCGCTACTTCGACCACTTGGTGGCGGTCGGCGTGAAGCCGTCCGAAGCATGGCGCCGCCCGCGCCGGGCCGGCCACGCCTCAGGTTCGGCGGGTGAAGATGCCGTCACGCCCGTGCCAAGCTCAAGCAGTGTCGCCGAGGAGGGCGGTCGCCATGAGCTGTGAAGCATTCCGGCGCCGGATCGCCCAGATCGGCGGCGCCGACGTCCTGCCCGCGGACATCGCGGCGCACGTCGCGGACTGCGCCGAGTGCGCGCAAGCGGTGGCCGCCGAGCGCCACGTGCGGGCCGTGCTCGCCGCCGCGCCGTGGCCGGACTCGCCCCTGGCGCAGGATCTGGATCGGCTGCGCTCGCGCGCGGCGACCTGGGACGCCGAGCGGTCGCATGCCTTGCGCGCGCGTGCCGGGCGCTGGGCGGGCGCGGCCGGCGTCCTGCTCGTCCTCGCCGGGCTCGGCGCGTGGGTGCTGCGGGCGGGCGACGCAGCGCCCGGCGCGCTGCCGATCGTCGCGCTCGTGCTGCTGGCGGCGGGGGGCGCGACCTGGATCGGCTTGGACGCGGCGGGGCGGCGGATGGCGGCGGCGGGCGCGCCGGGGCGCGTGCTGCTCGGGCTGAGTGCGGCCCGGGCCGTCGTCGCAGCGGCTTGTGTCATCGGCTTGCTGCACCCGGCGGTGCTGCCGGCGCTGGAAGCATCGCTCTGGTCGGCGACCGGGCGGCCGGCCGGGGCGGGCACAGCTTCCGTCGAGGCTTCGGTCCTTTGCGCCGGCATCGCCGACGGGCAGCTGCGCCTGGTGTCGGCGAGCGAGGGATGCCGCGACTACGAGCGGGACGTCGGAACCGGTTTCGGCGGGGCTACGGCGCTGGGGCTGGCGCCAGGCTCGGCGACGGGCCTCCAGATCCGGTCGGGCATGGCGGTGATCCCGGCCGGGTTCAACAACACGTCGATCAACTTCTCCGAGCCGATGCCCAACGCGGGCTACCACGTCGTGCTTTCGCCTTACGACTGGGGCCGGCCGTTCGCGGTCGACGACGCGTGCCGCTTCCCGATCGTCGGCGCCCGGACGACGTCCGGCTTCCCGATCGGCGTGCGCCGCTGCTGGTTCGAGGGCGAGGACGTCCCGCTCGACCCGGTGAAGGTCGACCTGAAGGTGGACTGGATCGCGATCGAGACGCGATAGGCGCGGTGTTGCGCCAGCCTCGGCCGCTGGTGTGTGCGCCGCGGGTACCGCGCTCTGATCGGCTACTCGCGGGACCGTCCCGCTCGATGCCTCCCGGCAAGAGCGCCATGGCAACGCTCGTCGACTGCCGCCACCCATGGGCGTTTGCCGCGCCCAACCCACATCAGGAGGGCAACTGCATGAAGGCATTGGTCCGCTTCACCGGGCTCATGGCCCTGGCGCTTGGGCTGGGCGTGGTGCTCGGAGGTCGCGCGCGAGATCCGGGCGTCGCGCGCGCCAGCGACCTGTTGACGATTCCGCCCAACCCGTTCGACTGCACGGCGTCGCCGCTCTGCTTCGGCTCGCCGCCGCCCCAAACGCACGTCCTCGCGCTCTCCGACTCGACCCTGGTCGCCACGGCCGGGGAGGAGACCGTCCTCGAGGTGACCGTGACCGGAACGCCGACGGGTGCGCCAGGCTTCGGCAGCTGCGGCAGCTTCGAAGAGCCCATCATGCACTTGTACGGCGTGTCGTCGATGTCCGTGTCGGACACGCTCGGGCCGCCAACGCATGACGAGCCCATCGACGGTTGGGTCACGATCTTCGGCTTCCAGTCGACGCAGTCCACGCCATCGAACGCGTACTGCAGCCCGTATCGCTCGCCCGTCATCGACGAGAGCGGCGTGGTGGGAGACGCGTGGAGTGTGTACGCGTTCTTCGCCGACAACATCGCCTTCGAGCGGATCAGCACGAATCACGGCACGTTTGTCTCGGGCGGGAGCTACATCGAAGACGTGTGGCGGTTCACGGTCAAACCGACCGCCAAGGTCGGCATCTACCGCTTGCCGTTCTTCTTCTGCGCGGGCACGACCGCAACCTGCCACATCACCAACTCGCCTGTGCTCGACATCGTCGTCATGCCCGCCAACACGGACGCCGACGACGACGGCATCGACGACGACGCCGACAACTGCCCGGCCGTGGCGAACGCGGACCAGGCGGACCTCGACGGCGACGGCATCGGCGACGCGTGCGACGATGATCGGGATGGCGACGGCGTCGACGACGACGCCGACAACTGCCCGGCGGCGGCGAACGCGGACCAGGCGGACTTCGACGGCGACGGCATCGGCGACGCGTGCGACGATGATCGGGATGGCGACGGCGTCGACAACGCCGACGACCGCTGCGCCGGGACGGTCATCCACGAGGACGTGCCGACGGTCGGCCTCGGCACGAACCGCTGGGCCCTGGTCGACGACGACCTGGTGTTCGACACCAAGCGGCCGAACGGCCGCGGACCAGACCGCGGCTACGACACGACCGCCACCGGCGGCTGCTCGTGCCGGCAGATCATCTCGGCGCTCGATCTGGGCGAAGGCCACGTCAAGTTCGGTTGCAGCATCAGCGCCATGGACGACTGGGTGTCGATTGTCGGCGGCGGTTGACGACGGCCGGCCTTGATGGCGAATCGGGCTGTCGGGGCGATCGTGACCGACGTTCGAGGGGCGCGTGGCGGGTCGGCAACGGCCCGCCACGCGTCGATCTACCTGCGATTCTCGGCACGTGTTCGGCCCACACCGCGTTCTTCCCTCGCGCTACTCACACCCCGCCACGGCCTCCGGCGCCTGCTTGGTCTTGTAGCGCGAGAGGTACCACAGCGCCTCCGCCCATGGCGCTTCGGGCGGCGTCTCGACCCGCGTCACGGCGGTGCCCGGCGGGGGCGTCTTGCCACCGAACGTCCGCGACGCCGAGTGGAACGTCCATACGACGGGCGTGCTTGCGCCGAGCTCGATCACCGGAACGGAGTAGTAGAGCCCGGCGGCGGCCAGGTCGGTCTCGACGTAGTCGGCATCGACGCCGCAGATCTGCCCGGCCGCGCCGCCGTCCGCCACCCGCGCCCCGGCCGACTCGACCTCGGCGTGCGCCAACTTCGCCTCGTACACGCCAGAGCCTTCGCTGCACTGCGTCCGGATGCGGAACATGCGGTTGCAGCGGACGGACAGCCGCCGCTGCGCCACGGCCGTCGGATCGCGCAGCGGCGGCGGTGTGGCGATGGCGGCGGTCGGACGGTCGCGCACCGCGTCCCAGGACCAGCCGGGGGCGCGGCAGCCCTGAATCACTTCAACCTTGGAGATGTCGGCGGAAGCGAACAGGCGCGATGTCGCAGGGTCCAGGGCGATGAACAGCGGCTGATAGCCCAACTCGATGTCTTCCACCCATCGGGATCGATCGAGGTCGATGATCGCCATGGTGTCGGTGCCGTTGTTTGTGACATAGGCACGCCGGGCCGTGGCGTCGATCGCGATGTGCGTCGGATGCTCCCGCATCTTGATGTCCTCGATCACATGGAAGGCCCGCGGGTGGCCTGGCGCGATGTCGATGACCGAAATGTACAGTGATGTGCTGTTGGTGACGTAGGCGCGGCGGGCCGTCGGGTCCAGCGCGATGAAGGCAGGCACGTCGCCGACCGCGACCACGGCGATCTTGCGCTGCTCGGCGTCGAAAACCGTCACCTGCGGCGGCGTCTGGTTCAGCACGTACAGATACCCCGTCGACGGATCGACCGCGAGGACGATGCTCGTGGACGCGCAGCAGCCTTCGTCGATGGACGCCACAAATGCCTCGGTCGTGGTGTCGAAGACCGCGATGTCGTGGTTGTCGGCCCGGGCAACGAACAGCCGCTTGCGCGTGGGGTCCACGGCCACCGCGCTCATGGCGTTGACCAGGTCCGGGACCGCGAAGTCGTGGTAAGCGTGCGTCGCGCCGTCGATGACGCGGACGCGTCCGGCGAAACCCTGTACGACGTAAAGCTTGTTGGCGACCTCGTCCAGCGCCAACCCGCCGATGTAGCCCTCGGTCGGCACGCGCGCCAGCGGCCCGCGATCCCAATGTGCCGCGTCGAAAACCGCGATATCCATCGAGTCCGGCGCATCGACATAAAGCGCGCCAGTGACGGCGTTGACCACCATGTGGCCCGTTCTCGTATCGTTCAAGACGATCGAGTCGATCCACCGCGTGCTGCACGTGCAGTTGCGGAGGCGGCAGACCGCGACCAGCACGACGAACGCCACGGCCGCCAGGATGGCCGACATCATGAGCTTGCTGCTTGCGGAAATGGCGTGCTGGCGCATGTTCCCGGGCATGATAACCGCTTCTGGGGAGCCGGCAACTCCTGGGCCCGCGGATCGCCCGCCGCGCGCATCCGCCTCACGCCCCGTACGGCACCCAGATGTTCTTCACCTGCGTGGCGCGGCGCAGGCAAGCCTCGGCGTCCGCCGCCCGCCAGTCGCGCGGCCGGCCGTGGCCCACCCAGGTCTGCTTGAGGTTTCCGATCGAGGCCGCCTCGACCATGGCGCTCCCCGCCGCGTCCCCGAAGTACCACACCGCATCGACGTCGGCGTGCTCGGCCAGGGTGCGCGCCAGCACGTCGCGCGCGCCGGTGACGAGGTTGACCACGCCCGGCGGCACGTCGCTGGTCTCGAGCACGGCGTACAGCTCGACCGCCGCCAGCGGGTTCGCCTCGGACGGGACGACGACGACGGCGTTGCCCATGGCCACCGCCGGCGCCGCCAGCGCCACGAGCGCCAGGAGCGGCGCTTCGTCCGGGCACACGATGCCGATCGTGCCGACGGCCTCCGGCATCGCCAGCGTCACGCAGCGCACGGGCGTGTGGTGCACGGCGCCGTCGAACTTGTCGGCCAGCGCCGCGAACGTGAACAACCGGTCGACGGCCGCGTCGACCTCCGCCGCCGCGGCCGCCGCGTCGCCGGTGGTCAACGCCATGCGCGCGGCGAACGCGTCGCGGCGGCCGGCGAGGTTTTCGGCGGCGTAGTAGAGCACCTGCGCCCGCGCGTGCGCGGTCTGGTCGGCCCAGCCGGCGGCCGCCCGCGCGGCCTCGACGGCGTTGCGGATGTCCTTGCGGTTGCCCTCGCCGACCTCGGCGACGAGCCGCCCCGCGCGGTCGAGCACCCGCCGGCTGTAGCCCGAGTCCGGGCGCGCCTGGCGGCCGCCGATGAACAGCTTGGGGGTCCGGTCGACGGGCGGCAGGGCATCGGGCTCGGACCGCGGCGTGGGGGCGCCGACATCGGATGCGACCCGTGCCGTCGCCGCCGCACCGTTCGCCACGCCGGCCGCCACGGCATCCGTCGGCGGGCCCGGTGCGGCGGCCGTCGCGGCGTCCGTCGACGGGCCCGCCATGCCGGCCGCCACATCCCCAGACCCCCGGACGTACTCGAACAACCCCTCACGCCCGCCCTCGCGCCCGAAGCCGCTCTCGCGGTAGCCCCCGAAGCCGGCGGCGGCGTCGAACAGGTTGGTGCTGTTGACCCACACCACGCCCGCCTTGATGCGGCGGGCGGCGTCGAGCGCGACGTTGAGGTCGTCGCTCCACACGCTCGCGGCCAGGCCGTAGCGCGTGTTGTTGGCCAGCGCCACCGCCTCGTCGGGCGTTCGGAACGTCATGGCCACGAGCACCGGCCCGAAGATCTCGACCTGCGCCACCGTCGACGCCGGGCTGACGTCGGTGAGGAGCGTCGGCGGGTAAAACCAGCCGTCGCGCGGGCAGGCCGTGGCCGGCTGCCAGACCGTGGCGCCCTCGGCTTCGCCCTGGCGCACCAGCCGGGTGATTGTGTCGAGCTGCGCCGGCGCGACGATGGCGCCGATGTCGATCGCCTTGTCGAGCGGGTCGCCGACGCGCAGCGTCTCCATGCGCGCCTTCAGCTTGTCGATCAGCCGCGGCGCGATGCTCTCCTGGACGAGGAGGCGGCTGCCGGCGCAGCACACCTGCCCCTGGTTGAACCAGATGGCGTCGACCACGCCCTCGACGACGCTGTCGAGGTCGGCGCTGTCGAACACGACGAAGGGAGACTTCCCGCCGAGCTCGAGCGAGAGCTTCTTGCCGCTGCCGGCGGTGGCGGCGCGGATCAGGCGCCCGACCTCGGTCGAGCCGGTGAACGCGATCTTGTCGATGCCGGGGTGCCGCACGATCAGCTCACCCACCCGCCCGTCGCCCGTGACGATGTTGACCACGCCGGGCGGCAGGCCGACGTCGCGGCACAGCTCCGCGAAGGCCAGCGCCGTCAGCGACGTCCACTCGGCCGGCTTGAGCACGACGGTGTTGCCCATGGCCAGCGCCGGCGCGATCTTCCAGGCCAGCATGAGCAGCGGGAAGTTCCACGGGATGATCTGGCCGACGACGCCGACGGGGGCGTGGCCGGGCAGGGCCTCGGCCATCACCTGCGCCCAGCCGGCATGGTGGTAGAAGTGTCGGGCCGCCAGCGGCACGTCGATGTCGCGCGTCTCGCGGATGGGCTTGCCGTTGTCGAGGGTCTCGAGCACGGCGAGATGGCGGCTGTGCTTCTGGATGTGGCGGGCGATGGCGTACAGGTGCCGCGCCCGGGCGTGCCCGCCCAGCGCGGCCCACCCGGGCTGGGCGCGGCGCGTGGCGGCGACGGCCGCGTCGACGTCGGCCGCCGTGGCCTGGGTGACGTCCGCGATCGGCCGGGCGGTGGCGGGGTTGACGGTCGGGAACGTCGCGCCGGGCGGCGTGAAGGCCCCGTCGACGAACAGCCCGAAGCGGCGGCCGTGCGCGTCGAGCCACGCGTCGACCGGCGCGGCCGACTCCGGCGCTGGGCCGTAGGCCATGGTGCTCAGGATCTCGGCCACGGACATGGGTCCCTCCACGGGTGGGCGGCGGCCGGCGTCAGCCCATCGGGTGCCGGAACGCGGCCGAGTAGGCGCCGGTGACGTGGTGCTCGAGCTGGCGCTCGATGTCGCCGAGGAGCGTGCTCGCCCCCAGCCGGAAGCGGGCGGGCTCCAGCCACGCCTCGCCGAGCTCGTCCTTCATCAAGACGAGCCAGTCGAGCGCCTGCCGCGCGGCACCGATGCCGCCGGCCGGCTTGAAGCCGGCGCGCTGGCCGGTCAGGTCGGCGTGGTCGCGGATGGCGCGGGCCATGACGAGGCCCACGGCCGGGGTGGCATTGACGCGCTCCTTGCCGGTGGACGTCTTGATGAAGTCCGCCCCGGCCAACAGGCACGCCCGGCTAGCGCGCGCGACGGTGGTCAGCGTGCCGAGCTCGCCGGTGGCCAGGATGACCTTGAGGTGGGCGTCGCCGCACGCGGCGCGGAAGGCGCGCACCTCGTCGTACAGGGCCCGCCAGTCGCCGAGCAGGGCGTGGCGGCGGCTGATGACGACGTCGATCTCGCGCGCGCCGGCCCGCACCGAGGCCTCGATCTCGCGCAGCTTGAGGTCGAACGGGGTCTGCCCCGCCGGGAAGCCGGTGGACACGGCGGCGACCGGGATGCCCGTGCCGCGCAGCGCCGCGACGGCGGTCGGCACGAGGGCGTGGTACACGCACACGGCGGCCACGTGGACATCGCCCGGCGCCAGACCGAGCGCCGCCACGAGGTCGTCGCGCACGGGCCGCCGGGCCTTGGCGCACAGGCGGGCGACGTTGCCCGGGGTGTCGTCGCCCGCCAACGTCGTCAGGTCGATGCACTGGATGGCGCGCACGAGCCAGGCGGCCTGCCATTCGCGCTTGACGGTCCGGCGCCCGGGCAGCGTGGCGACCCGGCGCTCGACGGCGCTGCGGTTGACGCGGGCGGCCGCGACCCACGCGGCGTCGAAGTCGGCGCCGGCGTTGCGATCGCCGGCCGGCACCGAGGCAGGGGGCGTGCCGCCGGCCGTCGCGGCGATGCGGTCGGCGGCGGGCTGGTCGTCGGGCATGCCCTGATTGTATCGCATGGCGTCGGGGCGCGGCGACGGCGGGAACGATCGGCGTGCGCCGCCCGAGGGGCCTGCCGGCGGCCGACGCCCGGGCGGCGTGAAACTTCTGGCGCCGCGCACAGTCGAATCGATCGAGGAGTGATACCATACGGCCGGTGGACCACGACGAGCGGACCCTCATCACGCGTGCCGCGCGGGGCGACACGGCGGCGTTCGAGGCCTTGATGGCCCGGCACGCGCCGTTCGTCCACAACCTCGCGCTGCGCACCCTGGGCGACCCCCACGACGCCGAGGACGTGGCGCAGGAGGCGTTCCTGCGCGCGTGGCGCGGCTTGCCGGCGTTCCGGGTGGACGCGCGGTTCAGCACGTGGCTTTACCGCATCGTCGTGAACCTGTGCTACAGCCGGCTGCCGGCGCTGCGCGCGGGGCTGGACGCCATCGACATCGACGCGAGCGCCGAGGTCCCCGACGACGGGGCACCCGTCGAGGCGGGGGCGCTGACCGGCGAGCTGCGTACGCACCTCCACGCGGCCATCGACGGGCTGCCGCGGACGTATCGCATGCTCCTCGCCATGCGTCACGGGCAAGACATGAGCTACCACGACATTGCCGAGGCGGCGAACCTGCCGCTGGGGACGGTCAAGACCGGGATCCACCGGGCGCGCCGGCAGCTGCAGGCGGCGCTTGACGCCTACGAAGCCGCCGCGGACGCCGCCGCGCCGGCGGGGCGGGGGATCGCCGCGTCGACGGGGGCCGAGGCCCCGGCGCTGACCGGGAGCACGGGACTTCGCGCGGCGGGGTGGGAGGCGGCGGTGTTTGACGCTGGCGCGCTGGGGGCCGGGCGTGTCTGAGCACGGCGGGGAGCCGGTGGATCCGCGCGTCGACGTGGCGCTGGCAGGCGTCCCGCTGGCGCCGCTGCCAGAGGGGTTCGCGGCGCGGGCCATGGCCCGGATCCATGCCGAGGCGCCACGCGCCCGATCGGGCGTCGCCACGGATGGGATCGACCCACGGGTCGACGCGGCGCTGGCGAGCGTCCCGCTGGCGGCGCTGCCGGACGGGTTCGTCGCGCAATCGATGGCGCGGGTGCGCGCCGAGGCGGCCGCGCGGGGTGCGCGGCCGATCGCGACGCCCCCGCCGGTTGCTCCGCCGGGCGAAGCGGCCCGGCCCGGCCGGCTGTCGTGGCCCGTGCTCGACGTGCTGGTGCCGGCGTTCCTGGCGGCGCTCCTGTGCGTGGCGGCGGGCCTGGCGGTGTGGAGCTTGAACGCGGCGGACCCGCTGTGGGGTGCGCGCCTCGAGCTGCGGGCGATGCTGACCTGGGAGTCGGCCCGCCTCGCGGCGCCGCAGCTCGGCGCCGGCTTCGCGATCGCCGTCGGGGCGGGGTTCACGTTCGTGGCGTGCCTGGCGGGTCTGGCGCTGTCGCTGGAGCCGATGCTCGCGGCGGGCGCGGGGCGCGTCGGGGTGCGCCGGCTGGGGTGATGTTGGGGCTGAAGTGAGCGGAGAGGGGTGGCTGGTGCTCGCGTGAGCCGGTCGCGCCGGCTGCTCCCGGGGTCGGCATGGTCAATCATGGTGACTGGGCATCCGTGGTGACCAGGACTATACTCGCAGGCATGAAGACCGTCGCCGCCGCCGAGTTCAAAGCCAAGTGCCTGGCCATCCTCGACCAGCTGGACGCGGGGGGCTTGGTGATCACCAAGCACGGCAAGCCGATTGCGCGCCTGATCCCGATCGACCGGGCCTCCGCGGACTTGATTGGCTGCCTCCAGGGCCGGATTCAGGTCAAGGGCGACATTCTCTCGACTGGCGTGGTGTGGGACGGCCTTGCTGAACCTTGACACCCACGTGCTTGTCTACGCTTTGAGCGGGGAAGTGACGGCGGAGGAGCGCCGGCTGCTCTCAAGCGACACCTGGAGCATCTCGGCGATCGTGCTCTGGGAGCTGGCCAAGCTCGTCCAACTTGGACGCATCGTGCTGGACCTCGAAGCGCCTGAGTTCACGCGGGTGCTCGCTGCCGTGCATGTGTGGCCGCTCGATCTGGCCGTGTGCCGTCAATCGACGCGCCTCGACTTCACCAGCGACCCGGCCGACGAGCTCATCGCCGCGACCAGCGTGGTCCACCGTGTCCCCTTGCTGACCCGGGACCATCGCATCCTGGCCTCGCGAATCGTGCCGTTTGCCCGAGCCTGACCCCTGATTCGCCCATTCGCTGCACGTCTCCGCATCTCACCCACCGCCCGCGCCGCTCTCCACGCGCCGCCGGCACGGGATGCGGACCGGCGGTTCGCGCCCCGGCCCTCCGAGAACCGATCGCCGCCGCGCGTTGTAGAACCACCGAGGCCCGCACCGCACGGCGCCAAGGAGGGTTGCCTGCCGGAGCAAACGTTGATCGAGCGCGCACGGCGCGGGGACGCCGACGCCTACGCCGACCTCGTGGCGCAGCACCAGGACGCGGCGATGCGGCTGGCCTACGTCATCACCGGCTCGGCCGACGACGCCGACGACGCCGCCCAGGAGGCCTTCGTCAAGGCGTATCTGGCGCTGGGTCGATTCCGGCCCGGAGCCGCGTTCCGCCCATGGATCCTGCGCATCGTCGCCAACGAAGCGCGCAACCGCCGCACCGCCGCCGGCCGGCGGGCGCGGCTGGCCATCCGTGTCGGCGTGGCGGGGGACGGGACGGGCTCGGCGGTCGAGCCCGAGGCGGCGGCGCTGGCGGCGGTGCAGCGCGAGCGCCTGCTGGCCGCCTTCCACGATCTCAACCCGGCCGAGCAGCTCGTGATCGCGTGTCGCTACTTCCTGGAGCTCAGCGAAGCCGAGTCCGCGGCCACGCTCGACTGCCCGCCCGGCACCGTGAAGTCCCGCCTCTCGCGGGCGCTGGCCCGCCTGCGGGCCGCCCTCGCCGCCGACGGGGCCGCCGAACCGCGCCCCGCCGCGCCCGCCCCGGCCCCGCCGACGGCGGGAGGAGCATCCGCATGACCGATCCCCGATTCCCGCCGAGCGACGGCGGCGCCGGACACGCGGCGGCGCAGGACGCGTCTGGCAGCGCGGCTCCAAGGCCGGCCGATCACGCGGCGCCGGACTCCGCCGGGGCGCACCGGCCGGCCCATCCCGTCCCCGCGCCCGACGACGCCGCTCTCGCGGCCGCCCTGGCCGACCTGGGGACATGGATCGTCTATCCTGCGCCGGGCGATCTCGCCGGGCGGGTGCGTGCCGGGATCGGCGGGCGTGTGCCGCGGCCTGGGTGGTGGGATCGGGTGCCGGCCTGGTTGGCGCGGCTGGCCGGTGGCCGCGTGGTCGACGGCCCCGCGCGGCGGGGGTCGGCGCGCGCGCGCGGCCGCGTGGAGGCGGTCCGTGGGCGGGGCTCCCTGACGCCTGGCGGTGGCCGCGCCGTCCTGGCGCGCCGACTGGCCGGCGTGGCCACGCTCGCGGCGCTGGTCGGGTTGGCGATCGTCGCGCTGCCGCCGGGCACGCGCGGCGCCGTCGCCGACCGGCTGGGCCTGCGGGGGGTGGCGCTGCGCTACGGGTGGGTGCCGGAAGACGCGGGCCCGGTTGCGGGCACGGCCCCCGTTGCGGGCTTGACCCCGACCGCGGGGCTCACCCCGGTCGCCGGCCTGCTCGACCTGGGGCGCCGGCTGGCGCTGGACGAGGTCCGGGCGGCGGTGGGGTGGCCGATCGCCCAGCCCGACTCCACGGCGTGGGGGGAGCCCGACGAGGTCTACCTCGACACCCGCACGCCGGGCGGCCGCGTGGCGCTGGTGTACGCTTCGCGCCCGGGCCTGCCCGCCCTGGCGTCGACGCGCGTCGGCGCGGTGCTGACGCAGTTCGAGGGCCGGCCGGAGGCCGCCGCGCTGGGCAAGGTCATCGGGGCGGGGACGTCGCTCACGTCGGTGCGCGTGGGGGGCGAGGCGGGCTACTGGATCGAGGGCGACCCGCACCCGTTCGTCGACCTCCTGGACAGCGACGGCCGCTGGCGCCGCGACCGCGTCCGGCTGGCGGGGAACACGCTGCTGTGGACGCGTGGCGACGTCACGCTGCGCCTGGAGTCGGCGCTCGACCGGGCCTCGGCGTTGCGCCTGGCGGAGTCCATCCGGTAGAATGGGCCGCGCCGGCCGCGATCGCGGGCCGGATGCCGAGCCACGGAGGACACACGCCATGTCGCTGCCGCCGCGCCCCGCCACCGACGCGGGCTACCTCGAGGCCGCCAGCCGGATCATCTTCATGGGCGGGCTGAACCGCCAGGTCGTGGACAACAAGTGGGCGGGGTTTCGCGCGCTGTTCCACGCGTTTGACGTCGACGCCGTGGCGGAGCTGACGCCGGTCGAGGTCGAGGCCATCGCGGGCGACGACCGGGTGATCCGCTACAAGGCGAAGCTCGAGGCGGTGGTGGCCAACGCGCAGGCGATGCGGGCGTTGGCGGTGGCGCACGGGTCGTTCGCGGCCTACGTGGACGAGCTCTACGCGGCGCGGGGGGCGGCGGGCGCGGCGAAGGAGCTCGCCCGGCAGTTCGCGTTCGTCTCGGAGCAGGGCGGGCTGCACTGGCTGTACAGCACGGGCCACGACATCGGGCCGGTGACCGAGAAGGTGCGGCTCAAGTACGCGCCGTTCGAAGGATGAGCGGCTTGGTGAACAGCCGTGGTGCCACCGGCGCGACCGTGGCGCCAACGTCGCGGACGTTCCGCCGGCCTCCGGCGCTCGACGCCGGCATCAACCGCGCACCGCATGCCAGTTCAACACGCGCATGGCGCGCAGCGTGATCCAGCGGCTGGCCTTGCCCTTCCCGCCTTCCATGTCGAGGTGAACGGGGTCGCGGTGGAGGTGCCCCAGCGGCCAGCGTCCGTTCTGGTGCCGCCGCTCCGCCACGAGCCCGACGGCCTCGGCCACCCGTTCGTCGGGCTCGACGCCGGCGTGGCGCAGGTAGTCCAGGCCGCGCAGGACGTCGTAGTGCCAGGTGGTGGGGAACGCGAAGCGTGTCCAACGGGGATCGATGACCGCGCCGGTCGACGCGCTGCGGAACATGTGGCGATCGAGGAGGTACGCCTCGCCCCGGGCGCGGGCCTCGGACACGGTGGCGCTGGGCCCCTTGGCCCGCTCGTACTCGAGCAGCCCTTCCAGGACGCAGATGGTGGTGTGAAACGAAGAGCGCCGGCTGGGTGGGGCGTCGCAGTTCCAGCCGCCGTCGGCGAGCTGCTCGCCGACCAGCCGGTCGACCAGCCGGTCGCTGGCTTCGCCGAAGTAGGCGCCGAGGGCTAGGGTTCCGCCGTTGATGCAGGGCTCGACCTCGCCCTCGAAAAACGGCGCGTCGCCGAACTCCGGGCCCCAGGTGACCCTGTCGCGGACGAGGCCCACCGCTCGCCGGGCGGGCTCACTGGCCGGGTCGAGTCCCATGCTGCGCAGAAGCAACAGGGTGTAGAGGGTGGATGCCCAGTTCGCCGGGGGCACGTCGTCGCCCCAATCGCCGGCGGGGTTCTGCCGGGCGAGCAACTGGGCGCCCCAGCCTTCAAGGGCGACGCGCGCCCGCTCGGCGGCGACGGCGTCGGCGGGCGCGTCGGTGAGGTCGCGCATGACCTGCCAGCGGATCGCGGGATCGGCGTCGAGCAGCCAGCCGATGAGAGCTGGCGTCGGCCGCGGGGGTTGCCGTGTGGAGGTGGAGGATGTCATCGGACGCTGCTTTCGGTCGGGTCAGGGATACGAGAGGCCGCCCTTGGTTCGGATCAAGATCAAGGCGGCGACGAGCGCACCGGCGATGGGCTTGCTGACTTGGGTCTCGTCCAAAGTCCTCTCCAGTTCGCCGCGACGACCGCGGTCCGAAGCGTGGCCATGGTCGTCGGGCCCGCTGCGCGGTGACCGGCGTCGAGCAGCCGGCCCGGCGTGGGTGGAGGCGCGGTGCCATCGCGATGATGGGGGCCGTCCGCGGCACGAGCCTGTCCACAGCGTTCTTTTACACCCGGGTTCGCCGCGATGGAAATCCGGCGCGTTCGCGGGGATCCGGTCGAGGGCGGATTGACTGACGTGGACAGGCCC
>CAYQBA010000021.1:0-34600 GCA_964415605.1 uncultured Anaerolineales bacterium | reverse complement strand
TGCCGTTCCGGTCCGCCACGCCGGCGCCGAGCGTGCCGCTGGCCGCGGCGACGGAGGACGGGGGCACCGCACCTGCGACGACGTCCGATGCCCCGCGGACGGCCGGGACGCCGACCGCGGGGATGCCGGCCACCGCCGCGAGGCCAGCGACCGCCATGGCCGGCACCCCCGGCATGCCAGACGCGGCCACGCGCTCGGCGGCCGGGTCCGCGTCACCCGGCCCGGTGCGCGTGGCCTCGGCGACCCCATGGCCTTGGCCGCGGCCGGGGCTCACCGTGGACCTCGAGCCGGTGGCGGAGGGGCTCGACGATCCGCTGCTCGTGGTCGACGCGGGCGACGGCTCGGGCCGCCTGTTCATCGTCGAGCGGCAGGGCGTGGTCCGCGTGCTGCGGGGCGGCGCCGTGGCCGAGGTGCCGTTCCTCGACCTCCGCGACCGCGTGACCGACGACGCCTCGGAGCAGGGGCTCCTCGGCCTCGCCTTCCACCCACGGTATCCCGCCGACGATCGGATGTTCGTCGACTACACCGACCGCGATGGCGACACCGTCGTCGGCGTGTTCCATGCCCCCGGCGAGGCCGAGGTGGTCGACCCCGCGGGCGAGTCGATCCTGCTCACGCAAGACCAGCCGGCCTCCAACCACAACGGCGGGCACCTGGTGTTCGGGCCGGACGGCTTCCTCTACGTCGGCTTCGGGGATGGCGGCACCGACCACCGCGCCAACGCCCAACGTCCGGGGACCTGGCTGGGCAAGATCCTGCGCATCGACGTCGACGCCGCGCCCGGGGCGGACGGCCGGGGCTACGGCATCCCGCCGTCGAACCCGTTCGTCGGCAATCTCGACTTCCTGCCGGAGATCTGGGCGTACGGCCTGCGCAACCCGTGGCGCTTCGGGTTCGACCGCCTGACGGGCGACCTGTTCATCGGCGACGTCGGCGCCGGTGCCTGGGAAGAGGTCGACCACCAGCCGGCGGATGACCGCGGGGGCCGCAACTACGGGTGGCCGATCTACGAGGCCGACACATGCTACCGCGACGACCCGGACTGCGACAGCGCCATCGTCACCGTCGCGCCGATCGTGGCGTATCCGCACGAGGGCGGCGACTGTGCGATCACCGGCGGCACGGTTTACCGCGGCCGGCAATCCCCGGCGTTGTGGGGCGTGTATCTCTACGCCGACTACTGCTCGGGGCGCCTGTGGGGAGCGGCCCCAGATGCGAGCGGCGCGTGGCGCTCCGACGTGCTGCTGGATTCAACCCAGGCCATCAGCAGCTTCGGCGAGGACGGCGCGGGCGAGGTGTACGTGACGGACCTCGGCGGCGGCGTTTACCGGATCCGGGCGGCGGTGGAGCCGGCCGCGTCGCCGGATGTCTCCGCCGACGGCTAGCGCCCGCCCCCCGCGCGCTTGAGGGCCAATCGCCCCAGGAGCGCGAGCCCCTGGTCGTCGGACGGCGGGTGGTACAGGCCGGCCCGAACGTCGCGAAAGTGGCGCTCGAGCGGCAGGTCGCGGCGCATCGCGGCGCCGCCGGCGAGGCGCATCGCCTCGTCGGCCGCTTCGATGGCGGCGTTCGTCACGTACAGCTTGGCGGCCACGACGTCGGCGCCGAGGCCGGATCGGCGAGCGGGCGCGCGGTCCCAATCCCCGGCCACCCGGTGGAGGAGGGCGCGGGCCGCGGTGAGCGCGAGGTCGCCCCGGCCAGCGCGCCGCTGGACGGCGTCGACAGTGGCGATCGGCTTGCCAAGCGCGGTCGGCACACGGTCGTTGGCATAGCGCAGCGCGGCCGTGAGCGCCGCGGTGCCGACGCCGAGGTACACGGCGCTGACGGCCAGCGTGAACCAGGCGTTGGCGTCGGGCTGATACGGATCGGGCGCCGCCGCGCTCTGCCGATACAGCAGGTCCGTGCCCGGCACCGGCACGTTGTCGAGGGTGACGTCGTGGCTGCCGGTGGCGCGCATCCCCATCCCGTCCCACGTCTCGACGACCGCCATGCCTGGCTGGCGCGGCACGAGGAACCGCCCGATGGTCTCGGCCTCGCCTTCCAGCGCCGCCGGGACGATCACGTATTCCAGGACGGGCGCCAGGCTCGCGAACGACTTGCGGCCCGTGATGCGCCACCCGTCGCCGTCGCGCCGGGCGACGGTGCGGGGCAACCCGCCCCGGCTCGGGCTGCCGAGCTCGGGCTCGCTCGCGCAGGCGTTGACGAGGGCGCCGCGCGCCACGACGGCGTGGCAGACCGCCGCGAAGCGATCCGCGGGCCAGCTCCGCGACGCGGCGGCCGAGCCGAGGGTCTGCAGGTGCATCGCGAACGCCAGGGCCGTGCTGCCGTCGCCGGCGGCGAGGCGCTCGATCAGCCGCACCGTGTCGAGCAGGCCGGCGCCGTCGCCGCCCAGGTCTCGCGGCACCACGAGCGCCGGCCACCCGGCGGTCCGCAGGTCGTGGATGTTGGCGTGGGGGAAGGCCGCCTCGGCGTCCAGCTCGGCCGCGCGTGCGGCGAAGGCGGCGGCGAGGGCGTCGGCCTCGGCGAGGCGCCGGGCGCGGATGGCGGAGGAAAGCGGCATGGCCGGCGAAGTATACCACCGGGCCGGGGGTGGTCCCCGCGCGTCGACCGACCCTATAATCGGCGGCGCGTCGCGCGACCACGCGCACGCTCGAGGCCGTGGTGCGCGGGACGATGGCCATGGCCGTGGATCCGGCCGCCGCGCCTACGGCTGCGCATCACGATCGCCCGTCGCCCACGGCTGGCGCAACGTCACGCGCGTGATCCGCGCCGGCTGGCCGAATACCCACCGCCCTTCAAGGATCGATACCGCATGCCCAAGGTCAGCCGGCCTCGCCACTGGCTTGTCGTGATCCCACTCCTCATGCTCCTGCCGGCTTGCGGCCCAGCCGTGGGCTCGCCGCGGCCGGCCGATCCGGACACGGCCGCCGCGAACGCGTCGACACCGGGGGCGACGGGCGCCGCGACGATGGGTGCCGTCGCCCAGGCGCCCCCGGCCGCCGTGACCGCCACGCCGGCGTCCGAAGGCGAGGCGCTCTACATAAAGTATTGCGCGGCATGCCATGGCGCCGATGGACGCTCGGACCCGAGCATCAAGTCCGCCCCCCACCTGAACGGCCAGGACTTGTTGGCCGCCGCCGACGATGCGTTCCTGTATGCGGCGATCGCGCAGGGCCGCCCGGGTGAGGCGGCGCGGGGCGCGCCAGGGACGAAGATGTCGGCGTTCGCCGCGGAGCGTGGGCCGCTCCTGTCCGACGCCGAGGTGCGTGCCGTCATCGCCTACATCCGCGGCTGGCAGGTGGTACCGCCCGTGGTGCTCGAGCCCTACGCGGCCGCCGGCAACGCCGCGGCCGGCAGGGCCACGTACGACACATACTGCGCGGCCTGTCACGGGCCGGACGGCTGGGGCGTGGACGCGCCGCGCCTGGCCGGGCCGGTGTTCCAGGCCTCGGCGAGCGACGCCTTCATCCGCCACGTCATCCGGCGCGGCCGCGTCGACTCCGAGATGGCCGCCTTCGACTTCGAGGAGGACGAGATGGCCGACTTGATCGCCTTCATCCGGACGTTGGACGATGTGGCGCCGACCCCGCGCTAGGGCCGCCGTCCGGGTCGGGGCGGCCATGGCGATCGCGGCCGGGGCGCTGGCCGCGGCGCCCCGCGGCTCGCCTCAGCCCCGCGCCGGCCATGGGGGACGCCCCGCGGATCGCCTGCCGGCGTCGCCGGCGTGGGCGGCGGGCGCCGCCTTCGGGTGGATCGCGACGTGGCAGTCCGCGCGTGAGCCGGCGCCCGGCGGCGTGCTGGATCCCGTCGACTTCGCCGTCGGTGCCGACGGGTCGGTGTGGGTGGTCGACGCGCGCCTCCAGCGGGTACAGCGGTTCGACCGCGACGGCGCCGTCGTGCGCCAGGTCGGCCGGCCCGGCCTCGACGCCGGTCAGCTCGACCTGCCGTTCGGCATCGCGCTGGACGAGCCCGGCGCGCGGGTGTTCGTCGCCGACCGCCGGCAGGGGCGGCTGGCCGTGTTTGGAGCGGCGGGCGACTTTCTGTCGTTTTGGGGGGACTACGCCAAGCCCGAGGCCATCGCCCGGGACGCGGGCGGGCGGATCTTCGTGTTCGATCGCGGCGCCAGCGCCATCGTCGGCCGGAAGGCGGACGGCAGCCGCGCCGTGAGCATCCCCGTCCCGTTCTCGCCGACCGATCAGGCGACGCTGCCCAATGGCCTCGCCGTGGCCTCCAGCGGCCAGGTCTGGACCGCCACCGAGGCGCCGGTGGCCGGCGGGCCGGCCATCCTGTGGGTCTATGGTCCCGACGGCGAGGTGGTCCCCCCGCGCACCCAGATCAAGGGCTGGAACCCCCGCGACATCGCCATCGACCCGACCGACCGTGTCTATCTGCTCGACGGGACCGGCGGCCGCCTCGTGACGGATTTCAACCGCGCCGACGGCCGGCACGCCGCGGCCGACGTCGGCAGCGACGTGCGGGCGATCGCCGCGGCAAGCCCGGGCACCGTGCATCTTCTGAACGGCCCGACGGGGGACCGCGAGGGCGGCGTGACCGTCGTCGGCTATACGGGGGGCGCGCTCACGACGTTGAGGCGGTGGCGGTTCCCGCCGATCGAGCCCGGCTGGCTGTCCAATCCGGTCCGCGTCGCGGCCGGGCGCGACGGCGGGATCCACGTCGTCGACGAGGTCGAGCGCGCCCAACGCTTCGACCCCAACGGGCGAGTCACCCACGGCCTGCGGCGCCTCGGGATGCAGCTCGCCGACGCCACCGTCGCGGGCGACTGGCTGGTTGTCCGCACGCGCACCGCCAGCAGCATCGACGACCCGCGCGACCCGGACGTGGCCCCGCAGGGTCGACGCCGTATCCGGATCGAGCGCTACGCCCGCGCGGCCGGCGAGCCGGCGCCGACCTGGTCGTACGACTGGACCGAGCCGATCGACGCCCCCGAGCGATCGCAGATCATCGCGCTGGCGCACGACCCGCGGCGCGGCGCGGTCTTCGCGCTCGACGGCGCGCGCCGCCGGATCCTGGTGATCGACCTGGCGACCGGCACCGAGCGGGCGGTGTGGTCCCTGGCCGACCAGGGTGGGGGCCTGGCGCTGCTCGACCTCGACGTCCTCCCGGACGGCACCGTCGCGGTGCTCCACGGGCCGTCGCGGATGATCTTGCGGCTCGACGCCACGGGCGCGGTCGACGGCGGCGTTCCGGTCCCCAAGGGCGCGATCCGCTTCGCGCCGCTTGCAGGCGGCGGCTTCGCCGTGCTTCTGGCCACGCGAGCGGTCGCGCAGCTGGCGCCGGATGGCACGGTGATCGACACGACAGCGCTTCCGGCCCCGGCGCACGGCGCGCCCGAGGCCCCGAGCGACATCGCCGCGGACGCCGACGGCCGGGTCTACGTCACCGACCGCGGCGGGCAGGCGGTGCATGTCCTCGGCGTCGGCGCTGGCGCCCCACCGGCGATCTACCTGCCCGCGGTGCTCGCGGGTGCCGCGATCGCGGTCGACGACAGCACGGGGGCGGGTTTCACCGGTTGCCGCGCGACATGACTGAAGGCAGGCGTCGTCACGCCGTGGCCTGCGCCGCGGCGATGGCCCTCACCGCGTGCATGGGGCCCCCGCGGCCAACGCCGCCGTCGCCGGTGCCGCCGTCGTCCGCCACCGCCTCGGCGACGGTGCTCGAGCTCGCGTTCGTCGACCACTACAACCTCCGCCAGCTCGATCCCGATCCGGATCGCCTGGCACGCCATGTCGCGGCCATCCAGGCCAACCTCGACCGCGGCGCGGGGTACGGGATCGCGTCGTACGTGGTCTTCTCGCGGGGGTTCGAAGATCTCCTGCTCTACGACTTTTCCGTCGACCCGATCGGCAACATCGGCGCGGCCGCGTTCCCGGACCAGGCCGCGCGGGCGGTGCACGCCGCGCGGTACATCGACGCATTGCGCGCGATCGCCGCACACGCCCACCGTAACGGCGTCCATCTGGTATTCCACACCAATCAGCTCAGCTTCCCGGACGAGGTCGCGGCGGTTCTGCGGCCGCATCTCGCCACAGCGTCCGCGCCGTGCGTCGACGGCCCCCTCTTGTGGTCGGTCTATCAGCGGAAGCTCGCGGCGTTCTGGCGTGCGGCGCCGTTTGTCGACGGCCTGCAGCTCACGGCCGACGAGGCCGACATGTCGGTGACGGAGTGCGTCGCGCCCGACGGCCGGCCCGTCGACCCCGACGCGATCCTGGCGCGGCTGGTGGCGGAGACGGCCGCGTCCACCGCCGGCAGCTCGGCGCTCGACGCCAAGGAGATTCAAGTCCGCGCCTGGGGGCGGCTCGCCGACCTGGCGGGCGGCGAGGCCTTCGCGGCGGCCGTGGCCGGCCTGCCGCCGGGCGTCGCGGTGTCGATCAAGCACACCGAGGGTGACTTCCTGCCCGGGGCGCCGCCGTCCCACCTGCTGGACCACGCGGGGCCGCGCGTGATCCTGGAGCTCGATGCCTGGGGTGAGTACGCCGGGTGGAACGCCTTCCCGGCGTACCTCGGCGACGTGTACGCCGAGCGGATCCGGCGCTTCGCGGCGGGCGGCGGCCGCCGGATCGCCGTGCGGATCAACTGGAACTCGGCGGCCAGCCCGATCTTCGAGGTGCCCTACGGGAACGTGGCCAACGTCACCGTGCTGGCCGGCCTGGCGCGGGACCCCGCAGCGGATCCCGACGACCTGCTTCGCGCCTGGATCGCCGACACGTACCCCGAACCGTCGCGCGCTGCCGCGTTCGCGTTGTACAAGGCGTCCAGCGGCCTGATCGCCCGGCTGTTCAGCCCCGGCGGCATCGACCTGACCGATCACGGGCGGGTGTTCCGCGGGCGCCAGAGCCGCGACCAGCGCGAGCGGATCGCCGGCGCGCTGGCGTATGCCCAGTCGCACGGCGGCCTGACGACGCCCGCCGCGTTCGAGGCGCGCCGCCGGGCCATCGACGCGGCGCGGGACGAGGCCGCTGGCCTCGTCGCGGATCTCGGCGACGCCACGCCGGCAGCGTGGCGCGCCGACATGCGGCGCGGCCTGGCCGGGGTGTGGCGCGTGGCGCGCTTGACGACGGACCAGCTCGAGCTGGCGTACTGGCACGCCGAGCGGTCGGCCGGCCGGCCCGTCGACGCGGCGGCCGCCGGCGCCGCCGTGCGGCGCATTCGCGCGGCGGCCGAGGCGTGGCCGGTCGAGGACGCGGCGACGTTCGACCGCCTGAACGGCGCCGAGCTCGTGCCGTCCGTCGCGGCCTTCGGGTTCGAGTCGCTATAATCCTGGGCCAGAGGTCCGAATGACCCTGACCCAGAGGCTCGACCCGTTGCGGCCGACGCCCGCCGTGTTCGGCGGCGACGGCCACCACCGCTGGATGCGTTGCGCAAGGAGTGCCGTGTGGCTGCCACCGACCCCGCCATCGCTGCCTCGGCGACGGCCGACGTTCACGAAGGCGCCGACGCCGCGACATCGTCGCTGCTCGAACGCCACGGGCTGAGCCTCGCGCTCGCGGCGGCGTGGATCGCGACGCTGGGCAGCCTCTACTTCTCGGAGGTGCGCGGCTACGCGCCGTGCCCGTTGTGCTGGTACCAGCGGATCATGATGTACCCGCTCGCGATCATCCTGCCGATCGGGCTCGTGCGGCGCGATCGGGCGCTGCCGATCTACGCGATGGCGCTGGCCGCGGCTGGCTGGTGCATCTCGAGCTACCACCTCTTGATCGAACGTGGCATCATCTCCGAGAGTTCGGCCTGCAAGATCGGCGTGTCGTGTTCGGTGCGCTACATCAACTGGTTCGGGTTCGTGACCATCCCGCTCCTGGCATGGACGGCGTTCATGTTGATCGGGCTGGCCAGCTCGGCGGTCCACCGCGCCGGGGCCATCGACGACGGCAAGCCGGGCGAGCATCCGTGGCGGACGGTGCTCGGGATCGTCGGCGCCGTGGTCGTCGTCTTCGCGGTGCTCTGGCGGCTGCGGCTCTAGGCGTCGACGGTCGCGCGCGGGCCCGTGCGCCGGGTGTGTGCGGGCGGCTGGCCGCGGTGACGGAGTCATGGCCGCCAGCCGACGATCGCCGCGGACGGCGGAACGCCGCCTTGTTACCACTCATCGCTCATACCCCAGGGGACTCCACGCATCATGTACGACGCACTGCTCGCCACGCACTCGATCGTCCGTTGGCTCGTGCTCCTCGCCGGCGCGGCCGCGGTGGCCCTGGCCTGGCGCGGCCGGCTCGGCGGCGGCCCTTGGTCGACGTCCGACGACCGCGCCGGCCGTTGGTTCACCGTGGGCATGGATGTCCAGTTGGTCCTCGGCCTCATCCTCTACGCCGTCAGCCCCACGACGCGGCAGGCGCTGGGGGACATGGGGGCCGCGATGGGCGACGCCGCGCTGCGCTTCTGGAGCGTCGAGCATGGGCTGCTGATGGTCGTGGCGGTGGTCTTGACGCACATCGGGCGGGCCCGGAGCCGGCGGGCGGATGGGGCCGCCGCGAAGCACCGGGCGGCCGTGCTGTGGTACACGCTGGCGTTCGTCGCCGTCCTGGCCGCCATTCCCTGGCCGTTCCGCGCGGCGGTCGGCCGCGCCCTCTTGCCGTTCGGTTGAGACCGGCGGACCGCGTCATGGTCTCCCCCCGGCTGGCGCCGTTCGGCGCCTCGATCTTCACCGAGATGACCGCGCTGGCCAACCAGCACGGGGCAATCAACCTGTCGCAGGGGTTTCCGGACTTCGAGGGCCCGCCGGAGATCGTCGAGGCCGCGGTCGCGGCGTTGCGCGCCGGCCACAACCAGTACGCGCGCTCGATGGGCCGCCCGGAGCTGGTGGCGGCCATTGCCGCCAAGGTGCGGCGCCACTACGGCCTGGACTTCGACCCGCTCACCGAGGTGACGGTCGGCTGCGGAGCGACGGAGATGATCGCGGCCTCGCTGCTCGGGCTGCTCGGGCCCGGGGACGAGGTCGTGCTGTTCGAGCCGTACTACGACAGCTATCCGGCCGTCGTGGCCATGGCCGGTGGCGCCGTGCGGTGCTGCACGCTGCGCTTCCCGGACTTTGCGCTCGACCTCGACGCGCTCGCGCGCTGCTTCACGCGGCGAACGCGCGCGCTGGTGCTGAACACGCCGCACAACCCCACCGGCAAGGTGTTCACCGCGGCTGAGCTCGACGCCATCGCGAGCCTGTGCCGGGCGCACGACGTCGTCGTGATCGCCGACGAGGTCTACGAGCACCTCACGTTCGATGGGCACGTGCACGTGCCGATGGCGGCGCGGCCGGGGATGCGCGACCGGACGCTGACGATCTCGAGCACCGGCAAGACGTACTCGCTGACGGGCTGGAAGATCGGCTGGGCGGTGGGGCCCGCGCCGCTCGTGGCGGCGGCGCAGGCGGCGCACCAGTTCCTGACGTTTTGCCCGGCCACGCCGCTCCAGGTGGCGATGGCCACGGCGCTCGAACGGCTTGACGCCGACTACTTCGACGCGTTCCGGGCCGACTACACGGCGCGCCGCGACCAGCTCATGGCCGGGCTGACGGCGGCGGGCTTCCGCGTGGCGGCGCCGGCGGGGACGTACTTCGTGCTGGCGGACTTCCGGGCGCTGTCGGACGCCGACGACCGCGCGTTCGCGCGCGAGCTGATCGAGACGGCGGGGGTGGCGGCGATCCCGCCGAGCGGGTTCTACCGCGATACGCGCGACGAGGGCGCACGGCTGCTCAGGTTCGCGTTCTGCAAGCGGCCGGAGACGCTCGCGGCGGCGTGCGAGCGGCTGCGGGGGGTGGGGAGCGGGGGGCGAGACCGCTGAGCCGCCATGCCATGGCGAAGGTCGTCCTCGCGGCAGGTCTCGATCGACGACATCTGCCATGCGCCAAGGATGGTTCCAGGCCATCGCCGTGAGCGGGGGCGTCGCTCAGACCGGAGCGCCCGCACGCCATGGACACCGCCTCGCCCGCCGGCCTGGAATCGACCCGGAGCCGCGCGCAACACTCTTGAACGTCCTCATGCTCGGCTGGGAGTATCCGCCCCACATCAGCGGCGGCCTCGGCACCGCGTGCGCGGGCCTCACGGCCGCGTTGGCGAACGCCGGCGTCGCGATCGCGTTCGTCGTCCCCCAAGCGTACGGCGACGAGACCGCGGCACACATGCGGCTCGTCGCGCCCGACGATCTCGATCTTGAGCTCGAGCGCCATGCCCTCGCGATGCCCTACGCCGGCCAGCGCCGACCCGACGCTCTGATCGCCGGCGTCCAGCGTCACGCCGATCGCGTCGTGAGGCTGGCGCGCGGCCGGTCCTTCGACGTCGTCCACGCCCACGACTGGCTGACGTGGCCGGCCGGCGTTGCGGTGGCGCGGCGGTCCGGCCGGCCGCTCGTCGTGCACGTCCACAGCCTCGAGCACGACCGGAGCGAGCACCCCGATCCGCGCGTCGTCGCGATCGAGGCCGCGGGCTTGTGGGCGGCGGATCGCGTCGTCGCCGTCAGCCACTTCACCCGCCGCCGCATCCAGGCGCACCACGGCATTCCGGGCGACCGCATCGCCGTGGTCCACAACGGGGTCGAGATGCCCGCGGCGGCCGAACCGCCGCGCGCCGCGGGGGATCCGCGGCCGCCCACGCCTCCCGGGAGGCCGCGGGCGGGGTCGCAGGGTGCCCGCGGCGATCCCGCGGCCGCAGCCCAGCCGCCGCTGCGGGTGGCCGCCGCGCCGGTCTCGCCCTTGGCCGATCTCGCGGCCGCGCCGACGCCCCTCCAGCCGTCCCGCCCGACCGTCGTGTTCCTCGGGCGTCTGACGTTCCAAAAGGGGCCGATGGGCTTCCTCCGGGCGGCCGCGCGCGTCCGGGAACAGGTCCCGGACGCCGCCTTCCAGATCGCCGGCGCCGGCGACCTGGGGTCGCGCCTCGAGGCGGCGGTCGCGGACCTCGGCCTCGAGGGCCACGTGACCTTTACCGGCTTCCTCGATCACGCCGGCGTCGAGCGGCTGCTCGACCGGGCCGACCTCTGCGTGCTGCCGTCGGTGTCTGAGCCCTTCGGGATCGCCGCGCTCGAATCCATGCGCGCCGGCACGCCGGTGATCGTGTCGCGCACCTGCGGCGCGGCCGAGGTGCAGCGTCAGCCGGTCGCCGTTGACCACTGGGACGTCGACCGGCTGGCCGACGCCATCGTCAGCCTGCTGCGCGATCCCGCGCGGCGGGCGCTGCTGGCCGCGGCCGGTCGCGCGGACGCGCGACACGCGTCCTGGACGGCGGCTGCGTGCGCCATGCTGGAGGTCTACCGCGCGGTCACGTCCCCGCGCCGTGCGCCGCACCGTGACCATCCGAAACGCTGATCACTTCCATCGAACGGCCAGTCAGTGGCATACTGACGGTGCGGTCGGCGACTGCCCCAGAACCCGCCGGCGACCGTGCCGCCACCCCCTCCGAGGCGTTCCAGCCACGCGCCAACGACCTCGCTCAACCACCCGCCACGGCCCAGGGAGGCCGTATCGCCATGGCGCCCGACATCGCCGCATGAGCAGCCCAGACATCCTGTTCGAGGTCTCGTGGGAGGTCTGCAACATGGTAGGCGGGATCCATACCGTCCTGGCCACCAAGGTCCGCGCCATGCAGGCGCGGTACGGGACCCGCTATATCGTCGTCGGCCCCGATCTCGCCCGCGCCGAAGGGGCGCGCCCGGTGTTCCGCGACGAGATCTGGCACGCCGGCCTGCACGAGGCGCTCGCCGACGCCCCGGTCGGGTGCCGGATGGGCCGTTGGCTGGTGCCCGGCGAGCCGCGCTGCCTCCTCGTCGACCACACCGGCCTGTTTGCCCACAAGGACGCGATCCTGGCCCAGTACTGGGAGTGGTACCAGCTCGACTCGATCGCCGGGGGCTGGGACTACTTCGAACCGGTGATGTTCAGCCATGCCGTGGGCCAGGTCGTCGAGCGGCTCGCCACCGCCTACTTTCAGCCCAGGCAGCTCGCGGTCGTCGTTCAATCGCACGAGTGGCTGACGGGCGCCGCCCTCCTCTACGCCAAGCGCCGGATGCCGGAGGTCGGCACCGTCTTCACGACCCACGCCACCACCCTGGGCCGGTCGCTGGCCGCCAACCGCCCCAGCCCCGACCTGTACGCGGCGCTGGGCGCCGTCGATCCCGATGCCACCGCGCGCGAGCTCGGCGTGCCGTCGAAGCACTCGATGGAGTCCATCGCCGCGCGCGAGGCCGACTGTTTCACCACCGTGAGCGCCATCACGGCCCTGGAGTGCCGGCACTTCCTGCGCCGCGAGCCCGAACCGATCCTGATGAACGGGATGGACGACGACTTCCCCCCGCCGCCGCTGCGCGAGCCCACTGCGGTGCATGCCGCGCGCAACCGGCTGTTCGAGCTCGCCACGCTGACCACGGGTACGACCTACGACCGCGACCGGACCGAGCTCTTCGTGTGCGCCGGGCGGTACGAGTTCGTCAACAAGGGCATCGACGTCGCCTTGGACGCCCTGGCGGCGCTCGACCATGACCTGCGCACCCGCCCGGGGGGCCGCGTCGTCGTGTTTGCCTTGTTCCCTGCCGGCAACGCCGGGCCGCGCCGGGCGATCCTCGAGGCGTCGCGGACCGGGCAGATCGGCGACCAACCGTTCCTCACGACCCACGACCTCCACGACGAAGCCGGCGATCCCATCGTGCGGCGGCTGCTTGCGGAGGGGCTGGTGAATCGCCCCGAGAACGCCGTGCACGTTGTGTTCGTGCCGGTGTACCTCGACGGCAACGACCCGTTGGTCCGCGAGACCTACTACGAACTCGTCGTCGGCGCCGACCTGACGATCTTCCCGTCCTTCTACGAGCCGTGGGGCTACACCCCGATGGAGAGCATCGCGCTCGGCGTGCCGACCGTCACCTCGGACCTGGCCGGCTTCGGGCGCTGGGCGCGCGACCGCGGTGATTGGCAGGCCACCGGCGTCGCCGTCCTGGCGCGCGACGGCCGCGCCTTCGAGTGGGTCAGCCAGGCGTTGATGGAGCACCTGGTCGCGTTCCTCGACCTGTCGCCGGACGCCCGCCGGGATCTGGCCGCCGCCGCGCTGCGCACCAGCCAGGCCTGCCGCTGGCAGCAGTTCGCCCCGGCCTATCTCGAGGCGCATGCGCGGGCGTCGGAGCGCGCCGCCGAACGGGCGCGCACGATGCCCAAGGGGCGACTCACGGCCCTGGCGAGCCTGAAGGCGCGGCCGGTGGCCACCGGCTCCGCCGTCACGGCGCGCCTGCACCCGTTCAGCGTGCGCAACGCGACGCCCGCGGCCTTGTCGGGTTTGCGCGACCTGGCGATGAACGTGTGGTGGTCGTGGCACCCGGCGGCCGCCGCCTTGTTCGCCGACCTCGACCCCGCGCTGTGGTCCGACACCGGCCACAACCCCGTTGTGTTTCTCGAGCACGTCGACGGCGCCAGGCTCAGCGCGGCCGCCGCCTCGCCGGCCTACGTCGCGCGCGTCGAGAGCCTCGCCGGTGCCCTCGCCGCGGAGCGCGAGCGACCGGCCGGGCCCGAGATCGCGTACTTCTGCATGGAGTACGGCCTCATCGACAGCCTTAAGCTGTTCTCCGGCGGGCTCGGGGTGCTGGCGGGCGATCACCTCAAGACCGCCAGCGACCTGGCGCTGCCGCTGTGCGCCGTCGGGCTGGCCTATCGCTACGGGTACTTCAAGCAGCGCATCCGACCCGACGGCACGCAGGAGCCGCTCCGGGAGCACCTGGTGGCCCAGAACCATCCGCTCGAGCTCGTGACCGGCGAGCACGGCTTGCCCGTCACCGTCGAACTGCCGCTGCCCGGCGGCACGGTGTACGCGCGCGCGTGGCGGGTGCGCGTCGGGACCGTCGACCTCTATCTGCTCGACACCAACATCGAGGCCAACCGGCACGAAGACCGCGCGCTCACCGACAGCCTGTACGGCGGCGACCAGCGCCACCGGCTGCGCCAGGAGATGGTGCTCGGGATGGGCGGCTACCGGCTGCTCAAGGCCATCGGGCTGGCGCCGACGGTCTTCCACATGAACGAGGGCCACAGCGCGTTCCTGATTCTGGCGCGGCTTGCCGACCTCGTGCAGGGCGGCTTGAAGTGGCACGAGGCGCTGGCCTACGTGCGCCAGACGACGATCTTCACCACGCACACCCCGGTGGCCGCCGGCCACGACGCGTTCCCGGAAGACCTCATCCGCCCCTACCTCGCGCCGCTCGAGCCGGTGCTCCTCCAGGACGGCGCCACCATCGCCGGGCTGGGACGGGCCCCATGGGCCGAGCGCGACCCGAGCTTCAGCATGACCGCGCTGGCCCTGCGCGGTAGCGATCGGGTCAACGGCGTCAGCCACATCCACGCCACCGTCTCGCGGCGGTTGTTCCACGCGCTCTACCCCGGTTTCTACGAGGAGGAAGTCCCGGTTGCCGCCATCACCAACGGGGTCCACGTGCCGACGTGGCTTGCCCCGGAATGGCACGCCTTGTTCGACGCGCGCCTGCCGGGCGACTGGCGGCTGCGCCAGGCCGACGAGGCGTACTGGGACGACGCGCGACACCTCGATGCCCGCGAGGTGTGGCAGGCCCGGCAATCGGCCAAGCGCCGCCTGCTCGACTGGCTGCACGCGAACGTCCCGCGCACGTGGGTCTCGCGCCGCGAGCACCCCGCGGCCTTGTCCGAGGCCTTGCGGCACCTGCGCGAGGACGCGCTCCTCGTGGGCTTCGCGCGCCGCTTCGCGCCATACAAGCGCGCGACGCTACTCTTTCGCGACCTCGCGCGGCTGGAGGACCTCGTGGCCGGCGAGATCCCGATCGTGTTCCTGTTCGCCGGCAAGGCCCACCCCTACGACGATCATGGCACGGCCCTGATCCGCGAGGTCATCGAGCTGGCGCGCCGGCCCGGGCTGCTGGGCCACGTGCTGTTCCTCGAGGACTACAGCATGCGCCTCTCGAGCTTGCTCGTGGCCGGCTGCGACGTCTGGCTCAACACGCCGACGCGCCCCTTGGAGGCCAGCGGCACCTCGGGCATCAAGGCCGGCATCAACGGCACCCTCAACCTCAGCGTCGGCGATGGCTGGTGGCCCGAGGCGTTCAACGGGCGCAACGGGTGGATGATCGACGACGTGGCCGCCGAGGAGGACGCCGAGTATCAGAACCAGATCGACAGCGCCACGATCTACGCGATGATCGAGAACGAGGTCCTGCCGCGCTATACCGGACGGGTTTCGGGCGGGCTGCCGTTCGAATGGGTCGAGATGGCCAAGGAGTCGATCGCCACGATCCTGCCGCGTTTCTCGGCCGAGCGGATGGTTCGCGAGTACCAGGCGCGGCTCTACGACCCTGCCCGCCGCGATGCCGAGCGCCTGACGGCCGACGGTCATGCGCGCCTCTACGCGTTGGCCGGCTTCAAGCAGCGCCTCCGCCAGCACTGGGACACCGTGGCCTTCGCCGATCTGGGACTCGAAGGGATGGACGGGGACACCGTCGTCTCCGGGGCCGCCGTCCGGCTGCGCGTCGAGCTGCGTCACCCCCACCTGCGCCCGGAAGACCTGCGCGTGCAGGCCGTGCTCATCCGGACGGGTCTCGACGAGCGGATGGAGGCGTTCGATACGTTCGACCTGGGCCCGGAGGAGGCGGGCGGGGCCGGCGGGCCGGATGCCACAAGCGTCTGGACGGGCTCGATCACGCCCGCGGCGACGGGCGAGCACTCGCTCGGCGTGCGCGTCACCCCGACGGCGCACCCCGACGGCGCCGACGTCGAGAGCCTCACGCCGCTCGTGAAGTGGCTCTAGGGGGGGATCGATGACGCTCCTTGTCGCCGGCCTTCAGGTCGACACGGCCTGGGAGGACCCGCCCGCCAGCTTCGCGCGGGCGGACCGCCTGGCGGCGGTCGCCGTGGCCGGCGGGGCCCGGCTCGTCGTGCTGCCCGAGATGTTCGCCACGGGCTTCTCGATGGCGGCCGAGGCCATGGCGGCCCACGCCGGCGCGGTTGGGGCGTACCTGTCGACGCTGGCGGCCCGGCACGGCGTGTGGGTCATGGGCGGCCTCGCCGAGCCCGGCGCGCCGCGCCCGTTCAACGCGTGCGCGATCTTCGATCCGTCCGGCGCCGAGGTCGGCCGCTACCGCAAGATCCATCCCTTCAGCTTGGCGGGCGAGGACCGCCACTACGCGGGCGGCGCCGCGCTCGTCACCGTCTCCGTCGACGGCACGCGGGTGACGCCCCTGATCTGCTACGACCTGCGGTTTCCCGAGCCCTTCCGGGCGGCCGCGGACACGACCGACCTCTACGTGGTGATCGCGAGCTGGCCCGAGGCGCGCCGGCGGCACTGGTCGACGCTGCTGCGCGCGCGCGCCATCGAGAACCAGGCGTTCGTGCTGGGCGTCAACCGGGTGGGCGAGGGCGGTGGGCTCGCCTACAGCGGCGACTCGACGCTCGTCGACCCGTTTGGGGCGGCCATCGCCACGGCGGCGGGCCAGCTGGCGGTCGTGGCGGGCGGCGTCGACGCGGCGGCCGTGGCCGACGCCCGGGCGCGGTTCTCGTTCCTGGCGGATCGCCGGCCGGACGTCTACGCGGGGTTGTGACGCGCCGGCGCCGGTGCCGCGCCAAAGGCGTCAGGTCGTGTAGTCCGCGTTGATCGCGACGTAGGCGGCCGTGAGGTCGGTGGTCCAGTAGGTCGCGGCCCCGTCGCCCAGCCCGAGGTCGAGGGCCAGCGTCAGCTCGGGCAGCGCGAAGACCGCCGCCGCCTCGCGTTCGGCATCGCGGAACGGGAGCCCGCGGTGGACCAGCTCGACCGGCGGGAGCACGCGTGCCCCCGCGTGGGCGGTGGCGTCGTCGGCCGCGGCGCCGGCGGGTGCGACGGCCAGCGACAGCCGCTCCGGATCGATGGACACGCCGGCGCGTCCCGCGGCCGCGAGGATGCGGCCCCAGTTGGGGTCGCCGCCCGCCAGGGCCGTCTTGACCAGCGGCGACGTGGCGATGGTCCGCGCGACCGCCGTCGCCGCCGCCGCGTCTGGGGCCCCGGTCACGCGGATGGTGACGAATCGTGTGGCGCCTTCGCCGTCGCGCACGATGGCGTGGGCCAGGGCCAGGCACACGGCATCCAATCCGGCCTGGAACGCGGCGTGGTCCGCCGTTGTCTCGACCGCCGCCCCGGCCGCGCCGTTGGCAAGGAGCAGCACGGTGTCGTTGGTGCTGGTGTCGCCGTCGACCGAGATCCGGTTGAAGCTGCCGTCCACGGCTTGGCGGAGGGCACGGTCCAGGTCGCGGGCTCCGGCGCGTGCGTCGGTGGTCACCACCGCGAGCATCGTGGCCATGTCCGGGTGGATCATCCCCGAGCCCTTGGCCACCCCGCCGATGACGGCGTCGCCCCCGGCGAGCCGCACGCGCAGCGCGCACTGCTTGGGGCGCGTGTCGGTGGTCATGATCGCCCGCGCCAGTGCGGCACCGCCGCCGGCGTCGAGGTGGCCGGCGGCGTGGGCGATCCCGGCGGCGAGGCGGTCCATCGGCAGGCGGCGACCGATGACGCCCGTCGAGAGCACGAGGACCTGCGCGGGCCCGACGTCGCCCAGGGCTGCGGCCGCGAGCCGCTGCATCGCCCGCGCGTCGTCGAGCCCGCCGGGACCGGTGCACGCGTTGGCGATGCCGGCGTTCGCGACGACGGCGCGCAGGCCGTCGGCGCCGGCCGCCAGCACCGCGCGGTCGACGATCACCGGCGCCGCGGCCACCTGGTTGCGGGTGAACACGCCGGCCGCGGCGGCCGCCCGGTTGCTGACGAGCAGCGCCACGTCCAGCCCGCCCGACGCCTTGAGCCCGGCGGCCGCGGCCGCGGCGCGAAAGCCGCGCGGCGACGTGGCCGTGCCATCGGCGATCCAGGCGTGGGCCGGCGGCGCCGCATCGGCGGGTGACTCGGGCATGGTGGGGGCTCCCTCAACGGGTCGTGGTCGGCGAGCCGGGCCGCCGGCGGCATGGCTTGCCGTGGGAATCAATCGCGCTTGAACCGGCTGTAGTCCGGCGCCGCGTAGCGGGTCCTGCCGCCGTCGGACACGCCGAGCATGGCCTGGACCTTCATCGGCAGGCCGAACAGGTTGATGAAGCCGGCGGCGTCGCGCTGGTCGTAGACGTCGTCGGCCCCGAAGGTCGCGAAGTCCTCGCGGTAAAGGCTGTTGGGGCTGTGCCGGCCGTCGACGGACACGTGGCCCTTGTACAGCTTGAGCCGCACCCACCCCGTCACCGTCGCCTGCGTCTGGTCGACGAAGGCCTGCAGCGCGGCGCGCAGGGGGTGGAACCACTGCCCGAAGTAGACCAGCTCGGCGTAGCGAAGGGCGAGCCCCGCCTTGGCGTGCGCCGTGTCGCGATCCAGGCACAGCGACTCGAGCTCGCGGTGGGCGGCGTGGAGGAGCGTGCCCCCGGGCGTCTCGTAGACGCCGCGCGACTTCATCCCCACCAGGCGGTTCTCGACCAGGTCGACGCGCCCGACGCCGTGCCGCGCCCCGATGACGTTGAGCGTGTCGATCAGCGTCGCGGGCGACAGCCGCACGTCGTTGACGGCCACCGGCACGCCCGACTCGAAGGCAATCTCGACGATCTCGGGCGTATCGGGCCCGTCGGCCGGGTCGACCGTCCACTGGAACATCGCCGGATCGGGCGGCCGGCTGGGGTCCTCGAGCCCGCCGCCCTCGTGCGAGAGGTGCCAGAGGTTGCGGTCGCGGCTGTAGACGCCCTTCTCGCGCCCCGCGATCGGCACCCCGTGGGCCTCTGCGTACGCCAGCGCGTCCTCGCGCGAGCGGATGTGCCACTCGCGCCACGGTGCGATGACGCGCAGCCGCGGGTTGAGGGCCTTGAACGTGAGCTCGAAGCGCACCTGGTCGTTGCCCTTGCCGGTACAGCCGTGCGCCAGCGCGTCGGCGCCGACCGCCTCGGCCAGCGCGACCTGCCGGGCGGCGATGATCGGCCGGGCGATCGACGTGCCGAGCAGGTACTGGTGCTCGTAGACGGCCCCGGACTGGAGCATCGGGAACAAGTACTCGCGGGCGAAGGTCTCGCGGAGGTCCTCGACGACGCAGTCGGCCGCCCCGCTGGCCAGGGCCTTTTCGCGCAGCCCGGACAGCTCCTCGCCCTGGCCGAGGTCGGCGCAGTAGCAGATGACCGAGCAGCCATAGGTCTTGCGCAGCCATGGCACGATGACCGACGTGTCCAGCCCGCCCGAGTAGGCGAGCACGACCTTGGCGACGGGGGCGTCGGCCTGCGCGGTGGGGTTGTCGGTGGGATCGAGGCTCAACCGAGGCTCCTGGGATCATTCGGACGGTGGGCGACGGAGTGGACAAGGGGTCGGTTGTCGGACGGCACGGCCATGGGGAGGGCCGCCGACTCGATGACCTCGAGCGCGACGGCGTCCTCGCCGTCGGCGGTGACGCCGACGGGCACGTCGCGCGCCAGCGCGATCTCGTCGCACGCGTCGCGCAGCGGGCACTGTTGGCAGTCCTTCCAGATCTTCTCCGGGAACACCGCCTTGTCGGTCTGGTGGAACCCGGTGCGCTCGAACAGGCCGGCCGCGCGCGTGAGCGTGAACACCCGGCTGATCCCGCGTCGCCGCGCTTCCTCCACCAGCGCCTCGATGACGGCGCGGCCCCAGCCCTGGCCGCGGGCCGGGGCGTCGACGATCAGCGACCGCACCTCGGCGAGGCGTGGGCCGTACACCCACAACGAGCCGCACGCTATCACGTCGCCGCCGGCCTCGACAACCCACCAGTCGCCCAGGCTCGCCTGGATGCTCTCGGCCGACCGCGGCAGCACGTCGCCGCTCCGGGCGTGCGCGGCCACCATCTCGGCGAGGCGCGCGACATCGCTCGCCGCCGCCGGCCGCAAGCGCGGCAGCGCGTCGTTCACGCGGCCCGCTCGAGGCAGGCGCCGAGGGTGTCGACGGCGAGGTCCACGTCGTCCCGCGTGACGATGAGCGGCGGGCACAGCCGGATGACGTGCGTGCCGGCGCCGATGAACAGGACGCCGCGCCCGCGCGCGGCGTCGATGACGTCCTTGACGGGCCGGTCGAGCTCGACGCCGACGAACAGGCCCCGGCCCCGCACATCGACGACGCGCGGGCTGGCGAGGGCAGTGACGCGGTCGCGCAGGTAGGCCCCGACGTCGCGCACATGCGCCAGGAACGCGGGCTGCCGGATCCGGTCGAGCACCACGCACGCCGCCCGCGCGACCAACGGGCCCGCCGCGAAGGTGCTGCCGTGCTCGCCGACGCCGATGGATGCGGCCACGGCCTCGCTGGTCAGCGTGGCGCCGATCGGCAAGCCGCCGGCCAACGGCTTGGCGACGGTCATGATGTCCGGCGTCACGCCGTACGCCTCGTGGGCCCACAGCGTGCCGGTCCGGCCGAGACCGCACTGCACCTCGTCGAAGACCAGGAGCGCGCCGTGGCGGTCGCACGATGCCCGCAAGCCGCGCAGGAACGCCGGGTCGGCGGCGCGGATCCCTCCCTCGCCCTGGACCGGCTCGACCAACACGGCGCACGTGTCGGGGCCAATCAGGGCTTCTGCGGCCGGCAGGTCGTTGTACGGCGCGAAGTCCACCCCGGCCAACAGCGGCCCGAAGGGCACGCGGTAGGCGGGCTTGGCGGTGACCGAGACCGCGCCGATCGTCCGTCCGTGGAAGCCGTGCGCGAACGCGACGAGGCCCGTCTTGCGGAAGCCCGGGTCGTCGTCGGCCGCGCCGGCCACCCGGCGCGCGTGGCGGCGGGCGAACTTGATGGCGGTCTCGATGGCCTCGGTCCCGGTGTTGTTGAAGAAGACGCGGCTGGCGAACGAGTGGTCCACGAGGCGCCGCGCGAGCTCGATCTGCCAGCGGGTGTGGTAGAGGTTGCTGACGTGGGTGAGCCGGATGGCCTGGTCGGCCACGGCCGCGGCCCACTCGGGATCGCCGTGGCCCAGCGCCATCACCGCGATGCCGCTGCCGAAGTCGAGGTAGTGGCGGCCGGCGGTGTCCCACAGCCACACCCCTTCGCCATGGCTGAGGATGAGGTCGGGCCGCTGATAGGTGCCGACGAGCGTCCGCGCGGCGTCGGCCAGGAGGCGCGCGTCGTCGGGAACCGCGTCCGCGGCGCCGGGGAGCGTCGGCTCCCAGATCGGGTGGGTCATGAGGTCGCCTCCTCGGCGGGAGCGGGAGCGGAAGGAGTGGTCACGCCGTCGGTCGTGGCCGGCGTGGGCCGAGTGACCGCATCGACCGCGGGGGCCGGCGTGGGCCGCGCGCCCGCATCGGCCGCGGCGGCCCAGCCGGGCCGGCTGCCGGCATCGGCGGCGGCGCGGGTCACGCGCATCGCCTCGACCGCCTCCGCGACCAGGACCGTGCCGCCGCCAACCGCCAGCCCGGCCGGATCGACGATCCGGGCACTGCGGACGCCGCTCGCGACGGCGCCGAGGGCGGCCCGCACCTTGGGCACCATGCCGCCGTGGATGGTGCCCGCGGCGATCAGCCGCTCGGCGTCGGCCGCGCCGAGCCGCGGCGCCACGCGGCCGTCGACCATCACCCCGGGCACGTCCGATACGAGGTCGACGGCGGCGGCCGCCAGCGCGCGCGCGATCGCCGCCGCGGCGTCGTCGGCGTTGACGTTGTAGACCTGGCCGCTGGCGTCGATGCCCAGGGGCGCGACGACCGGCGTCACGCCGGCAGCCAGCCAGTCGCGCACGATGTCGGCGCGCACCGCCACCACCTCGCCGACAAAGCCGAGGTCGCCGCCCGGGTGCGCCATGCGCCGGCAGGCGATGCATCCCCGATCGACGCCGGAGACGCCCAGCGCGTCGATGCCGGCCGCCCCGAAAGCGGCGACGACACGGGTGTTGACCAGCCCGGCCAACACCATGACGACGACGTCGAGGCCCGCGGCCGTGGTGACGCGCAGCCCGTCGACCTTGGCGATCGGGAGGCCGAGGCGGGCTTGCAGCGCGCCGACCGCGTCGCCGCCGCCGTGGACCACGACGACCGGCTCGCGGAGTCTGCCGACCGCTTGGGCGAGCGCCGCCAGCGCCGCCGGGTCGTGGAGCAGACGGCCGCCGAGCTTCACGATGCGCGGGGCACCGGGCGACGCCGGCAGGCCGGCCGCCGATGCTGGCATGCCGGTGCCCATCACGCCACCAGCCCCAGGGTCTCGGGCAGCCCGAACCCGACGTTCATGTTTTGCACCGCCTGGCCCGCCGCGCCCTTGACCAGGTTGTCGAGGGCCGACGTGAGGATCACCAGCCCGTCGACCCCGGCGGGGTGGACCCCCACGACGCACCGGTTGGTGCGAACGACGTGCGCCAGCGTGGCCACCGCCCCCGCCGCGAGGACGCGGACGAACGGTTCGCCGGCGAACGCGTCGTCCAGGCGCGCCGCCACGCGGCCGGCGTCCCAACCGGGCGCCAGCGGCACGTACAGCGTCGTGAGGATGCCGCGGGGGACGGGCAGGAGGTGCGGCGAGAACACCAGCGCCGGCGGCGACGCGCTCCAGCCGGACAGCGCCTGGTCGATCTCGGCGACGTGGCGATGCGTGCGCCCGACGTTGTAGGGCGAGAAGTTGTCGGCCACCTCGACGAACTGGGTGTGGAGCCTCGGCACCCGCCCCGCACCCGAGACCCCCGACTTGCTGTCGGCGACGACCGTGCCGTCCACCGCGCCGGCGGCCACCAGGGGCCCCAGCGGCAGGAGGATGCTCGTGGCGTAGCAGCCCGGATTGGCGACCAGCCGCGCGCCGGCGAGATCAAGCCGAGCGACCTCCGTCAAGCCGTACACGGCGGCGTCGAGGAGCTCGGGAGCGGGATGCTCGGCCCCGTACCACGCCCGGTAGGCAGCCGGCGACCGCAGCCGGAAGTCGGCGCTGAGGTCGATCACGCGCCCGCCCCGTTCCAGGACGCGGACGGCCGTGGCGGCGGAAGCCGCGTGCGGCAGGCACAGGAAGGCGACGTCGATCGCGTCGATCGGGGCGTCGTCGGCCGCGATCAGCGGCACGTCGGGCGCGCCCGGGTGCACGTCGCGCAGCGACCGGCCGGCGCTCGACCCCGAGACGGCGAAACGCAGGTCGACGCCCGGGTGGCCCGCCAAGAGGCCGACGAGCTCGAGCCCGGTGTAGCCGGTGGCGCCATAGACGCAGGCTTGAATGGTCAATCGGGACTCCCGACTTCACGCAACGAAAAATCGCCAGACCGATCGGCGGCCTGGCGAAGCGGGTGGCGGTGCATGGTCCGCGCGTGCGGTCAAGCAGGGCCAGGGCGCGCCAGACCGATGGTCTGACACATCGGACGCATGCGGATGGCCCGATGACGCGGGAGGGCGGCGGTGAGCATGGGGCGGTATTCTAGGGCCGGGGCGGGTCCCGGGCAAGAATGCCGGATGGCGCGCCGTCCGGCCCGCCGCCTGGACCGCCATCCGGGCCGCTCGCCGGGCTGTTGGCCGCCACGCGGGCCCGCAGCCGCGCCACTTGCGCGGCGACGCTCGCCAGGCTTCCCCCGCCGGGCGTCCGCCGCCGGGCCACCGACAGCCGCGGGTCGACCAACGCGGCGTCCGCGGGCTGGAATCGGCCGTCCGCGGCCGCCAGGTCGTCGGCCGCCACGTCCGCCAGGCTGCGGCCGTCGGCCAGGAGCCGTCCCACGAGCCGCCCCACCGACGCGTGCGCCTCGCGGAACGGGACGCCGCGGGCCACGAGGGCTTCGGCGAGGTCGAGCGCCGTCACCCAGCTCGACGGCGGCGGCGGGTGCAGCTCGGCCGTCGCCACCATCCCGGTCAGGGCCTCCAGGGCCGCGGCAAGCGTGTCGTCGGCGTGGAACACCGCCGCCTTGTCTTCCTGGAGGTCGCGGTTGTAGGTCAGCGGCAGGCCCTTTTGCAGCACGAGCAGGGATGTGACGTCGCCCACGACGGCCGCTGCGCGGCCGCGGACCAGCTCCGCGATGTCGGGGTTCTTCTTCTGGGGCAAGGCCGACGAGCCGGTGGTATAGCGGTCGGCGAACGTGGCCCAGCCGAAGGCCTCGGTGGCCCACAGGATCAGGTCTTCCGCCAGCCGCGACAGGTGCACCATGGCCTGGGCGCAGCAAAAGGCGTGCTCGGCGACGAAGTCGCGGTCGGCCACCGCGTCCATCGAGTTGTCGAACACGGCCGCCAGCCCGAGGTCGGCCGCCACGGCCGCCGGGTCGAGCGGGAGGCTGCTGCCGCCCGCGGCGCCGGCCCCGAGCGGCGACACCGCGATGCGCCCGCGCGCGTCGCGAAACCGCTCGGCGTCGCGGAGCAGCATCCACGCGTGGGCCAGCAGATGGTGGCCCAGCGGCACCGCCTGCGCGGCCTGCAGGTGCGTGAACGCCGCGACGACGGCATCGCCGGCGCCTTCCGCCCGGTCGGCCAGCACGAGCGCGAACCCTTCGAGCTGGTCCGCGCGTGCCGCTGCGGCGCGCGCGAGGTACAGCCGCAGGTCGAGGCACACCTGGTCGTTGCGGCTGCGGCCGGTGTGCAGCTTGCCCGCCGCGGGGCCGATCAGCTCGCCCAGCCGCCGCTCGACGGCCGTGTGCACGTCCTCGTCGGCGGGATCGAACTTGAACGTCCCGGCCGCCGCCTCCGCCTCGATGCGCGCCAGACCACCGACCAGCGCGTCGACGTCGGCGGCGCCGAGGATGCCGGTCCGTCCGAGCATTCGCGCATGCGCCAGGCTCCCGCGGATGTCGTCGCCGAGCAGGCGCCGGTCGGCGTCGGAGACCGTGAACCGCCACAGCGCCGCGTCCGGCGGCTCGGCGAAGCGCCCTCCCCATAGCTTCATGCGTGGGCTCCTTGTCGTGTCTGGCATGCCTGCGTGGGCTGCGAGCCCGTTGCCGGGAGCGCCGCCTGGCCAGACGATGGTCGTTCGACCCGGGTGCTGATGCGGTGCATGATGATACCGCCGCCACGGCCGGCGCTGCGCGTAACATTAGGCCAAGCCATGCGCACCGCCGACTTCGACTACGACCTGCCGCCGGACCTGATCGCCCAGGTACCGGCAGAGCCGCGCGACAGCGCGCGGTTGATGGTGCTCGATCGCGACACGGGTGCCATCCAGCACCGGACCTTCCGCGACGTGGTCGACCTCCTGGCGCCCGGCGATCGCCTCGTGGCCAACGCGAGCCGGGTCATCCCGGCGCGCCTGCGCGGGCGCAAGGTGCCGTCCGGCGGGCGCGTCGAAGTGCTGTTGCTTCGCCCGCTCGGCATGCCGGGCGCCGGGGCCGAGCCGCCGCGGGACTGGGAGTGCCTGATCGGCGGCCGGGTGCGGCCGGGCAGCCGGCTCGCGCTCGGGGACCCGGACGGCGGCGCCGGCCTCGACGCCACCGTCGTCGCCCGCCTGGCCGACGGCTGTCGCCACGTCCGGTTCGAGCGCCCGCCGCTCGCCGTGTTGGACCGCTTGGGCGAAGTGCCTCTCCCGCCGTACATCCGCGCGCCGCTCGCGGATCCCGAGCGCTATCAGACCGTCTACGCGCGCACGCCCGGCTCCGCCGCGGCGCCCACGGCCGGCCTCCACTTCACGCCCGAGCTCATGGCCGACCTCGCCGCGCGCGGCGTGGGCTGGTCGACCGTCACGCTGCACATCGGGCTCGACACGTTCCGGCCGGTCGAGGCCGAGCGGGTGGCCGACCACCGCATCCACCGCGAGTGGGCGGAGGTCGACGCGGACACCGCCGCCGCGATCTGCGCCACGCGCCGCGCAGGCGGGCGCATCGTCGCCGTCGGCACGACCGCCGTGCGCGTGCTGGAAACCGCGGCCAGGCAGCCGGGCGCGGGGGCGGAGGCACCCATCGCGGCCTTCCGCGGCTGGACCGACCTCTTCATCACGCCGGGGTTCGCGTTCCAGGCTGTCGACGCCCTCATCACGAACTTTCACCTGCCGCGTTCGTCGCTCCTCATGCTCGTGGCGGCGTTCGCGGGCAAGGCACACATCGACCGGGCCTATGCCGAGGCGGTGCGCGCGCGCTACCGCTTCTACAGCTTCGGCGACGCCATGTGGATCGGCTCGTCGATCGCCGCGGTCCGGCGCGCGACATAACGAGCATCCCACGCCAGGAGGCTCGCCAGGACCACCGCCAGCCCGATCAGGGCCCAGAACCACAGCCACCGCGGATCCGCCGGCGGGCCGCCGCCGACCCGGAACCCGTCGACCGCGATACGGCCTCCGGCGCTGCCGACCCCGAGGCGCAGCTCATGCGTGCCGCCGGGGAGGTCGTCGGCGACGAGATACCACCGCCAGCCGTCCGACTCGCGCAGCGGCACGCTGCCGGGGTCGCCGTCCACCGCGACGTCCGCGGTGCTGACGGCCGAGAGCGAGCGGAGCCGAACGGCGATGGACGGCCCCCTGAATCGGAACGACAGGCTGGCCAGCGGCGATTCCGACGCGATGAAGTTGAAGTCCGCCGCAAGGTTGTCGGGTGCGCGACAGCACGCGCCCGACAGGCAGCGGAGACGGGTCCACGACCGCTGATCCGGCGATCCGTCCCAACGCCAGGTCCAGTCGTCGAGCGCGGACAGTCGAACCGGCGCCGACCGCTCGGCCCAGTCGCCGGGACCGGCCACGACCGGCACGGCCGCCGTCTGGACCGCCGCGTAGAGTCGGCGCGGGTTGAAGTCCGCGTCGAGCATCCGGAAGTGATACACGGCATCGTCGCGCGGCAGGGTCGGGTGCCGGAAGAACCAGATGCTGAAGACGCCGGCCCACGGCCAGTGCTCGCCGGCCCAGGCCACGCCGCGCACCGTGTAGTCGGCCTGCTCGGCTTCGCTCACCTGCCGCCACATCGAAGAGGTTCCGGCGGGCGCCGCGTTCCAACCGAACTCGTTGGCCCAGATCGGCGTGCAGGCGTCCCCCGCGTCGAGCATCGCCTGCCGCTGCAACTCGACCCGGCGAAAGTTGAGGGTGCCTTCGGCCGGCGTGTCGTCGGGCGGCCGGTCCATGCCGAACGCGTTGACCGAGAGCACGTCGAAGCTCGGTGCGGCGCCGGCGTCGTACATTCCGCGCAAGAAGGCCAGGTCGCTCATGTTGCCGGCCTGGTCGACCGTCTCGGTGTTGATGGCCAGCGGCGCCGAGAGGATGACGGCGTTGGGGTCCGCCTGGCGCGCCTCGCGCGCCGCGGTCTCGAGCAGGTCCGCGTAAGCCTCGGGATCCACGGGGTGAGAGGGGTTGTAGCCCCACTCGTAGATGAGGTTGGGCTCGTTCCAGATCTGGTAGAACCGCACGCGGCCCTTGAAGTGCGTGGCCACGGCCTTGACGAACTGCCCGTAGTCCTCGAAGTCCTCCGGCGGCGTGTTGGCCGGCGGACCGCGCTTCTCGGGCGGCACCCAGTCGGCGGGTGAGACCCAATCGCCCGGGAAGTCGAGGCGGGCGATGACCTCGATGCCGTTGGCGCGGTAGAGGTCGACGATGCGATCGTACTTGCCCCAGCGGAAGTCGCCCGGGCCGCGCTCGATCTCGTACCAAGGGAAGTGCTGCCTGGCCCACCGGAGGCCGGCGCGTGCGGCCCACGCCACGGTCTGCTCGGCGTTCCAGGTCTCGGCCTCTTGCTCGAGGAAGAAGTTGGCACCCCACGGCGACACGTCGGCGAGCGGGATGTCGCGCTGGCGCGGCGCCTCCACGCCGGGGGCGCTGGCGGGGCGGGCGACCAGCCATGCCAGGCCGGCAAGGGTGGCGACCAGCAGCGTGAAGGCCAGCTTGATGCGGCGCAGCCGGGGCGGGGGGATCACGTCGGAACCGGGGTCCGGCCAGCGCGGGCGGTGCCATCCGACCACCCGCGCTGGCCAGGCGTTGCGTCCTGGATCAGCGTTCGCCCGCCCCCAGCGGCGTCACGCGCGGCAGGTCAAACCGGCGGCCACCCACCGTCGCCGGGTATGGGACCGATCCAACAGCGGCCCGCGCGCGCCGCAACCCGGCGAGGCTCGCGACATCGAGCAGGGCGGGCGGCGACGACGGCGGGGCCCCGGCGGGCATCAAGCGCGACGTCGACCCGCCGTCGATGCTCACGCGGCGCCTGGCGTCCGCAGCGGTCGACGCCAGCGTGATGCGGCGCACGACGCCGCCCTTCAAGCAGATCACGAGCTCGACCTCGTCGACGAAGTGCACCGACGGTCGATCCGCGCTGTTGCGGCTCTGGAAGAGCAGGCGGGCCTGCGACCAGCCGTCGCGCCTGATGATCAGCTGGGTGACGTCGATGGGGGCCTGCAACTCCAGCCACTGCCCAATGAGGTTGGCCGGCACGTTCTCTTCGGAGATGCCGCTCCGGGGCACCTGGACCGACGCGTTGTCCTGGTTGATGAAGAACGGCGCGAACGTGTCGTCGCTGGTGCCGTCGGCGCTCTGCTCGGTCAGGATGGCTGCCTTGAAGTCGAGCGTCGCCGAGACGACGTCGGAGGCGTCGGGCAGCTCGAACAGCGGCGTGCCGAGCTGGTCGACGACGTCGACGCCGCCGCCCATGATCGCCATCCAGTCGCCGCCGGCGGCCCGCACGTTCGGGCCGATGTCGGCGGCGCGCACGATCACACGGCTGATGTTGGTGTCGGTCGCGTTGGTGCGCAGGAACCATCCGACCGACGGCCCGCGCTCGAAGTCGCCGTTCTCGATCGGCGGCTCGCACAGCGGCGCGCCGGGGATCGGGGTCTTGGCTGGCGTGGGCGACGGGGCGATCGTGGGCTCGGGCGTGTGCGTCGGCTCGAGCGTCGGCACACCCGGGCCGGGATCGTCGGTCACCAGGGCTTCCTCGACCGCCGCCGGCTCGGGGTCATCGCTCACGAACACGCTCACCCGATAGCGCGTCTCGGGCAGCGGCGCGGGGTTGCCTCCGGGCTCGTTGGTGATGCACTGGCGGGCCCACTCGACCGCGCCCGCGTCCGCGCTGTCGCCGGCCCCCGGGATCTCGACCCAGGTGCCCCCGCTGAAGAAGTGCCACTTCCATGCGATGGTCGTGCCCCTGGCAAAGCCGTACCAGCTCTCCTTGGCGCACAGCCGCAGGATGCCGGCGGCGAACACCTTCGACGCGCCGACGACGGTGCCGTCCGGGCGGACGTCGGAGCCGAAGGCGATGTTGATCGTCGTGCTCGGGGCGGTCGGGAACGTCGCCGGGTCGTCCTTGTCGGCGGACTGCATGAGGATGGGCAGGAACGCCACGCGGCCGGCGGGCGTGGGGGTGGGGCGGAGGGTCGGCGTGGCCGACGGGCCGCGCGTGGCCGTGCGCGTGGCGGTGGCCTGGCCGGTCGGCGGCGTCGCGGGGGTCTCGGTGGGCGGCGCGGCACCGGGCAGGCCCATGATGACCACGTTGTCGATGAAGACGCCCGACTGGGTCCCGGACGGTGCGAGGTCGCGGTACACGAACAGGATGTCGACCGCCTCGCGGTTGGCGGCCTCGGGGAAGCTCAGCGGCTCGCGGAGCTCGAGCCAGCGGCGCCGCTGGGTCGGCTGCAGGTTGAAGCTGAAGCATCGCGCCTGGGTCTGGCCGCGCGGCAGCATGCACACCCGGAACGGCTCGGGCTCGCCGGGCGATGGCGCCGGCGAGTCCACCCACAGGTTGAGCGTCACGAGCAGGCCGCCCTGGAAGCTGCGCGTGTCGACGCCCGAACGGGTGAGGTAGCTCTCGACGGGCCGGGTGTAGGCCGCCCCACACGCCAGCCCGGCGCCGTCGGTGCCGCCGCCGACCGACCACGCGGCGCCCTGGCTCCCGTCGGGGGACTCGCACACCTGGCGGCTCCAGCCGTGGCCGATGTTGGTGCCGGTCGTGCCGTTGATGGCGTCGCGCAGGTCCCAGTCCGCAGGGGGGAACACCGTGTTCCCGAAGTCCTGGACCTCGATGATCTCGGGGTCGTTTTGGTCGGCGGCCTCGCCGGCCGGCGCCGACGCGCCAGGCCCGGCCGGGCGGACGTCGACCACACCGACATCGATGAGCCCGGGAAGGGCGCTCGAGCCGGTGGCCACCGTGTCCGGCACGGCCGCCATCCCCGGCAGGGCCGTCAACACCGCCGCGCCCATGGCCGCCATCGCCATCAGGCGCGATCCGATCCGCATGCTCATCTCCGACTCCTCCGTGTCGATGTCCCCGCGCCGCGCGGCACTCCGGTGTCCGGCGACGCGCCCGGCGGCACGCGATCCCGGCGGCCGGCGCGAGCCGCGGGCGGCAACCTCCCCCGTGCCTTCGCGTCAGTCTAGCATACCGAACGCGGTCCGGCCAGAGGCGGCCGGCCTTCGGGGATCCCGATCCGCCCGGCCGCTCACCCGCCCGGCGCCGGCATGTTCTCGGATCCAAGGTTGAGGATGTGCGTGCGGTCCAGGGGCTCGCCGTCGGCGGTCTGGCCGCCGCCCAGGAAGAGCTGCCCGCCGGCGTTCCGCACGGTCAGTCCGGCCCCGCGCTGCGGGGTCTGCCCGGCGGTCACGTTGCCGAGGTCGGCGAACGGCCGCCACCCGGCGTCGCCGTCGAGCTCGAGGAGGATCGCCCCGGGTTGGACGTTGGCGTCCCAGCCGCCACCGACCACGTAGATCCACCGGCGAGCCTGCGGCGAGCCCGCCTGCACGAGGCCCGTGGCGACGTGGCCGGCGCGGGCCTGGGGCAGCCGCACCCCGCTCGAGGTGTCCCACTTCGACGGCGCGAACGGCCGGAAGATCCAGTGGTCGGGCCAGGCCTCGCCGCTCGGGTCGCGCCCGCCGAGCACATGGATGGCGCGCTCGACGACCGCGACGGCCAGATCGGCCCGCGGCTGGGGCATGCGGTCGACGTCAGCCACCGGCACCCACGCCGCATCACCGAGCCTGAAGGTCCAGATGTCGTCCGCCGCCGTGCCGGGATCGTCGCTCGCGCGCCCGCCGAACAGGTAGATTCGGCCATCCAGGACCGCCAGGCCGTAGCCGCAGCGCGGCTCGGGAAGCGACGGCGCGCCTGCCCAGGTGCGGGTGGCCGGGTCGTACACCTCGACGATGTCGAGCGCCCGCCCGTCCGCGCCACAGCCGCCGGGCACGACGATGCGTTCCTCGACCACCGCCGCCGCGATGTCGCGGACGGCCGTGGGTTTGGCCGGCTCGGGCTTCCACTGGTTGACCAGGCCGCGTTCGTAGCGCAGCGTGTCCGCGCGCACCCCGCCCGGGCCCGTGCCGCCGATGGCGTACACGGTGTTGCCGACCGTCGCCAGCGCCAGCCCGCTGCGGGGCCCGCCGCTGAGCGGCGCCCCCGGAATCCAGAAGGGCTGGCCGGCGGCGACGACCGCCGTCGGCATCGCGACCGGGCGCGGCGTATCGCCCGCTGGCTCGCGGACCAGCACGTAGGTCAGCGCGAACCCCAGCAACAGCACGAGGCCCGACGCCACGACCAGCCCGCGCCCCGTATGCCGCGACCGCTGGCGGGCGCGCTCGAGCTCCTCGGCCAGTCGGCGTGCGACGTCGTCGTCCGCGGGACGCGCGCCATCGGCGGCCGATGCGTCCCGGTCGACGGGGGTGTCGACGCTGACGAGCCCGAGCTCGAGGGCGCGGCGCATGGCCTCGGTGCGGTTGCTGGTGCCGAGCTTGAGGTTGATGTTGGTGAGGTGCTTCTTGACCGTGGCTTCCGAGATGTGCCGCGCCCGGCCGATCTCCCGGTTGGTCGCGCCGGTGGCCACGAGCCGGAGGATCTCGACCTCGGTGTCGCTGAGGGTCGTGGAGGGGAAGGGGTGTGGATCGGTCATGGAGCGGTCGCGCGGCAAGGTCGCGTCGGGGCATCGTCAGACGCGGGCGCATGCCGCGCCCGCGTCCGGCGATTATAGCACCGGCGTTGCGAGGTTCAGCCGGCAAACGCACTGCCGGCAGACGGGGTTTGCCGCCACGTCGAGCCCGCGCCGGAAGTCCAGGGCGGGGGCCGCGTTGAGGACGTCCGACAGCGGTGCGCCCCCCCAGCGTCCGACCGGCGGGTGGAAGAAGCACGGCTGCACGGCGCCGTCGGCGGTCACGACGGCGCTCACCCACGGGGCGTTGCACGTGGCGGGCGGGAAGTCGCCGTGGCCGGCGAGCGCCGCGAAGTGGTCGAACAGGCACCGGTCGAGCTTGGCGGGCGACTCGACGATGAAGCCGCCGGCGAAGTCCGGGCCGTGCGCGGCGAACAGCGCGTCGAGCTCCGCCCGCAAGGCGGGGAGATCGGCGGTCGTCAGCGCCACGGCGTCGCGGCGCCCTGTCGGCCAGCCGCCGGGCCGGTTGAACGCATCGCTCGTCGCGTCGACGGCGAGAAACGAGACGGCGTCGACGCCGATGCCAAGCGCGGTGTCCACGATCCGGCGCAGATGCCTGAAGTTGGCCTGCTGGACGGTGCAGCGCGCGGTGACGGCCGGCCGGGGCGCCCGGGCGCGCACGGCCGCGACGCCGGCCGCGAGTCGCCGGAACGCACCCGGCACGCCGCGGATGGTGTCGTGGACGCCGGGCGGGCCGTCGAGCGACACGACCACGTCGTCGACGTGGCGGGCGACGTCGGCTGCGTGCCGCTCGAGCTGCAGACCGGCCGTCAGCAGCGTGATGCCGATGCCGGCCGCGGCGATGGGCGCGGCGATGTCCCAGAGCCGCGGGTGGAGGAGCGGCTCGCCGCCGCTCAGGACGACGCGCCGGACGCCCAAGTCCCGCCAGCCCTCGACCGAAGCGGCCACGACGGTTGGGTCGAGCAGCGCATGGCCGGGACCGCGCCAGATGTCGCACATCCCGCACCGGCAGTCGCACCGGGCAAACGGGTACAGGATCAGGATCGGCAGCCGGGTGATCGCGTGATCGACCGCGGCGGCGCCGCCGTCATCGCGGTCGCCCTCGCTTGCGCCGCCGCGATCATCGAGGTTACCCGATGAACGGGGTCGCGGTGTCAGCGTTGTCGTCACGCGTCGGCCTCGCGCTGGGCTACCAGGATCTCGAACCGCGCCGACTCGCGGCCGGTGCGCCAGCGCCGCCACCAGCGGCGGGCGTTCCAGGCCAGCCCGTAGTGCGGTGCGAGCACCCGCCAACGCAGTCCCAGCTCGCGCCCGAATCGACCGACCTCGCTGTCGACCAGGAACTCGCGGCTCCCCAACCGATCCGAGGCGAAGCCGAACCGTTCGACGTACGACTGCCTGCGGGCCGCCACCATGCGTTCGCCGGTCGCCGCGCTGTGGTAAATCGGGGAGTCGAGGATGACCAGCCGGCCGCCGGGCGCGAGGACCCGCATGCCCTCGGCGAGCGTCGCGCCGAGATCGGGGCTGTAGTGAAACGACGCGTTGAAGATCGCGACGTCGGCCGCGCCGTCGGCGAGCGGCAGTCGGTCGAAGTCGGCGCGCACCCGCGGGAAGGGTTCCGCCAGGAGGCCGTCGAAGACGCGCGCGGCGCCGAGGCCGTCGCGCGGGTCGTCCGACACGTCGACGGCGAGCGGCGCGTGCCCGAGCTCCGCGAGGCGACGGCTCAGCCAGCCTGTACCCGCGCCGAGATCGAGCACCCGCAGCGGCTGCGACCGCGGGCCCGGCGGCGGCACGATGTGGGCCACCAGGTGCTCGAAGCTCGCCGCGCGAATGTACCATTCCCATGCTCGGGGGTTCGCCGGTCCCACCCACGGGAGCTCGCCGACGTCGTAGGTCGCAAGGTCGCCCCGGCCCTCGGTCAGCCGCACCGCGGTGTACTCGGCCAGGAACGGGGCAAAGTGCGCCGCCTGGTCCGCGGTCAGGAAGTCCCACACGCCGCCACGGCGCTCGCGCTCCCCCCCGCACGCCGCGCACGCGACACGCGGTGCCGCCCCGCGGGCCACAGGCAGATCGCCCAGCGCCGCGCGGCAGGTCGGGCACACCATCGGCCACGCCGCGGTCACGGCCGGCACTCCAGCCAGGCCAGGTAGTGGTCCGCCAACGCCACGGCCAGCCGCCGGCGCTCGACCCGCCGATCCAGCGCCGCCAGCCACGCGACCGCCCGCGGCCGGCCGGCGAGCCAATCGCCGGCGTAAACGGGCGGCAGGACACAGCCGACCGCGGCAACCCGCACCAGCCGGAGCTCCGGCGTCAGGAGCCGGGCCAACGCCCGGGCGCTCGGATAGCGCACGACAAACGGCCCGCCGCCGAGGTCGGCCGCCGCGCCGCCGGCTCGCCAGCGGCGGAACGCCCGCCGTGGGTCGCGATGCGCCAGGTGCCATACGGTCTCCCATGCGCACGCCGGCCCCATGACGACCGCGACGAAGGTCCCCCCGCGCCGAAGGCAGTGCCCGAGATCCCGCCCGAGCCGCCTCACGCTGAGAGCCGACAGACAGTTGAGGCTGCCGAAGTCGGCGATCGCCCCGTCCAGCGCCGCGCCGACGAGATCCGTCGAGGCGAGGTCCTCGATGCGCGCTTGCACCAGCCGCACCCGGTCGCCGACGCCCGCGGCCGCGGCGTTGCGGCGCGCAACGGCAAGCATCGCGGGCGAGGCGTCGATGGCCGTGACGTCGGCGCCGCGCCGCGCGAGATGCACCGCGTCGGCGCCGGTTCCGCAGCCCAGGTCGGCCACGCGCGCCCCCGGGCCGAAGGCTGTGTCGAGATGGCGCCATACGGCCGCGCGGACGGCCCGGCCGACGGGGTGGTGCGTGAAGCGTGCGTCGTAGCTGTCAGCGACGGCGTCGAACGTGCCGGACGGCGGCCCTGGGGCGGCGAGGCCGATGATGCTGCGCGGCGGCCCTGGGGGGGGCGATGCCCGTGATACCG
>CAYQBA010000020.1:0-34994 GCA_964415605.1 uncultured Anaerolineales bacterium | reverse complement strand
ACGACCCCGGCGCCGCCGCGCGGCGCGCTGCCGGCCAGCACGAGCGCGCGCGGATCGCGCATGTCCACCGCCGTGAGATCGCCGGCGCCGCCGGCCCCGGGGTCGCGCAACGCGAATGCCGCGCCACCGGCGAGCGCGACGGCGTGCCGCCCGCCCCCCGCGCTGCGGGCGCCGAGCTGCGGCAGCGCCACTCGGCCAAGCGGCATCGGCGCGGCCGGATCGGTGAGGTCGAAAGCCACAAGGTGCTCCGCCCGGCCGTCCAGGGCCGCCATCCGGCCATCCGCCGCGTCCACCGCGGCGACGTCCGGCAGCGTGATCGTGCGCACCGGGGCCTGGCCGGAGACGTCGAAGACCCTGAGCTCCGGCAGCTCGACCATCGGACCGGCGTCGGCCGGCAACCCCGCGACGACATAGGCGTGCGACCCAGCGACATCCACCGCCCCGGGCCGTCCGCGGAACGCCGCCCGGCCGGTCTCGCGCGGCGCCGCGGGGTCCGCCACGTCCACGATCACCAGAGCCGCCGCAGGCGCCCCGCCCGCGTCCGCGCCCACCGACGCGAAGGCACGCCCGGCGAGCATGCCGACGCCGCCCACGCGCCCCCCCAGGTCCGCCTGCCCCGCACGCGCCGGGCGCGCCGGGTCGCGGGCGTCGACGACCCACAGCCCACCGTCGCCGACGGCGGCCGTCACGATGCCGCCCGCCGCGGCCAGCGCGTGGATGCGCCCCGGCAGCGGCGCCGACCGCCCGAGCCGGACCGTCTCCGCACCGGCACGGAAGACCTCGACGCGCGGGCCGATGGCGGCGTAGACCAGCCCGTCGGCCGTCGCCACCGCGGTCACGTGCCCGCCGGCCGCGCCGATCCACGCGACGTCTGAGGCGGCTTCTTGGGCCGGTGCCTCCGCACCCCGAGCCGCCGCGGGTGCGGCAATCCGGGCTGTGCCCGTGGGCGGCCGCGTCACCGCTCCGGCCGCGTACGGCGGCCGCATGTCGACCGCATCGTCCCCGAGCAACCGCGCCACGATCCGGTCCGGCACGGCGAGCGCGACGGCCAGGCCGGCAAGGGCCCAGGCGAGCCGCCGCGCGAAGATCCCAGGCGTCGGGCGTGGCTGGCCGGACGGTTGGGGGCAACTGCGAAGGGGAAGCGCCGTCATCGTTCCTCCAGCGACGTGGGCGGTCGGTCGATGGAGATCGGACGGAATCGGCGAGCCCCTGGTTGCGGACCGCACGCACGGTCACCACACCCACCACACCCACTGCCCTTGCGGCGTGACACCGCGATGCGGTCCCGGCGTCAGGCGCCCGACCTCAGATCGGCACCGGCGCCACCGCGCTCACCCAGCGCTCCGCCGCGGCGTGATAGGGATCGCCCGCCGCGATCACGGGCAGCGGCTTGCGCGCGACCACCAGGTCGCTGCACCCCCGGTACGTGACATACGCCGTCGTGACCTCGAGCCCGGCGGCGCGGAACTCGGCGCGGAACTCGGCCAGCGAGTGCAGCCAGTAGCTGCCCGCCGCCTGGCGCCGCGCGATATGCCGGTTCTGCCGAAGCCCGGCCATGGCCCGCGCGTACAAGCGCATCGCCCGCAGCAGGCCGTGCCGCCGCGCCGTGGCGCCGAAGATGTAGCGCGCCCACTCGCCGGTGTCGAGCACGCGCCCAGGATCGCACGCCAGCACGTGCCCGCCCGGCTCCAGCCAGTCCGCCAGCCGCCGCACGACGCCGCGCGGGTCCGGGAACGCGTATAGCGCGTGGATCGCCGTCACCGCCGCCACGCTGCCGGGCTCGAGGTGGAACGCGTCGATGTCCGACGTGCGGATCACGACGTTGCCGAGGCCGCGCGCCGCGGCCTTCTCGGCGGCGATGGCGTTCATCTCGGGGTTGCCGTCGACGTGCATCACCGTGCAGTCCGGGTACAGCGCCGCCAGCGCCAGCGAGAAGTTGCCGGAGCCGGCGCCCAGGTCGACGATCTTGGCCCCCGGCGCCGGCATCCACGTGGCGGCGATGTCGTGAAAGCGGCGCATCAGGTCGTGGTACGCCGGGTTGTGCGCGGCGATGAGGTCGTAGACCGTCGCGTAGCGCGCCCAGTCGGTGTCCGGCAAGGCGTCGTAAAGGGTGTTCACAGGTATTCCTCCCGTTCCAGCGCCGTGTGCACCACGCGGACGCCGCGCGTGGCTTCCGCCACGGTGAGCAGGTCCTCGAGCCGGTCCATCTGGGCGAACAGCTCGTCGGAGTACGGCAGGAGGTACGGCAGGCTCAGCCGGCCCGTCGCCGCGTGCGGCTTGTCGGTGGTGGCCAGGTGGCGCAGCGCCGCCCGCAGCGGGTCGCCACTGTTGGCGTGCGCGGGCACCGCTCGCGCCAGCTCGGCGTCGTGGCGGCGGAAGAGCGGGGCCGCGAAGCACGCCGGCGAGAGGGCCAGCGCCGTGGGGGCGCAACCGTCCGCGAACAGCGGGATCAACGGCAGCCCGAGCTTGCGCCGCATGATCAGCGCCGAACGCGGCGCGCACGAGCACAGGTAGCCCGCGTACGGCTGCCCGTTGCGCAGGCTGCGGTAGGCGGCCGTCAGCCGGTGCACCCCGACGCACGCCTCCGCCGTCGCGAAGCGCAGCACGTAGTCTTCCTCGACCGAGGTCAGCACGCCCTGCTCCGCCAGCTCGTGCAAGTCCGCCGGATCGATGCTGACCCAGCGCCGGAGCTCAAGGAGGTGCGTCTCGTCGAGCCGGTACGGGTCGAATCCGGGCAGCGCGGGGTAGCGGAAGCCGTTGAGCAAGGCGTGTGTCTGCAGCGAGCTGTCCGGCCAGCCCACGGCGTCCGCGATGCAGCGCTCCTTGCGCGTGCCGCGCACCACGTGCATGACCCCCAGCGCGATGGGGCGCCGCGACCGGTCGTAGGTGAACATCGCGGCCAGGCTGGCCACGGCGTGTGTGGCGGTCAGGTCAGCCCTGAAGCTGGCCACGAGGCCGGCGCACGCCGTGTCGAACGCGGTGGTGCCCGGCTCGAGGCCGAGCACCTCGGCGATGTAGGCGTCATGGCCCAGGAGGTCGCGCGTGAAGCGCGCCGTGGTCATGTCCGCCACGGCGGCCCGATGGTCCGCGCCGAGGCGCTGGACAGGGCCGGAGATGACTTCGAGCATGGGATCCCTCCGATCGTCTGCCGTGGGCCGCGCCGGGCGGTTCTGGGTGGGTCCACCCCAACTCAGCGCCCTGGCGGAGGTCCGGATGCGAGTGTTGCTCACGCACCAGCTTACCGCGGCAGCGGCGGGGGACGATCGGGAATCGGACACGCATCGGACAACTTGGTCCGGGAGCAGCACGTGGCGGCCAGGGGTCGGTGGTGTCCCACTTTGAACCATTTGCGTGCTCGTCGCGACTATAATAGTGTGTAAGCATGTGTTTTTCGTGTGGCAGCACCAGTTCAGCGCGGCTTGACCCGCGAGCAGGGCCTGTTGGAACGCATCGCAGCGGGCGATGAAGACGCCTTCTGGCGTCTGTATCGCGCCCACAGCGGATCCGTTTACACGTACCTGCTCCGCGCGCTGGGCGGCGATGGCGAGGCCGCGGAAAACCTCGTGCAAGAGGTGTTCCTCGGCGCGTGGCGCGGCGCGGCCAGTTTCGAGGGGCGGGCGAGCGCGCGAGCATGGCTCTTGGGCATCGCCCATCACAAGGCGGGCTCGTGGCTGCGGGCTCGTCATGACAGCGTGTCGCTCGAAGCGCTCGGCGACGGCGGCGTGTCGATCGGCGCGCCGTCCGACGCAGCACTCGACACGCCCGAGTCGCAAGCGATGGAGGCCTGGCAAGCCAGCCAGGTCCGGCATGCGCTGAACGGCCTGACGCCGGATCACCGCGCGGTCGTCGAGCTGGTGTTCTACTTGGGCCTCACGTACGCCGAGACCGCCGAGGTGCTGGGGTGTCCGGTGGGGACGGTCAAGAGCCGTTTGAGCTGGGCCCGACACCACCTCGTCCGTGCGTTGAGGCGAGTCGATGGTTTGGATTGACGTGACCGACCGGGCGGAACCCCACCCCTCCCCCACCAAAGTTTGGATAGGAGCGTGTGACATGTCGCGTTGGGCAAGGTGGCTTGGGCTCGCGTTGGGATTGACCGCTTGGTTGGCCGTCCCGCGCCTCTCGCACGCCTACACGGGCGTCGAGGTCGACGTGCAGGACGGCAAGACCGGCTACATGGATCCCTGGGCATACGGCTACAACCTGGTCATCATCAACAACACCGACTCGAACATCGCCGCGACGTGCTTCCACTCCAAGTCCGACACGCCGGCGACCTTCTCGTGCACCTACGGCACCGACGACCTGAGCTTCTGCGGCGGCACGTGCACCACGCCCGGCCCGACCGACAGCATGACCATGCTGATCACCTTCGTCGGCGGTTCATGCGACAGCGCGCCGGTGTGCTCCGGCCCGAGCGGTGCACCGGGCTCCCGTCCCGCCGACATCTCGGTTGACTACATCGAGCTGCCGTTCTCCGGGCTGCGCGATCTCGGCGTGCGGCAGACCAACTCCGGCCCGCTGGCGGTGTCGATCGCCAGTGCCGGAGCCGCCGCCACGGACGGTGCGTCGCTCGCCCGACTCCTCGCGGCCCTGGCGCTTGCGTCCGTGGTGCTCGTCGCCGTCCCGCGCCGGCGGCTCCGCCTCGCCGCGGCCGTGGGCGGCACGGTCCTGGCGGTCGCCGCGGGCGTCTGGGTGGTCGACGCCGGCGCGCTGGCAGGCATGTGGGTGGACGACAGCCTGGATCCGGCGTCGCCGCTGGTCGGAGGCACGTTCACCGAGCAGATCGGGGCAGGCCAGCCAAACGCCGTGGGCAACGCCGTGGGCGTGGCCAGCCGGCTCGACGGGGGCTTGCAGCAATGGGCCATCGCCGGGCTCACGGTGGCGTCGCATACCTCGCACAGCGGCGACTTGATTGGTGGCCCGCGGCAAAACGGCCGGCTGAAGGTGGTGCTCCCGTTCAAGACGAAGGACGTGACGACGTATGCCGGGGGGACGCTGACGCTGCACCCGGGCTCGGCGGCCGCACCCTACCCATGGAGCGACAGCGGCCCCGTGACCGTGGCCGTCGCCGAGGCCGTCGCCACCACCTTTACCGAGACCGACGCGTCGGGCGTGCCGGTGGTCGAGAACGGCCAGACCGTCCGGACGACGACGCTCGAGGTCACGGGCACGGTCGACGGCAGGGACGTGGCCATGACGCTCGTGCGGAGCGGTGATGCCGGCGTGGCGGCCGGTGCCGCCACCGACGGGCTGGACCTGGTGCTGCTCGAGATCCATTGACGGCGGCCCACACGGGGTCGCGTCGCCGGGGCGTTCGATCTCGGCCGCGGCCGGGGTTCGAGGGCAGTGGCGCGGGACGGTCAGTCGCCGTCCCGCGCTTCGCGTCCGGCGACCTGATCGGCGACGATGCGGCTGATCGCCCAGCCGATGGCCCCGCCGGCGATGCCGGGCGCCAGGGCCAGGCCCGCCTCGATCACGTGACGGGACTCGTTGGGGTAGGGGGTGGTCCAGCCCAAGGCCCGCGCCAGGGCCTGGCTGGCGGACGGCGTGGCGCCGAAGCCCAGCATCCACAGCCACGTGAGCCGCGGCCGCCAGGCGCTGAGCGCGGCGGCCGCCACGAACACCGCCGCCGCGACGACGCCGGTCTCGTCGGACCGCAGGTTCAGCCAGCCGACGCCGGCCACGGCGGCGGCGCCGAGCACGAGGGCGAAGCGGGTTGCGCGCGTCACGGTTCCTCCGGGGGTGGGAACGGCCGGTGGCAGATGATACCATCGGCGGTCCGAATCGCGTCCCAGTTCCGCCCGCGGCGGTCACCGGATGGCGGTCGACAGAGGCGGCGCGACCGCTTGCCTCTGGAATCCTCGCCGCGGGGAGCCTACAATCGCGCCGATCCACCGCGCCGAAATGGAGGTCGCACGCCATGCCCTACGCCCGCCCAACCCGCCGCTCGTGGGCCGAGCCCTGGAAGGTCAAGATGGTCGAGCCCATCCGCATGACCACGCGCGCCGAGCGCGAGGCCATGATCGCCGAGGCCGGCCACAACACCTTCCTCTTGCGGTCCGACGATGTGTACATCGACCTCTTGACCGACAGCGGCACGAGCGCGATGAGCGACCGCCAGTGGGCGGGCATGATGCTCGGCGACGAGGCGTACGCCGGCAGCCGCAACTTCTACCACCTGGCCGACGCCATCACCGAGCACTACGGCTACCGCCACGTGGTGCCGACCCACCAGGGCCGCGGCGCCGAGAACATCCTCAGCCGGATCCTGATCAAGCCCGGCGATCACGTGCCGGGCAACATGTACTTCACCACCACCCGGCTGCACCAGGAGCTGGCCGGCGGCACCTTCGTCGACGTCATCGTCGACGAGGCCCACGACCCCGCCAACCCGCACCCGTTCAAGGGCAACGTCGACCTGGCCAAGCTCGAGCGCTTGATCGAAGCCGTCGGCCCGGCGCGGATCCCGTACGTCAGCGTCGCGGGCACCGTCAACATGGCCGGCGGGCAGCCGCAGTCCATGGCCAACCTGCGCGCCGTGCGCGCGCTGTGCGACCGGCACGGCCTGCGCATCATGCTCGACGCGACGCGCGCCGTCGAGAACGCCTGGTTCATCCAGCAGCGCGAGCCGGGCTACGCCGACTGGAGCGTCAAGCGCATCCTGCGCGCGTACTGCGACCTGACCGACGGCTGCACGATGAGCGCCAAGAAGGACAGCCTGGTCAACATCGGCGGCTGGCTGGCCATGAACGACGAGGGGCTCTTCGAGGAGGCGCGCAACCTCGTGGTGGTCTACGAGGGTCTGCACACCTACGGCGGCCTGGCCGGCCGCGACATGGAGGCGATGGCCCAGGGCATCCGCGAGAGCGTCGAGGACGACCACATGCGCTCGCGCATCGGGCAGGTGGCGTACCTGGCGGCCCACCTCGTCGACTGGGGCGTCCCGATCGTCCAGCCGGTCGGCGGCCACGCGGTGTTCCTCGACGCGCGGGCCATCTACGCCCACCTGCCGCAAGACGCGTTCCCCGCCCAGGCGCTGGCGGCGGACCTCTACGTCGACTCGGGGGTGCGCAGCATGGAGCGCGGGATCGTGTCCGCCGGGCGCGACGAGGCAACCGGCCAACACCGCTACCCCAACCTCGAGCTCGTGCGGCTCACCATCCCGCGGCGGGTGTACACCCAGGCCCACATGGACGTGGTGGCCGAATCGGTGTTGGCCGTCTACGACGCACGCGAGCAGGCGCGCGGCCTGCGGATGGTCTACGAGCCGCGCTACCTGCGCTTCTTCCAGGCGCGCTTCGAGCGCGAGGCGTAGCCACGATGTCCGCGGGCGCCGCGAGCGCCGCGCCGCCCGCACGGAGCACCCCATGACCTTCAAGACCATCATCGAGCCCTTCCGCATCAAGTCGGTCGAGCCCATCGCGTGGACCACGCGGGAGCAGCGCGTGGCCCACCTGGCGGCCGCGCACAACAACCTGTTCCTGCTGCCGGCGGACGCCATCCTCATTGACCTCTTGACCGACTCCGGCACCGGCGCCATGTCGACCCACCAGTGGGCCGGCATCATGGAGGGCGACGAGAGCTACGCGGGCAGCCCGAGCTGGGTGCGCTTCCGCGATGCCGTGCAGGACATCTTCGGCTTCTCGCACGTGATCCCGACGCACCAGGGGCGGGCCGCCGAGCGGATCCTCTTCAGCATCGTCTGCAAGCCGGGGGACGTGGTGCCCAACAACACCCACTTCGACACCACCCGCGCCAACGTCGAGTTCACGGGTGCCGAGGCGGTGGACCTGCCGATCCCCGAGGCGCGCGAGCCCGGGACGGAGCACCCGTTCAAGGGCAACATGGACGTGGCGGCGCTCGAGGCCCTCATCGACCGCGTCGGGCGCGAGCGGATCCCGCTCGTCATGCTGACCATCACCAACAACTCGGGCGGGGGGCAGCCGGTGAGCATGGCCAACGCGCAGGCGGTGCGGGCCGTCTGCCGCCGCCACGGCATCCCGTTGTACTTCGACGCGTGCCGGTTCGCCGAGAACGCGTACTTCGTCAAGCTGCGCGAGCCGGGGTACGCCGACCAGGCGCCCAAGGCGATCGCCCAGGCGATGCTGCGCCTCGGCGACGGCTGCACGATGAGCGCCAAGAAGGACGGGCTGGCGAACATCGGGGGCTTCCTGTGCACCAACGACGACGTGCTGGCGCAGCAGGAAGAGAACCTCCTGATCCTCACCGAGGGCTACCCGACCTATGGCGGGCTGGCGGGGCGCGACCTCGAGGCCATCGCCATCGGCCTGCACGAGGCGCTCGGCGAGGACTACCTGCGCTACCGCATCACGTCCACGCGCTACCTCGGCGACCACCTCACCGCCGCGGGCGTGCCGATCGTGCGCCCGCCGGGCGGCCACGCCGTGTACATCGACGCGCGGGCGTGCCTGCCGCACATCCCGCCGGCGCACCTGCCGGGGGTCGCGCTGGGCTGCGCGCTGTACGTCGAGGGCGGGATCCGGACGGTGGAGATCGGCACGCTGATGTTCAAGGACGCCGCGCGGCACGACCTGGTGCGCCTGGCGATCCCGCGGCGCGTCTACACCCAGAGCCACATCGACTACGTGATCGAGGTCGTCCTCCACGTCTGGCGGCAACGCGAGGCGCTGCGGGGCTACCGGCTGACGTACGAGGCCCCGTTCCTGCGGCACTTCACGGCGCGGATGGAGGCACTCTAGCGGGGCCGGAACCTCCGGGGCGCGATCGGGGTCGTACAGATCGGTTGTCCGGCGGCGGCCGGCGCGATATCATCGCGCTGGGGCGCACCGGGCCGAGCGGCGGCCATCCGCGCGCCCGGGAGACTTCCGACCCATGGCTCCGCACCAAGCCGGCGCCTTGACCTTCCTGTTCACAGACATCGAGGGCTCGACCTCGCGCTGGGAACACCAGCACGCGGCGATGGCGGTTGCCCTCGAACGCCACGACGCGCTGCTGCGGCCGTGCATCGAGGCGCGCGGCGGCCACGTGTTCAAGACGGTGGGGGATGCGTTCTACGCCGCGTTCGGCGACGCCGCCGCCGCCGTCGCGGCCGCCGTCGACGCGCAGCGCGCGCTGGCGGCCGAGGACTGGCGGGCGTTCGGGGCGGAGCGGGCCGGCGGCGGGGAACACGGCTCCGGCAGCGACGCGTTCTCGCCCCTGCGAGTGCGGATGGGCATCCACACGGGGGTGGCGCAGGCGCGCGGCGGAGATCACTTCGGCCCGGCGCTCAATCGTACCGCACGGCTGGTGGCGGCCGGGCACGGCGGGCAGGTTCTGCTGTCGTTGGCGGCGCGGCAGGCGGTCGGCGACGCGCTGCCGGCCGGTGTGTCGCTGCGCGACCTGGGCGAGCACCGGCTGAAGGACCTGCGGCACGCGGAGCGCATCTGGCAAGTCGTGGCGATGGATCTGCCGGACGTGACGCGGGCGCCGACGACGGCCGGCGAGCTCGGGGCGCGCGATCGGATCGTCGTGCTCGATCCAACCGCCGTCGGCGGCGCGGCCGACGACCAGCCGACGGTGGTGGCGCGGACGGTGGGCGAGACGCTGGCTGCCCTGCGGGGGGTCGTCCGGCGCGATACGGCCTCGGTGGTCCTGACGATCGATCAGGTGCGCCAGGCGGCCATGCACCGCTCGGCCGACCTCGAGACGTATCGGCTCGGCCGCATCGCCGAATGGAGCCTGCCGCGCTACCGGCTGGACGGCCGGTTCGTGGAGCTGTCGCTCTTGATGGATCAGGGGGAGCTGGCGACCAACGGCCGCTGGCTGGCTCGGCCGGAACGCTTCGCCGACCTCGGCGAGCTGCTGGCGATCGCGGTGGAGCCTGCCGTGGTGGTGCTGGGGCCGCCCGGCAGCGGCAAGAGCACGCTGCTCCGGCGGCTGGAGCTCGACACGGCCATCGCCGCGCTGCGCGGCGGGGACGCGGCCGACCGCGTGACGTTCTTCGCCCAGCTCAGCCAGTACCGGGCGATCGAGCCCGGCCAGCCGCCGCCCGCGCCGGCGCGCTGGCTCGCAAGGCGGTGGGCCGAGCGCCAGCCGGATCTGCCGGCCCTGGACGCGCTGCTGGCGCGCGGGCGGGTGATCCTCCTCCTCGACGCGCTCAACGAGATGCCCGCGGCCACGGACCGGGAGTACCGGGCGCTTGTGGGGCTGTGGAAGGACTGGCTGGTCGACCTGGCGCGAACCCACCCGGGCAACCGGGTCGTCTTCAGCTGCCGCACGCTGGACTACAGCGCGCCGCTCTCGACCCCCGCGCTCCGGGTGCCGCAAGTGCAGATCGAGCCGCTGTCGGATCGACAGGTCGAGGCGTTCCTGCGCGCGTACAGCCCGATGCGCGGCGCCGACATCTGGGCAGCCGTAGCCGGAACGCCGCAGCTCGAAGCGCTGCGCGCGCCGTTCTTCCTGGCCCTGCTCGTCGATCAGGTGGAGGCCAGCGGCGACGTCGCGGGCGACCGGGCGGGGCTGTTCACGGGCTTCGTGCGGCAGGCGCTGAGGCGCGAGGTCGAGCGGGGGAGCCCGCTCTTCGCGCTCGACGAGCTGCTGGCCAGCCGCGACATCCGACGGATCACGCAATGGCAGTGGCGGGATGCCTACGAGCTGCCGGAGCGCGGCGCGCTGATGCCGCGGCTCGCCGCGCTGGCGTACGGGATGCAGGAAGCGCGCGTCGACGGGGAGGCGAGCCAGGTGCGGGTGGACTACGACGCGGCGCTGGCACTGGTCGACCACCCATTGGACGAGGACATCGTGAAGGCGGGGTTGTCGATCGCGGTGCTCGACGAGGACCCGGCGGCCGACGAGGTGTTGTACCGGCACCAGCTGATCCAGGAGTACTTCGCGGCGCGGGTGCTGGCGCGAGAGCCGCGGCCGGAGCTGGTGGCCACGCCGTGGCGGGCGGCGGACGTCCGACCGGATGCCCGGGCGCTGCTCGCCACGCTGCCGCCGGCCGAGACCCTTCCGCCGTTGCCGACGACGGGCTGGGAGGAGACGATGGTTCTGGCGGCGGCGATGGCGACGGATGCCGAGGACTTCGTGCGCGGGGTGATGGCGACCAACCTCGCGTTGGCGGGGCGTTGCGCGGCCCTGTTCGTGGGCACGCAAGGCCGGCCGCCGCTGGCGGCGCCGCTGATCGACGACCTCCGCCGGGCGCTGGTGGCGCGGACACGCGCCGCCGAGGCCGACCTTCGGGCGCGGATCGCGGCGGGCCTCGCGCTGGGCGCGCTCGGCGACCCGCGCTTCGAGCGCCGTGACGGACCCTACGGGCCCTTCGCGCCGCCGCCGTTGATCACCATCGCCGGCGGGGTGTATCCGATCGGAGACGACGACCCCTTCGAGTACACGTATGCCGGCGATAGCGGCATCGAGACGTCGCACATGCCGCGCCACGGCGTGCCGGTGGCCGCCTTCGCCATCGGGGCGTATCCGGTGACGAACGCCGAGTACGCCTGCTTCGTGGTGGCCGGCGGATACGACGACGACCGCTGGTGGGACACGGTGGCCGGTCAGCGCTGGCGGCGGGGCGAGCTGGCCAACGAGGCAGCGAAGGCCAACAGCCGCGACTGGCGCCGCCGCTTCGTCGGTCAGCCCGAGCTGTTCGAGCAGATGGTGGACGAGGGGCGGTTCCCGAGCGTGGAGGTTGTCGAACGGTGGCGGCGGTGGATGACGCTCGACACGGCGGGGTTCGAAGCCGCGCTCGCGGCGCAATGGCAGCCCAGGCGGCTGACGGAGCCCCAGTACTGGCGCGACGGGCGATTCGACAACCCCGCGCAGCCGGTGGTGGGCATCTCGTGGTACGAGGCGCGAGCCTACGCGACGTGGCTCGGCACGCAGACGGGCCAGGCGTACCGGCTGCCGACGGAGGTGGAGCTGGAGGCGGCGGCGCGTGGCCCCTCGGGCACGCGCTTTGCCTACGGCGAGGCGTTCGACGCGGCGCGCGGCAACACGTACGAGACCCACGTCAACCGCCCGACGCCGGTTGGCGTGTTCGTCGAGGGCGACACGCCCGCCGGGGTGAGCGACCTGGCCGGCAACGTCGCGGTCTGGACGTCGAGCCAGTGGGGAAGCGACGGCGACGGGCCTGACTGGCGGTACCCCTACGACGCGACCGACGGCCGTGAAGCGCCCGAAGCGGCCCCCGACGTCCGCCGCGTCGTCCGTGGCGGCTCTTGGCTAGACCCGGCGCTGAACGCGCGCGCCGCGTTCCGCTTCGGGAGCCTGCCCGTCAACCGCAACAACTACGTCGGTGTCCGTCTGGCGTGCTCGGAATCGACGGCCAGCAACAGCGTCTCGACATGACCCCGGATCGCGTCGCGCGCCGCGCGGAAGCGGGCGAGCATCGCGTCGCGCGGGATCGACGGGTCCGGGCTGGCCGGATCGGCGATCGACCAGTGCAGCCGCCGCACCGGGCCGAGGAAGACGGGGCACACCTCCTCGGCGCACAGCGTGACGACCGTTCCCACCGTCGCCGGGTCGATCTCGGCGACGGACTTGGAGCGCTGGGCCGTGATGTCGATGCCGACCTCGCGCATCACCTCGACGGCGTAGGGGTTCACGCGCGACGGCGCGCTCCCCGCGCTCTGGACGGGGATGCGGGCGCCGAGCACCTGCCGGGCGAGGCCTTCGGCCATCTGGCTGCGCGCGGAGTTGGCGACGCAGAGGAAGAGGATGGTCTTGGTGTCTTCTGGAGCGGATTCAGCGTTGTTCATGGTCGACCTCGTCGCGCGGGGTTGCGCGGTGGGCATGGGTGCGGTCATTCGACCCCGGGAGCCTCGTCGTACGCGTCGCGCGTCGCGTGGACCACGTGCCACAGCCGCTCGTACTCCGGCGCGACGCTCGGGTCGAGCCGGCCAGCCAGATCGAGGGGCAGGTCGAGCTGGCGGATGATCTCCATGACGTCGGCGATGTCCTTCAGCCGATGCGCCGCTGACAGGCCGGACGCCAGCTTCAGCGCGATCAGCGTGGGCAGCGTCACCACGCGGATGCCGTCGCGCAGCTCGCCGCCGGCGGCGGGATCCGGGAAGGCCACGGGCTTGGGCTGTCCGTCGCCCGGGAACCCGCCGGCGGGGACGACCTCGATCCGCACCTGCGTCTCGGTATCGCGGAACGTCCGGGTCGCGCCTTCGAAGGCCGGCCGGTAGCCCCGCCCGGCCAGCTCCGCCCGGAAGCGCTCCAGCCCAGCTTCGGTCATGACGACATCGACGTCGGTGGTCATGCGCACATAGCCGTGGGCGGCCTGTGCCAGGGCGCCGATCAGGGCGTAGGGGATGCCGGCGGCGTCGAGGCGCTCCGCCAGCCGGCGCACCGTCTGGTACACGGCGCCGCCCGAGTCGAAGTGCGCGCTGGACTCGCGCAAGGCCGCGTCGAACGAACGGCGGACGCGCGCCTCGTAGGGCTCGGGTGTCAGGGCGCGGTCGCGCATGGGTCTCATGCGCGCATCCGCCCCGCGGCGAGCGCGAAGAACAGCACGATGGCCACGGCGCCCAGCAGCCCGCCCCACTGCCGCGCCGGCACGGAGCCGGCCAGGTCGCCCACGATCCGCAAGGCAAGCGCGCCGTGGAGCAGGCCCAGCGGCGCGTAGAAGGCGCGGTGGTAGGCGAACGACCGGCCGACGACCGCCGGCAGCACGAGCGGCGCGTGGGCGAACGTCACCGACAGCGCGAAGCCGACGAACACGGCGTGCAGGCGGGCGTCGTACAGCATCCCCGCCGCGGGGTCGGGCGCCGCCAGGGCCAGCGCGCCGCCCAGCGCCAGCCACGCGTAGCCCGCGAGCATCCCGGCCGCCGCGAAGCCCGTCCAGCCGGGCTGGCGCAGCGTGGCGCGGGCGACGTCGAACCGGAGGAGCCAGAGGGCGACCCCGAGCCCCGCGCCGCCGGCCGCCCACGTCGCCGTGGCGACGTCGCGCACGGCCACGGCGGTGGCGGCCGCCACGGCGCCGACGAGCACGAGGCACGCGGGCTCGGCCCACGCCGGGCGCCGGCGGATCCGCCCGAGCTCCAGCCGCTCGCCGGCCACGGTCAACACCAGGAAGGCCATCCACCACGGCACCGCGGCGGGGATGGCGCCGCCCAGGGCCCAGCCGGCGGTGCCGGCGAGCCAGGCGACCGCCCCCAGGAGCAGCGTCAACGTGAACCCGGAGGGCTGCTGGCGCGCCATGAGACCGGTCGTCGCGGCCAGATGGGCGCCGCCGAGCAGCATCGGCACGGCGCCGGCGGCGGGCGGCAGGCCGGCGATGAGCGCCAGGGCGCCGAGGCCGGAGGCGAGCGGGCCGGCGTACAGGAGCACCGCCCGCCCGGCCAGCCGGGGCTGGAGCGCGAGCGCGGCGGCCCGCTCGACGCCGATCAGGGTCCCGAAGAACCCGGCGGCCATCAGCGGGCCGTGCCACGCGGGCAGCGCGGCCACGACCGGCGGCCACGGCCAGCCCATGCGGAGCAGCCCGGCCCACAGGCCGGCCAGCAGGGCCAGCGCGGCAAGCAGCATGGGGAGGCGGCGGGCGATGGTGTCGGCCACGCGGCGCATGATAGCGCGGCCGCGGCGGACGGTCGAACGCGCGGCGCGAGGCGGATGCGGGGGCGGGTGTCGTGGCAGGCCTGCTCGGGGTTGGGGACTGCTCGTGGCGGCATGCCGCGCTTCGGCAAGGACCACGGAGCCATCCGCCCCCTGGTCCCTCCGGGGACGGGGCGGCAGTCGGAAGCGCCACCATTGGCGCGCCTGGATCTGGCGGCGGGCACAAGACGCTTGACGTGATTCGGCAGCGCGTGGTAAACTTTTGATTAAGTCGACGGCGTTCCCCCACGCACCCGATCGGCGCCAGATGGCGTGCGAGCTCCCAGCTCGCGGGTATTGTCCAGGAGGCGGTTTTGGGCCACCATCGCGAGCTCCAGGGGCGGTGGGCGAAAGATCCGAGGCGCATCGCGTTTGTCGGCGGATTTGCCCTAGCGGTGTTGTTGACGACGCTGTGCGCCACCACGGCGGGGCTCATGTCCTGGCGGCCTCTGGCGGAGCGGCTGGCCAAGCTCCAGGAGCGCGCGGGGGTTGACGGCGATGGCCGCGTGGGCGACGCCGATCTCACGCGCCTGCCGTGCGGCGACGGGTCGCCGCCGGGCCTCGCGGCGCCCGGCGCGGGCGCGAGCATGGCGCGCGCGCTGGCGGGTGTCGGCAGCCCCATCCCGCTGCTCGACCTGCCGTTTCCGTATGACGGCAGCGCGGCGGGCTTCGGGGGCACGGCGGCACAGTTCCAGACCGCCGTGCAGCGCGTGGATGCCCGCGGCGGGCGGATCAACAGCTACATGGATCACCTGTGGCCGCTGTATCCGGCACCGCAACAGCACATGGTCACCGCCGGACGTGAGCCGCTGTGGCATCCAACCGGGAGCAGCGTGCTGACGTTTTTCGGGGTCGCGTCGGATTACGAGCTCTACTCGGGGCATCCCGGCTACGACTTCTATCCGGATCCACCCTATCAAGCCGCGACGCCGGTGCTGGCGGCGGCGGATGGCGTGGTCGTCGATGCCGGGAAGCACGCGGCGTCGGGAGCGCTGTTCGTCAAGATCCAGCACCGGGTACCCGCGGTCGGCGACTTCCTGAGCATCTACTGGCACCTGCGGGACGATGCGTTTTTCGATGCCGCGGTGGCGATGCGGCGGCGGCCGGTCAAGGCGGGCACCCGCATCGGCACGATGGGCAACACGGGCTGGAGCACCGGCTACCACCTGCATTTCGAGGCCCGCTTCGACCGCAACGGCGACGGGGCCTTCGAGCTGGACGAGGTGGTCGATCCGTTCGGCTTCGTGCCCAGCACGGCCTATCCGGTGGATCCGTGGGCGGTGGCGTCGGAGTTCGCCGACGCGCGGGGCGAGCGGTATGTGCACGCGCCGAGCGTCAGCCGGTACCTGTGGAAGCACCCGCTGTGGGCCAGCGTCGACGTCGGCGCGGACAGCGGCGGGGGGCTCGGCCTGTGGCTGGACGGCGCGCGCGGCGGGGGGCCGTGCTTCGCGCGGGGGGCGCTGCCGGCCGGGGCGGTGGTGCACTTCGGGCGGGCGCCGGATGTGCCGCAAGGCGCGGACCTGGCCGGCATCGGGGCGGGGTGCGTGCTCTCGGCGTTTGACGCGACCGGCGCCCCGATCGCGCGCTTCGACCCGCCGGCGCGGATCGAGCTGGCGTTCGACGCGCGCCGGCTTGAAGACGTCGACCGCCGTTCGCTGACGGTTCTCTGGCAGTCCGACGGGGGGGCGTGGGAGCCCCTGGCCTCGACGGTCGACGCGTCGGCGGGGCGGGCGGTGGCGCTCGTGGATCGACCGGGGCGCTGCATGCTGGCGGGCCGGCCGCTGCGTGACATCGTGCCGCCGCGGACCCTCATCGAGGCGTCGGGGCCGAAGTCGCCGGACGGGCGGTGGTACGACACGGTGGTGGTCTCGCTGTCGGCCGGCGATGGGGGGGAAGACGGGGCGGAAGGCGTGCCGGTCAGCGGCGTGGATCACATCCTCTACAGTCTGGACGGGGGGGACAGCTGGCAGCGGTACACGACGCCGTTCGCCCTGGTGGCGAACGGGATCCCGTCGGCGCCCGCGGAGGATTCCGGAGAGGCGTTCGTCGGGGGGCCGGGGCGCTACCTGGTGTTGGCGCGAGCGGTCGATCGGGCGGGCAACGACGAGGTTCCACCAGCGGAGCGGCGGATCGTGATCGACCCGCGCTGGAGCGAGCCGGTGGCGGAGCTGCCACCAGCCGTCGCGTCGGCGGCGCCTGCCGGCGCCACGCCGGCGCTGCTAGCGGTCGCGGCTCCGCCGGCGACGGCCTTGGTCCCGAGCACGGCCGCCCCGGCGCCTGGGGTGCTGGCTTCGCCCACGGCGATCCCGACGGCCCTCGCGCTTGCGCCCGCTCTACCGACGCAGGGGTATGTGGTGGTGACGATGCCCCCGGTGGTCGTCCGGCGGCCCACGCCGGCCGCGACGGCGACGGCGCGGGTGCTGGTCGTGACGGCGACGCCGCGCGGGGTGCCCACGCTGCCGGTTTCGATCGCAGGGGGGCCGGGGGTGGTAGCGGGCGGTCCGCGCGCACCGACGATGGCGTCGGCGGCGCTGGCGACCGCTACGCCGGCGCCGAACATGGCGACCCGGGCGGCGGCGTTGCGGACGGCGACGACGGGGGCGACGGCCGCGGCGACGGCGTTGCCGACGGTGGACGCGGCGCCGTTGGCGGCGCCGGTCAGGCTCCACCCGGATGGCTCGATCAAGGACGAGTATGCCTGTGGCAAGCCGATGGCCTTCGAGTGGCAGGCACTGGAGCCGTCGGCGGCGGTCGCGGGCTACGAATGGCAGCTCAGGATCCCGCTGCGGCCGGGCGATCTGCTGATGGCGATGTCGCGCCGGGTGGCGGAGCCTGAGCTGGAGATCGTGATCGATTGCTCGCTGGTCGGTCCTCAGACGTGGCGGGTGCGCGGGGTGGACAACGCCGGGCAGGCGGGGCCGTGGTCGGCGAACGCGATCTTCGTGGTCCTCCCCGGCTCGCCGGCGCCGGGAGCCTCGGCAACGGCCTCGGCGACGGCGACTCGGGGCGCCACGGGCACGGCGACGGCGTCGGCGTCGCCGGAGGCCACGCGGACGGCGACCGCGCGGCCGGGGTCGACAGCGGCGGCGACGCAGGTGGTGTCGCCGACGCTGACGGCGATGGCCAGCGCGGAGGCGACGGCGGCGCCGTCGGGCACGCCGTTGGCGGTACCGACGGTGATGGCGACGGCGACCGGATCGGCGATTCGCCGGCCGGAGGTGCCGATCGAGCCGGACATGCCGGAGTGGGAGATACGCGCGGCCGGGCCGGGCCGGGCGGCGCGCGGGAGCAGGGCGCCCGCTCAACGGGAGGGGGACGCGGTGCGGCTGGAGGCGAGGGTGGAATCGCGCGCGCTGGGCGGGGCGCGGGTTGTCGGGAGCACCGTGGGCGGCCGGATTGGTCTCCGGCAACGGCGTTGGCGACCGATGCGGTCGTCTTGGGCGAGCTGGCTGCTGATGTGGTGATGTACCGGGGTGGGGGCGGTGGACGCGGCGGGGGAGATGCGCTATCTTGGGATGTGCTGGCGGCTGGGCGGATGATGTGATGGCGGTTCTGGCGCACACGGGGGGCATGTGATGCCATCGCCGTTCCCGGGGATGGATCCTTATCTCGAGCACCCGGACCGGTGGGTCGAGTTTCACAACGACCTAGCCGGGGAGATCCGCGCGCTGCTGAACCGGTCGATCCAGCCGCGCTACGTGGCGCGATTGACGCCGTCCTTGACCTATGATGTGATCGAGATCACGGAAGCCCGGAACGTGCGCCCGGATGTGGCGGTGTTCGCCCGCCGCTCGCCGGCGGCCAACGGGGGCCGGACGGGTGAGGTGGGCATCACGCCGGCGCCGGTGACGAGCCTGATCCCGCATGAGGTCCCGGTGGAGCTGTTGTCGGTCGAGGTCCGCACGACCGACCATCAGACGCTCGTCACGGCCATCGAGATCTTGTCGCCGGTGAACAAGCGGCCGGGTCATCAGGCTTACCTCGACTACCGGCGCAAGCGGGCGGATCTGCTTCACTCGGCGGCGCACTTCATGGAGATCGACTTGCTCCGTGGTGGGGAGCGCCCGCCGCTCGAGCGACCGGTGCCGCGGGCCCCCTACTATGTGATGCTCAGCCGGGCGACGCGGCGGCCGACGGTGGAGGTGTGGCCGATTCAGCTCCGCGAGGCGCTGCCGGTGCTTCCGGTGCCGCTGCTGGAGCCGGACCCCGACGTGCCGTTGGACCTCGGTGCGGTGGTGGCGTCGGTGTACGAGCGCAGCGCGTTCGGGGCTCAGGTCGATTACCGGCAGCCGCCCGCGCCGCCGCTGGACGAGTCGGATACGGTGTGGGTCGATCAGTGGCTGCGGGAGTGTGGGGTGAGGTGAGATGCCAGCGCGGTCACGATCAACACACCCTCAGCACACGCATGCGGCCATCATCGTGCTTGGAATTGTGTCAGCACCAATATACATGGGGGTGTTCCATGTTTAAGCCTAGATCCACGCAGAAAGAGACCACTTCCCATGTTACAGCCTCAGTGCCGAGAGAGTTGCGAGATCATGATCGAATGACAGAAATCCGTGCTATCGGAAGGGCTATTGGGAATCATCAGCTTTGCCAGGTTCTAGATGGATACCCGTCGCACCCCATGCAGTCGCAGCACATTGCTTTTGCAGGAGCGCTTCAGCTCAAGAAGACAGCTCGATCCAGGCAATCGAAGTTGAGCCCTGTTCTTGGAACACAGTCTGATCTTATCAAGGCTGCGATTCGTAAGGGTGACTTCAACACAAGTCCCACGATGCCTGTAAGTGACCCTCGACAGCAAAGTGTTGCAGGTGCATTCTTCTATCTCGACCGACTCAGCCCAGTGGAGCTCATTCACGTTATCGAGAGTCTGACATCACGAGATCGTGCAGCCTTGCTTGAGAACCTGAACTCACTTGATGATGGTCTTTACAGGAGAGATCGTCTTCGAGCCGCACTTCGCTCAGTCGCATGGCAGACGTCGTCATCAGGGACAATAGCGATCTCCATCATTGACGAGTTATCTTCGGGGGCGTTGCAGACAGAGACTATTATTGGTTTGGCGGCGAATTCGCGAACGAAGCAAATCGAGGTGCTCCGCGCTCTGACACAAGAGCAACTCAAGTACCTGCAGCATTACCTAGTCGCGGCTTCATTCTCTGGACGCGAGCAGCTTGCATATGTGATCGCCGATCTACTTTCCTCCAATGTCGAGCTGACCGCCAGTGATGTCATCGACTTGGCTGCTGTAAAGGGATCGTTGAAGCGCATGATGGCGAGTATTTACAATACAAAGGGTGGGTTCATTCAAGAGTTGGCCCAATCACTAGGAATACCCACATCAGCGGCTGCAGGAATCATGAAGGTCGAGTCAGGCGGCAAGACCTTTGACAAGGATACGAATAAGCCAATTGTAAGATTTGAGAATCACGTGTTTTGGGATAGGTGGGGCTCAAGGACGAAGGCAAACACGAAGCGATTCAATGATCATTTCGACTTTCGGCGCAAGGATGAACGTCATAAGGATCACCGTTTTCGAGTCAATTCGAATGACACATTTGAACCATGTCACAAGAGCCAGTCATCTGAATGGCAAGTCATCGACTTCGCGGCAGCACTGAGTGACAGAGAAACCGCGTATCAATGCGCTTCCTTTGGTTCAGGGCAGATTATGGGATTTAACCATGGCCTTATGGGTTACAACTCAGCCGTCGCTATGGTTGAGGCATACGAAAAGAGTGAGCGTGTTCAGATTAGAGGAATCTTTGACTTCATTCGCTCCAATCGACTCGAATCCTCTATCCGGCGTGGCGACTACGAGAAACTAGCTCGGGTATACAACGGCGCCAAGAAGGGCTCGAAAAAAGAACAGGAGTATGCTACTGCTATTCGCACTGCGGCTCAAGCTTACGAAGCTGTAACACGAGGCAAGAAGCACACAATTCCAGCAGTTGTCCCCCAGCAGTGAGCCGTTCATACTCGTTCGCAACCTCACCGCCCCGCCCCCGCCCCACCCGTCGCCGAAGGCGACGCGCTTGGCGCGGCCGTGACGACCTCAACCGGAGTGGGTGTCGCCATCGCTGTCACCGTCACCGTCGCCATCGCCGTCGCAACCCCCAACGCGTCGACGTCGCCGGACATCAGCGCCTGCCACGCGATCTCGAGGTCTCCGGAGGCGACCACCGGGTAATCCGGCAGGTTCTCGATGGCCATGTCCAGCCGCGCGATGGCCGGAGCCAACGCCTCGTCCTGGCTCTCGGCCTCGAGCTCGGCGAAGATCGCGCGCGCCGCGACCAAGTCATCTCTCGCCAGGCCGAAGTTGCTCTGCGCCAGGTATAGCCGCCCGCGCGCCACGATGTCCAACGCGCGTGTCGTCAGCGCCGCCTGTCTCAGAGCCTGCGCGGACGCATCGCCATCCTCCGCCACCTGCGTTTCGAGCGACACGAGGCTCTCCTCGAGCCGTTGGCCAGACTGCTCGAGGGACTCGACGGAGTCGCCGATGGCGTTCACGCGTGCGTCTGTGTCGTCCACCCGGGCCTGCAGCGCCGCCAGCTCCAACGCAAGGTCGTCGATCTGCGACGCGTTGAGCTCCACGGGGGCGATGAGCTTGCTCCGGAGCATGGGCAAGCCGTAGTAGCCGAGCAGGCCGACGGCCAAAGACAACACGGCCAGTTGGATCAATCGCTTGAGCAGGCCGGCAAACCTGTTGGACATCCCGTCGCCTCGCGGTTGGTGCGGCTCGATCGCGCTCGTGGGCTCGGACGCCGGTTCGTCGCGGTCGGCCTGGGTTGGCGACGTCGATGGCTCTTCGGTGTTCACGCTTCCCTCCCCGGCGTCATGATCTCACCCCGGCCAGGTTCGGGGCGACGTGGCGGCGACGAAGGTCTCATCGCGCGCTCCCCCAGCTCGGCCACTCCGACCGCGCTCCACCCGCCACCACCTGCTGGCACCGGCCATCGGAGCGGACGATGAACACCCGCGTGGTCCGCGGCAGCCATTGCGTGAACGCAATGTACTTGCCGTCGGGCGACCAGCGTGCGCCCCAGTCGAGACCGCGGGTGTCGACGATGATGCGGGGGTTGTCGGCGTCGCGGTCGGCCATGGCCATGGCGCTCCCGCCCATGCCGCCCAGCGTGTGCACCAGCCAATCCCCGTCGGGCGACCAGCTTTGGCAGGCGGGCACGGAGGGCGAACGCACCGGTCCCGTCGGCACGCACTCGAACAGGGAGGTGATCGAGATGTCGTCGACCCTGGCTGCGCTGGCGGCGGGTGCGGTGGCGGCGGTGGCGGCGGCTGTCGCAGTGCCGCCATCGCGGGCGCCGGGCGACGTCGAGACCCGCGTCACGCGGCCACCCCGCGACTCGCTGCGGTCGATGTCCATGACGTAGAGCGCCTTGCGGCCGCCACGTGTGGACTGGAACACAACGCCCTGGCCGCTCGGCAGCCACGCCGCCGCCAGGTCCACGGCGGGGTTGCTGGTGAGGCGGCGCGGCGTGGGGGCGTCGGCGTCGGTGACATATACATCCCAGTTGCCGCCTTGACGGGAGCTGTACAGCACCTGCCGCCCATCGGGCGAGAACACGGGGTAGCGGTCGTCCTGGCGGTTGGCGGTGACGGCGACCAGCGTCTGTGCGGCGGGCTGCAGCACAAAGATGTCGAAGTCTCCGTCGCGGTCGTCGGCGAACGCGAGCGGCGCGGTCGGGTCGCACGGGTCGGGCGCGCGGGTCGGCGGAGGCACGGGGATGATGACCACGGGGGCTGGGGTCGGCGGCAGCCAGCCGCAACTGAGCAGGCGCTGGTCGAGTCTGCAGAAGTGGGTCGCGAAGGCCAGCACGAGCGCCACGGTCGCGGCGAGGGCGAGGAGGGCACGGCCGCTCAGGCGGTTGGGGCGCGGGGGTGGCGCGGGTGGCGGCTTGGGCTTTGGTTCTGGCTTGGGCGGGGGAGGTGGGGGCGGAGGCGGGGGCGGCGGGGGCTCGATATCCCACGGCCCTGGACTACCCGGATCCCGGTCGATAGGCTGGGTGTGAAGGGACTGGTCTTCGATGAACTCCGTCGGTAGCGGCGGCGTCGCGACCCATGTCTCGGTGTCCGGCTCCTCCGAACCGGCCGCGACCGAATCGGCGGGCATCGCGGCGCCGAGGGGCATGCCGGGCGGCGGTGATTGAGTGCTTGCGGGCATGCGGGATTCGGCCGGCGTTGCGGACGCGTCGGGATCGGCATCGAAGAGGTCGGCCGGGAAGTCACCTTCGCCCACACCCGACTCCGTCCCCACCGTGTCCGTTGGGGGATTGTCATCCGGATGGGGTCGAGCGGGCGCCAAGGGTGTTGGAGCCGGATCTTCGGCAACGGCCGGCGTTGCATCGGGCGCAGTCACGGCATCGGTGGCGGGCGCGGGCGGAACGAGATCAGCTTCCGCGGCGACGTCAGGCAGAGACACTGCCGCTACGGGCGGTGATGCCGACACACCCCCTTCACCCACGGGCGGGATGGCGCCGGCAGCCGGCTCGAGCGCCGTGGCGGCCGAATCGGGCGCCGCGGTGGCCGGCTGGGCGTCGGGCCCGTTGGTCTGGCTGTCGGTCATCGGTGTGTCTCCTCGTCAGCGGGTCGGGGTGGCCGGGCTCGGGCCTGGCAGGCGCGGACCCACTGCGCTGTGGCCGTAGTGGCTGGGCCGATCCGATGCCGTGTCGCGATCCCGGCCCTGCTCTCCGGAGGTTGTGCCGAGCGGCGTCACGGGCGGGCGGACGCCGTGCGGACTTCGACGGTGGTCTCGCACCACGCCACCTTGCGCGATGCGCGTCCCGGTTCGTCGCGGAGGTAGATGTCCCATGCGTAGTGGGTGGTCTGTTCCGGGCAGACCTCGGTCCGGTCGGTGATGGCGATCCGTTCGCGGCGCCCGCTGTTGGCGTGCAGGATGTACACGGCGGCCACGCGGCCGCCGAACGCGGTCAGGGCGGCGCGATCCAACGCTAGGGTGGCGCACTCGCCTGGGCGCACCTGGGTCTTGGCGGGCACGCAGCGGCCCGCCAGGCTGGAGCCGTTCGGCCGGGTGGTCGCGATGGCGACGACGGGTGTGCGGGTAGGCGCGGCTGGGATGACGGCCTGGGCGGCGGCGGTGGGAACAGGGGCGGGCGGCACGGGTTCGGGCCGCTGCCTCACGATCAGGACGACCAACAACGTCGCGCCGACCAACCCGATCCCGGCGAGCGCGGCGATGGTGATGGGGGCTCGCTCGGAGGTGCGCAGATGGGTCTTGAATCGGTCGACGAGATCACGAGCTCGAGACCAATCGACCCGCGACAAGTACGATCGAAGTCGCGCGAACCAATTGCGGGCGCGGGCGAGCGATGAACCCGTGGAACGCGCGGAGGGTTGCCGGGGTTCTTGATCCTGCACGTCGCTCATGTCAGTTGATCTCCTTGCTTGCGAATACGGAGCGAATGACGGTCACCGTCGAACCGATCGCTTCCGGCAGATCATGGAGGGACCGTGGCGGGCACGAGACGCCTTCCTTGCTGCCCTTGGCCGGGGATGACCACGGGGATGTCGGGGTTTGGCGTTGGGATCGCGACGAACACATTCGTTCGGCATGTTACTGCGTCTCCATTCAACAGGGTGATCCGAAGCTCATACTCTGTAGATGTTTCAGGGAATACCTCGATACTCGATTGATTTGCCACCTCAGTCTCTTTGCCATCATGTGCAAGCATGACTTTCGCAACGTTCGTGAGATTCCACGTCAAGATCGCGGGCAACCCGGGGCCCTCAGTCTGAATTGGATCTGGAGGGCAGGCAAGCAAAGGTGTGGGAAGTGGTGTCGGCGCGGGGGTTGATGTCGGTGGGGGGGTATCTGATGGCGGGGGTGGCGACGGGGTCGGGGTAGGCGCTTGATTCGGGTGCGGATCATCCGAGTTTAGGATTCCATCGCCATCATCGTCCTTGGCGGGCCACTCCTGTGTCTGTTGAGCAGCGGCTGCTGCTGCCTCGGCTGCGGCCGTTTCAGAAGCTGATGCCGTGGCTCGTGCCTCTGCAGCGGCTTTGTCTGATTCTCGCTTCTCAACACACTCTCTTAGGGAAGTCACGACAGGCCAGTTGCACTTGGTTTCCAGTGCTATGCTACGCCACGCCCAGAACGCGCCACCAGCCAACACGGCCAGTATAATCGGCAAAGACCAGTTGGGAATCAGCGGTCCACTGGTATAGCTACCGACGGCGGTTTCTGGCTTATTGCCAAGTTTGTCACGGTCGCGAATTTCGACACGGAACTTGTGTTGTGTCTGTGCACCGAACCACTGTCGCTTGCGAGGTTTCGCTCTGAAGTCCGTTTGGTCTTCAGGGTGATCGTTCGGGTGAAGGCTAATCTCCTTCCTGGGGGGTTCAAACGATAGTGCGTTTCGATCATCCTTCCACTCAGCAACTAGCCCACGCGAATAGTTCCCTTCGCTTCTGACGATTAGAATTCCACGATTGCTCGTTCCAAGGTCTGGGGGATTCATTTCCACAAACAGTTGTGAGAAGGGTTTGACGTCGACGAAGAACTTCTTTCTTATGACTGATTCGCTCTCATTCCCACTCGTGACAACCAATGACATCTGATACACATGCGCAAGAACATGTCCAGCACGAGGAACACGAATCTCGATCTCACAAACGTCCATTCCGTGTGGAAGAACCTGTTGTATTGAGTTGTTAAAGTGGCTGTTGCTGAGAACAAGGCCAGAATCGTCATGGTCTTCGCCTACAACTTCCCAATTAAAGTGATCGGTTCGGCTAGATCGGTTGTGAATCGTGAAGCGCAAGGTTGGCAGCGTTGTTGGCTGACCCTCGATCGTCACCGTGGGGGTTTGTGGCACCTCCCACTCAACATCGAAGTGGATTTCAGGTTGTCTGCCGTTGCCTCCAAGAGGCGATTGCCCAGTAGTGCTTCGCTCAATCCGACACCAGATCGTTCCCAGACGGAACTCATCATGGATGTTGATCGGATGACGCTGACCTGGTGGCAACCGCTGGCCGTCACGGATGAATGTACCGTTTTGACTCTCGCGGTCTACAAGATAGAGTCCGTTGTCTTGCAGGAGAATCATTGCATGTCTTGATGAGACGCTCAGGTCGTCCAACACCAAGTTGTTGTCGTCTCCTCGGCCAATGGTGAATGAGCCACTTTCGTGAAGCTGGAGTGGGGATCGATGGATGCGATCCCCAAGCTGGATGGCGATCAGAGTTTCCGAATCTAGGTTTGGTCCGTTGATATAGCTATCGCTCATGATTCTGTATCACTATAGTAAGAGCGGCACACAAAGCGTCTTCGCACCTGTTCATTGACAGCCCTGCAGCGGCTACGGGAAATTCAGAAGAACATCTTTGAGTTCATAGACGTTGTCAGGTCTACTCTTCTCGATGGGAGGGCTGATCTCTGGGAAGTCAGGAGATTTCTCCGCGGTTAACCTCACCGTCGAGCACGGAAGGGTCAGGGGGACCATGACCTGATAGGCCCCTGTTGTTCCATTTGACTCAACTTCCCGAGTAAGATACTCGGCGTTACTACACCAAGCGGTGACTGTTGCTTTGCCTACCTTCTTGGAGTCTTTATCTCGAACGTGACCAGTGATCGTGATCACTGTTGGTGTTTCTGTCGGCGTCGGTGGCGGAGCAGTCGTGGGTATGGCTGTCGACGTGGGTGTGAGTGTCGTTGTGGGCGGAATAGGTGAAGGTGTAGGCGTTGGTGCTACTATTGTGATGACCGTCTGACCCGACACAGTTTCATTATCGCACAGGGCTGTCGCCGTGATCTCGAAGGAGACGACTGTTCCAATTGGGGTATCCTCACTGTCCCACTCCAGACTGCCTGTCGTGGGTAAATTGCTCCCTATTGGATCTAGTGGATCATTCAATATATTGATGCTGACACCTGCCTTCGTATTCTTGGCTGTCCACGACACCTCTGCCGTTCTGCCCTGGACGACTTTGGTGGGTTTGACAGTGATAGACACCGACGCCCCTTCACTGCATTCTCTAGGGAACAAGGCAAACATGGCATCACTTGGGGTTGTCGGTTGCGGAAGCGGTGTTCGTGTCCCCTCCCGCGCCGATAGCCTCAACGGTGTTGGTGCTGCCCCTGACCCAAACACCAACCCGTACAGCGTTGGAGGACTAGAGTCACTTGTCTCCCTTTCCTTGCCGTCTGCCGTGGGTGTTACTCCTGGCGTACTCGTCATGGTTGACTGCGATCCTTGAGGTTGAACGGCCGGCTCCGACGTACCTGGGATCGGCGTTGGCGTGGTCGGCTCTTCCTCTCCGGCCCGAAAGTAGCCGAACCCGTACATCACAAGCGCGGCAGCCGCCGCCAAACCAACCAGCGGGAACGTCCAGGCTCTTGCAACTCGCGCCTTCGAGTGCAGCTTGCCTTCCAGGGTATCAACGTGATCTAGCCCCTTCAAGTACTCCACTTTAACCTTGAAGGGAAGAGTCCTTTCCTCGCCCACCAATTGACGATTCGACGGTTGAGCATCGAAACGCAGCGATTTCTCCTCGCCAGGCTCGATACCCTGAACAACCGCAACATTCGGGATGAAGCTGATGTCGTTTCGTATGCTCGATGGCGAGAGTCGAGCGTCTTGGGTGACATTGCTGCCATTGGTTACGATGACTTCGAAAGGCTCTCCAGCCGACACCTCCGGAGGATCCAGTCTGGCTGTCGGTTGGCCAAACGGCCGCACGGATATCGATAGTTCGGACTCGGCCAATAACAAGTCCCGCTGCGTATCCCTGATCTGCACCCTTACATCTCGGTGCTCCCCGGCCGGTGGAACTGAATTCGAGGCTCCAGTTGCCGGAGCTTGAATCAGGAATCCGATCGACTTCGTCTCCCCCGCCTCGATCCGCACCTGCCCCTGGTTCACGCGCACTAAGCAGCCCCGCAACGACTCCGGCAACACCACGTTCAATCGGACAAACTGCGCGAAGGCCGCCGAGTTGCTCACTACAACCGCGCCGTCCGCCCGACCCCCGACCTCCAGCTGCAGCGCGGGCACCCGCGTAATCGTGATGCCGCCCTTCTCCGCCTTCCCTTCCTGCGCTCCCCCCGCCGCCATTCCTCCAGCCGCGCCCGCCGCCGCGCCCGTTGCCACGCCCGCCGCCCGACTCACACCCGCCGTCACATGTCCCGCACCAGCCGGCGTGCCTCCGCCGACCACGCCTGCCGCCACGCCCCCTGCCACGGTGGCGACAGCCCCGCCGACAGCAGCCCGACCCGGCGCGCCCGCACCCGCACCCGCACCAGCGCCCGCCGGCGCCTGCCGCTCCAACCGCAGCCAGCGCTGTCCGACCCGTGCCGGCACGCCCACCGGCCAGCGCTTCTCCACCCCAGGCGTGAGCTTGTCCCGCCCTTGATTGCCCAAGAAAGTGCCGTTGGTGCTGCCGTCGCCTTGCCTGCCCGTATCGACAAGGACCGGCCCGTCCGGCCCCATCCTCAGCTCCGCGTGCCGCAACGAGACACTCGGGTGATCGAACCGGATGTCCGCATCCGGCGACCGCCCGATCGTGCAGGGGAACTTCACCACGTCGACCCGTACGATCCCGTCACCTTCCGACGGGTTCGCCTGACGCGCGATGCGGAAGCCCGTTGTCGCGCCGCCCCCCGCGGATGCGCCCGCTGCCGGGTCTGCCACGCCGCCGGTCGATGCCTCAGTTGCGCTCATGCCGTTCCCTCCCTCATGTCGACGGAGCCTCCGACGGGGCCGCCACCAGCCGCCACTCACACCGCGCATGCACCGGCAGGTGGAACGCCTCGATGGCCCTGATGGCCAACATGATCCCCTCCTGCTTCTCGCCCCTGTCCAGCCACGCATCCGGCATCCGCACCTCCACCTGCACCAGCCCCGGCTGATCGATGACCCGGTCGTCGATGTGCGGCTTCGTGCCGGTCAGGATCTCGAGGTGCCGCTCGAGACCCCACGGCGTGCCGCGCATCGCGTAAAGGTCCGGTGCCGCGTGGATCAGATCCCGCAGACGGTCCTCTGGCCAGCCCATCGTGTCCAGCCCCAGCCACGCCGCCAGCACCGGCACGAACGTGTCCGGTGCGGCGTACGGGTCCAGGTACAGGGCGAAGTGGTCGATGGTCTGCTCGAGCGGCCGCCAGATCCCGTCGGCCATGTGCAGGAGCGCCGCGATCAAGTCGCCCCCCTGCCCCATCCCGGATAGCGCTGACTGGTGGTAGATCGCCGGGAGGAAGCTGGCCAGCCGGTTGTCCCTGGGCGCCTCCGTCTTGCGATCTTGCTGCTTGCGGTCAGCCTCCTCCGTCTTCGGTGTCAGAGTCTCCAATCCCAGGAGGGCGTCCTTTTCCTGGAGCGCCTGCCCGTCACCGCCATCAGCGACCGACTCCGCCGCGTGTCCCCGGACCGAGATCACGACCTCGCGCGTCACCGAGCTCCCGTCGAGCGCAATGCCCTCCAGCCGGTAGGTCGTGCGTTGAACGGGCCACACCTCCATCGACCCGCTCGCCGCGGACTGTTTCTCACCGGCCACCGAATAAGACCGCACGCCGCCGACCTGCCACCGCACGAAAGTGCTCCTGCCGGCATCCACCGCTTCGTCGGCGGCATCGGTGAAGATCCGCGCCCAAGTGCCAGCTGCGGCGGCGCCGCTCAGCGCCGCCGCAGCACCCACCGGCTCCACCCGCAGCCGGTACGGCCCGATCTGAAACTCGACGTCGCCCGTGGCCGGGTACGGCGTTTCCGCCGGTAGCTTCGCCTCGCGCACCCACGTGCCGTTCGTGCTGCCGCGATCCACCAGCACCAACTGGCCGCCTTCCAGACGGATCTCCGCATGCGTCCCCGACACCGTCTCGTGCGGCAGCTCCAAGGCATTGCCCGCCCGGCGGCCGATGGTGAACGGAAGCGGCTCCAGTGCCCGCACCTGCTCCGTGGCGTCCGGCAGCCAGACCCGTACCTGGAACGAGACCTTCTTCGCGGCCATCGTCGCTACTCCACCGTCACCACATGCTGCCCGGACGCGAGGACCGCGTGCGGCACCAGCTCGTAGACCGCCAGCGCCGCCTCGCCTTGCGACTGCTCCTCCTCGTGCTGAACCGTTCCGTCATCCTTGTAGACGGTCTTCTTGATCGAGAACTCCTCGATGTGCCGGATCCCGAGCTCTGGGAACGCCTCCGGCCAGCCGAGGATCTCCGCGGGCCGGAACTCCCGCCCGAACGGCCACCCCCGCTTCTCCGGGCCGCCCACCAGCGGGTTGATGTAGGTGTCGAGCTTCTGCTTCACCTTCCGCTGCACCTCCGGCCGTGACAGACCCTCACGCGCTTTCACCCGCATGGTCACCGTCACCCACACATACTGCGGCCCACGGGCCTCGACCCGGACCGTCAGGAGGCGGCGCTTGTCGAGCTCGCGCTCCGCCGTCGCCAGCAGGTCGGCGTCGGGCTTGAGCTGCTCAAACGTCAGGTACCGATCCGGCCGCTGGACCCGTGGCACCACGACCACGCTCACCACGTTTTCGCGCCGGGTCTCAGGGCTTTGGATGCACTTCACCCGTCCCACCCGCGTGTCGGCCTTCAACGCGAGCACCTCGAAGTCGCTGAGCGTCACCGCTCGGTCATGCGTCCGGAGCGCCGGCGCCCGTAGCTTGGCCTTCTCCACCGACTCGGGGTCCATCCCGCCGGCGGCATCCTCGTGGTTCGTCACCTTCTCGACGTACGGGATGGCCTCTCGCAGCACGTTCAGCGCGTCCTGCCGGACGTTGCCGATCACCCCCCCCCCAATGCGGTACTTCCGGATCCGGACCTGCGCGCCGCGCGGCGGGATCTTGCCGTAGCGGATGACCTTGCCCGTCCGGTCGCGGAGCGCCGGGCCGAACGACACCTCCCCCGTCCGCCGCTCGATCATGTAGTGTGGCAGATCGCGGAGGTCTTCATCCGGCAGATGCGACCACACACCTTCCGTCTCCTCCCACGCCTCGGAGGCCGAGCCATCGGCTCCGTTGGACAGGGCGTGAACCTCCACCACCTCGTCCGCATCGCCGTCCACCCGCCGCAGCACCGGGCGGTTCTGAAGCTGAAACACCTGGCCGGCGCTGCCGTCGGAGATCCCCAGGATCTCGTTCCGGATCACCTGGGCGTGCGTCGCGCCCACCGTCACCCCCCGAGTTCGGACACTTACTCCGGATACCTCGGGCGACGTCGTGAACGCCGAGCCCTCGTTGCCGCCGGTGATGCGGCACCTCAGCCAGCGCAGCGGCCGCTCGCCGGACTTGGGGAACGTGTTGGCCGTCATCTGCGGTAGGCGCAGCCGGATCTTGCCCGATTGGGTCAGACCGCCCGTTGTGTCCACGATCTCGCGACTGAGAGGCTCCTCGGGCGGGGGGCCATCGAGATCCTCTCTGCGACGGTCGATCACCGCGGTATGCCAGCCTGGCTTGAGCAACCGCGTGCCGCTCGCCTGCGCGCCCACTCCCCACGCCTCCCACTCCCACGGCGGGTCCTTGGGGATGACCCCCTGCGGCATGGTCTCGACCACAACTTCCAGCTCGATCACATGCCAGCTCACGTCGACGTCAAACCCGAAGTACCAGCTCGTGCCCACCTGAGGCGCCACGCCGAACACCTTGAGCTTGTTCTTCTGCGTGCCCCCGATAGCGGGAATCGGCAACCGGACGATCTCACCCTCGGGCGGCCAGCCGCGCCCGTCGTCGCCTGTCCCGGAGAACATGACCGGGCGGTCGCCCTCGCCCAGCGGGCGAATGACGCGATCGGTGTCGGTCGTGAAGATCACCGCCGGGCTGCCCTCGGTGGGCAGCGTCGACACCTCTTTGCCAGCGGGGATGGGCACCGCCGTCGGTTGCGGCGCCGCCAGGTAGAACGTCAGGTCGGTCTTGGCCGGCTCGGCCTCCCCCAGGCGCAGCCCCATCAGCTCCAGCAGCTTCACGTAGTGGCGGTCCGGAAGCTGGTTCAGCCGATAGAGGATCATCTCCGTCATCCACGCGAACAGCTCCACGAGCGTGATGCCCGGATCGCTGACGTTGTGGTCCGTCCATGTCGGACACGACGCACCGATGCGCTTCTTCGCCTCGTCGACGATGTCCTGGAAGGTCCGGTCGTCCAGACTGTGGGTGGGAAGCCCCATCCCTTGCCTCCTAGCCAGCCGCGGCCTGCGGCTCTTGCGGGATCAGGTAGAACGGGTAGACCAGGCTGCGGCTGCTGTGCGTGGCCACGATCCGGTACTGGATGGTCACGGGGAGATGGCCTGTGTAGATCAAGTCGCGCCCGTGTTCGTCGTCGGAGTACAGGGGCACGCTCACGTCCACCACCTCGATGCGCGGCTCCCAGCGCCCCAGGGCCTCGCGCACGTAGGCGTCCACCAGCCCGGCGGTCGTGGCGTCCATCGGCTCGAACAGCAGCTCGTGCACCCGGCACCCGAACTCGGGCCGCATCACCCGCTCGCCCGGCATCGTGCCCAGGACGATGCGGATCGCCTGCGCCACCTCCTCATCGCCGTCGACCAGCCGGACGAACCCCCGTTCGTCGAGCTCCGGCGGGAAGTGCCAGCCACGGCCGATGATCGGATTGTCTTCCATATGCGTGTCCTCGTCCCGACGTCAGTTGATGGCCACCTGGGCCGCGTTGATGGTCAGCTTCGCGCCCGCCTTGACCTCGCCGGTCGTGCTGGCGTTCAGCTTGTACGTGTTGCCCTGGATCTCGATCGCCCCCATCGGCGCCCCGATCTTCAGGTTGCCCTGGCAGGTCAGCTCCATGTCGCCCGTCGAGCTGGCCACCAGCTTCTTGTCCTTGTCCGACAGCGTGAACGTGTGGCCATCCGTCGTCTTCACCACGACCTCCTTGTCCTTGTCCGAGAGCATCACCGTGTGCCCGCCCGCCGTCCGGATCCGGATACCCTCGTCCGCCCCATCGTCGATGAACGTCAGCGTGTGGCCCTTGCGCGTCTTCAGGATCCGCGTCCGCACCGCGCCGCCCTGCAGGACCTCGCCCGCCGGCGCCGCCGGCTTGTCGCGGCCGTTCCACAGCCCGCCCAGCACGTAGGGCCGGTTGACGTCGCCTTGCTCGAACATCACCAGCACCTCGTCGTTGATCTCCGGCAGCCAGTACACCCCCCGCTCCGGCCCCCCGCCCGGCGCCACCAGCCGCGCCCAGTGGCTTTCGATGTCGTCGGCCAGCCACGGGAACTTCACCTTCACCCGCCCGCGATCCTGCGGGTCCTTGTTGTTGGTGACGATCCCCACCACCGCGTCGCGCCCGGGCGCCGGGGCCGGCTCGACCAGCGCCTGGAGCGTGCCCAGCCGGTGGCCGGCGACCTGGAAGTACGTGGCATAGGACTGCTCGGCCCGGTACACGTGGGTGGCCGACGTGACGAAGTACGTCCCGCTGAACCGCTGGCCCAGCGCGCCGAGGTTCACGAATTGGCCCGCGGTCACCCGCGGGTCGCCGACGCACTCGCCGTCGGCCTCGAGGAAGGCCGCGCTCAGCTCGTCGAACACCGCCTGCGCCAGCCGGTCGGCCTCGCCCTGGCTGGCGATGTTGCGGTCCACCACCACGTGGCGCGCCCCGCCGAAGGCCGCGCTGGCCATCTGGGTGCCCGAGCGCGACTCCCGGATGCGCGGGGCGGCCTTCCCGCCCGTCGCCCGCCCCAGGAACGTCTGCCGGTTCTTCACGTCCCAGCCCTTCACCTGCACCTCGTCGACCTGCTCGGCCAGCGTCAAGCGCGGCCGGAAGCTCAGCAGCTCCGTGCCCCACTCGAGCTCGATGGCCGGCTGGCTCTCCGGGCGCTTGCGGAAACGCAGCGTGTTGTCCACCACGCTGACCTCGAAGCCGATGCGCTGCGCACGGCCGGCGAGAAACGCCATGTCGGACTGGTTGAGCTGCAGGACGTGCTCGTAGACCTCGCTCGTCGACTGGACGTCGGCCTGCAGCTTGGCCTCGCGCGCGATCCGCTGCGCGATGTCGCTGTCGGTCATCTGCAGGTAGGTCCGGCTGTGCGTCCCCCGGTGCAGCCGGTGCGACCGGTCGTAGCCCCGGATGGTCAGCTGCGCGTGCGTGCCTTCGCCGAACTCGGGCTCGACGGCCGTGATCTCGCCCTTGATCAGCGATGTCTTGGGCGCGTTCTCGTCGGGCTGATAGCTCACCTCCACCGTCTTGCCCGGCGCGAACGGCCCCTCGTCGATCCACCGCAGCTGCTCGTCGTGGAGCTGGATCCGGAACATGTCCGGGAGCTGGGCATGCGTCTCCACCGTCACCTCGACCAGATCATCCATGACCTGCGTCGGCAGGTCCTGGCCGTCGACCTTGATCAACACGTGCTCGATGTGGCCCTTGCGTTCAGCCATGCGCGTTGCCTCCGTTCACAGCCGCGACGGGATGACGAGGATCTGCCCGTCGCGCAGCCGCAGCGGGTTGTGGATGCCGTTGGCGTCCGAGATCAGGCGCCACAGCGTGGCGTCGCCGTAGGCCTGATGGGCGATCCAGTCCAGACGCTCGCCCGGCACCACGCGGTGCGTGCGGATCGGCGGCCCGCCGCCCGACGTCGGGTTCTGGCGGTGATGGTCTTCGGCGTCGCTCACCTGCTGCAGGGTGATGTCCACGACCGAGCGGACCGGCGTGCCGTCGTGCAGGAACAACGTGAAGCGCTGCGTCAGGCTCACGATGACGGCCTCGAAGCTGAAGGTCCCCCAGACGAATTTCACCCGCGGCGGGCGGCCCTTGTTGATCTTCTGCTCCTTGTTGCCATCCGAGATCATCATCATCTTCCACAGGCCGCCGGTGCGCTTGCGGACGTCTTCCCCTTCGGCATAGGTGTCGAAGAACAACTGCAGCTTGAGCGACTCAGCCCCGCCCTGCTGGAAGTCGACCCGGGGCAGGTTCTTGCCCTTCACGTTCTTGGACGTCCAGGTGTTCTGCTTCGAGAGCGTGTACTCCTCGGGGTTGAACATGCAGTAGACCTTGTCCTTCGAGGACAAGTTCTCGATCAAGGCCTTGGCCAACGTGCTGCTCGGGTTCCCGCCCACGCTTACCCCCCCTTCCTCACCATGCGATGGCCCCGCTGCGCTCGCGCTCGATCTGCAGGCGGCGCCGGATCAGCCCGTAGACTTGCCTTGCCAGCCGCTCGACGTCGTCCGCCCCGGCCCGGGCGGCGGCGGCTCCCGGCGCGGCCGACCCGTCCGCATCCACGGCGCGCGGCGCTGGCGCCGCCTCGGCCGGAGTCGCCTGGATGGCCTGGCCCGGCCACTCGAACAGCGGTGCCGTGGCCGACACCGCGTATGTCGGCGCCGGTCCCGCGCCCGGCAGCACGCCGTGCGACACGGCATCCGACCAGGTCTGGACGACGCCGCTGGTTGACGGCCCGTCCAGCGTCGCCGCCGCCGCGCCGAGATCCCGTCCGCCGTGGGTCGGCGTGGGTCCGGCGGCCGGGCGATCCGGCCGC